>NZ_CP021378.1:2626763-2926763 GCF_002215495.1 Porphyrobacter sp. CACIAM 03H1
AGGTGGCGGCGGCTCTCCCCCGGCTGCACGCCTGCGCGCGCCAGCGCGTGCGAGGGCGCGGCGACCGGCACCAGATCGAGCTCGCCGACGGCCTGCCTCTCCAGCATCGGATGATCGCCGATCACCGGCCCGCCGAGCGCCAGATCGGCCCCGCCCTCGATCAGGCAGGCGGCGACCGCGCCCAGCCCCTCGATCCGCATGGTCAGCGCACAGGTCGGAAACATCTGCCGGAAGCTCCCGAGGACATGCGCGGTGATCTCGCCCGGCACCATCACGTCGATCACCAGCGTCAGCGACGGCTCCTGCCCGGCATGGAGCGAGCGCGCCTTGGCGAGCAAGGCATCGGCCGCATCGGCGATGGCGCGCGCCTCGGCCAGCAGGCCCTCCCCCGCCGGTGTCAGAACCGGGCGGCGCGAGCCCTCGCGCTCGAACAGGGTCAGCGCGAGCTGCGCCTCGAGCTGGGCGATGCCGTAGGAGATCGCGGAAACCGCACGCCCCATTGCCTTGGCCGCGCCGCCGAAGCTGCCGGCTTCCGTGACGGCGATGAAGATGCGTAGCTGATCGAGGGAGGGTTCACCGAGCTTCATGTCATCATGTTCAGATAACCCGAACATCTTGGCAAGTTTTATCGCACTTATCCGCACGAACCGCATGGCCTATCTGGCGTTCACACTCTTGAGACAGGAGACACGCCATGATCGAACTCAGGCCCTTCAACACCCTCGGCGCCGCCAACCACGGCTGGCTGGACGCGCATCATCACTTCTCCTTCGCAGGCTACCACGATCCGGCGCGGGTCCACTGGGGAGCGCTGCGCGTCTGGAACGACGATGCCATCGCGCCCAAGAGCGGCTTCCCCACCCATCCGCACAGCGACATGGAGATCATCACCTATGTCCGCACCGGGGCGATCACGCACCGCGATTCGATGGGCAACGAAGGCCGCACCGAGGCGGGCGACGTGCAGGTGATGAGCGCCGGCAGCGGCGTCGCGCACTCCGAGTTCAACCTCGAGGACGAGACGACCACGTTGTTCCAGATCTGGATCATCCCCGATGCGCGGGGCGGCCAGCCGAGCTGGGGCGCGCGGCAGTTCCCCAAGGAGACCCGCAACGGCGCCTTCGTGCCGCTGGCGAGCGGCGCGGCGAACGACGATGACGCGCTTCCCATCCGGGCCGATGCCCGGGTGCTGGGCGCGACCATCAAGGCGGGCGAGAGCGTGACCTACACGCCCCGCTCGGCGGATCGCCACCTCTACCTCGTCCCCGCCACCGGCAAGGTGCGGATCGACGATGTCGAGGCGAACGCCCGCGACGGCGTGGCGATCACGCAGATGGACAGCGTGACCATCACCGCGCTCGAAGACAGCGAGGTCGTGCTGGTCGACGCGGCGTAAGGCCAACCCTCCCCCCGGAGCCGGCCGGTTCCCCCACCCCCTCTCCCCCCGGCCGGCTCCACCCCCCTCCCCCTTCAAGGACACACATCGATGAGCAACATCCTCTACATCACCGCCAGCATCCGTTCGGAGGCCGACAGCATCTCGCGCGGCCTCGGCCAGCGCCTCGTCGATGGCCTCGCCGCCCGGAACGGCGCCAGCGTCACCACCCGCGACCTTGCCGCGAACGACCTGCCCTATGTCAGCGCCGAGCGTTTTGGCGCGAACCTCACCCCCGCCGCCGATCGCACTCCGGAGCAGGCCGAACTCGCGCGGATCGCCGACGAACTCATCGCCGAGCTGCAGGCCGCCGACACCATCGTGATCGCCTCGCCGATCTACAACTTCGGACCGCCCGCCACGTTCAAGGCCTGGGCCGACCTCGTCGCCCGCGCCGGCACCACCTTCCGCTACACCGCGACCGGCCCCGAAGGCCTGCTGACAGGCAAGAAGGCCTATATCGCCATCGCCAGCGGCGGCACGCCGGTGGGCAGCGAGATCGACTTCATGAGCCGCTGGCTGACCTTCTTCCTCGGCTTCCTCGGCATCACCGACGTGGAGATCGTCGCCGCCGACGGGATCATGGGAGAAGGCGGCGAAGCCAAGATCGCCGCGGCGCAGGACGCGGCGCTGAAGCTCGCGGCATGACATGGGCGGGGGGGGCGGCCGGCAAGGATCGCACCGCCCTCCGCTCACCCCGCCCTGCCCGCGCCAGGCACCTGTCAGCCCCCCGCTCGCGGAAGGTTTCATGTTCAACATGGGCCGTGTCAGATCTTCGGCCGCATCAGCTGCCACTTGAAGATCGTTCGGCTCGGACGGATGACGATGATCGCCACTCCGACGAGCGCCATGATCCCGCCGACGATCAGCGGCCAGTGGATCGTGTCCCCCGTCAGCCAGGTCCCGAAGGCGATGGTGAGTAGCGGGGTAAGCAGGGTCAGGGGCACGACGAGGTTGGCGTCGTAGGTCTGGAACAGCCGGAAATAGGCCGAGTGGGCGCCGACCGAGACGACCAACCCGGCAAACAGCACGCATCCCGCCGCCGCCAGCGGGGCGGCGCTGAACGCCTCCCACTGCCCGCTTTCCAGCGCCAGCGTGGCGGGGAGCATGACCAGCAGCGAAGCGAGCCCGGCCCAGGCCTGCAAGGTCACCGATTCCACCTCCAGCCGCTTGACGAAGACCGAAGCGAAGGCCCCCACCAGCACGCCCGCGAAGGCGAAGCCCAGCCCCACCGGATCGCCCGCCTCCGAAGGCGCGCCGATGGCAAGGCCCACGCCGCCCAGCGCCAGCGCCATGCCCAGCCCGCGCCGCCAGCGCACCTCCTCGCCGAGGAAGATGATCGCGAACAGCACGGTGAGCGGCGCGCCCGAGAGGTTGACGATCCCTACCGCCGAGGGGCTCGCGGTCTGGAGGCCGATGAACTGCAAGCCGAAACTCCCGCCCGTGATGGCAAAGCCGATCGCCAGCACCAGCGGCAGGCGGTCGGGTCTCTGGCGCAGCAGCAGCGGGAACAGCACCGCCAGCACCGTCGCCGATCGCAGCACGGTGTAGAACAGCGGCGGCAGGCCAAGCGTCGAGACCGCGATCTTGCTGACCACGACGTTCATCGCCCAGGCGACATTGCAGAACAGCATGATGCCGAGCGCGGAGAGGGGCAGGCTCCTCGGCATCAGGCGGGAAGGTCGTTCGCCACCTCGTCGGGCAGGCCCTGGCGCAATTCCTCGCGCCACACGGCCGCCACCGCATCGGAGGGCGCGCGCCAGTCGCCGCGCGGGGACAGGGCGCCCGCCGAGGAGACCTTCGGGCCGTTGGGCAGCGCGGACCGCTTGAACTGCGAAAAGCCGAAGAAGCGCGCGCAGAACTTGTCGAGCCAGCGGGCAATGGTGGCAAGGTCGTAGGCGTTCCTGGCGCCCTCGGGGAAGCCCGCCGGCCAGAGGCCGCTGCCCGCCTCCTTCCACGCGTGCCACGCCAGGAAGGCGGTCTTGGTGGGCCGCTGGCCGAAGCGGGTGATGTGGTGGAGGAAGAAGTCGTTGAGCTCATAGGGCCCGACGAGGCTCTCGGTCGATTGCATGGCCCCGTCCGCGCCCGGGGGCACGAGTTCCGGGCTGATCTCGGTCGCGAGCACATCGCCCAGCACCTGCCCACAGGCGTCGGTGAACTGGCCCGTCGCGATCACCCAGCGGATCAGGTACTGGATCAGGGTCTTGGGCACGCCCGCGTTGACGCCGTAATGGCTCATGTGGTCGCCCACGCCATAGGTGCACCAGCCCAGCGCCAGCTCGGAAAGGTCGCCGGTGCCGACGACGAAGCCCTTGTGCTGTCCGGCGAGGCGGAAGAGGTAATCGGTCCTCAGGCCCGCCTGGACGTTCTCGAAGGTCACGTCGTGGACCGGCTCGCCATCGGCGAAGGGGTGGCCGATGTCCTCCAGCATCTTCATCGCGGCGGGGCGGATGTCGATCTCGCCCGCGGTGATCTCCATCGCCGCCATCAGCCGGTGGGCATTGGTCTTCGTCCCCTCCGACGTGCCGAAGCCGGGCATGGTGTAGCCCCGGATCGTGCTCCTCGGCAGGCCCAGCCGGTCACAGGCCTTGGCGGCGACGATCAGCGCATGGGTGGAGTCGAGCCCGCCCGAGATGCCGATCACGAGGCTCTTGCTGCCGGTCGACTGCATCCGCCGCATCAGCGCGTCGACCTGGATGTTGAAGGCCTCGTAGCAATCCTCGTCGAGCCGTTCCGGCCGGTCGGGCACGAAGGGAAAGCGCGCCACCGGGCGGACCAGGCCGATATCGCCCGCAGCATAGGCGTGCTCGAACACGACCTTGCGGTAGGTGTCGTCCGGCCGCCCCGCCCACTCCGCCGCGTCGGCGAAGGTTTGGTTGCGTATCCGCTCGGCGGCGAGACGCTCGGTGTCGATGTCGACGATGGTGAGCTCGCCCGACCGGTCGAAGCGTTCGGACTGCGCCAGCAGCGCGCTCATCTCGTAGACCACGCCCTGCCCGTCCCACGAAAGGTCGGTGGTGCTCTCGCCGTGCCCGCTCGCCGAATAGACATAGGCGGCGATCGCGCGGCTGGCGCTGGAGCGGCAGTGGAGGTGGCGGTCGTCCGCCCGTCCGATGGTGACGGGCGACGCAGAGAGGTTGCACAGGATCAGCGCCCCGGCGAGCGCGGCCTGCATCCCGGGCGGCACGGGCGCCCAGAAATCCTCGCAGATCTCGATCCCGAAGCGGAAGCCGGGCAGGTTCGCAGCCGCGAAGATCAGATCGGTGCCGAAGGGCACTTCCTCGCCCGCCACGGCGATCCACAGGTCGGTGCAGCCCCGCCCGTGGGCGAAGTGGCGCTTTTCGTAGAATTCGCGGTAATTGGGCAGGAAGCTCTTGGGCACCACGCCGAGGATCTGGCCGCGGGCGACCACCACCGCGCAATTGTAGAGCTTGTCCCCGCGCTTCAGCGGCGCGCCCAGCACCAGCACCGGCGACAATTCGGCCGAGGCGGCGACCACCTCGGCCAGCGCCTGCTCAACCCGCTCGATCAGCGCGTGCTGGAGCAGCAGGTCGTCGATCGCGTAGGAGGACAGGGTCAGCTCCGGGAAGACCACCAGATCGACGTTCGCCGCGTGCGCCTTCTTCGCCTCGGCGAGCACGCCGGCGGTATTGTAGGCGACATCGGCGGTGCGGCTGCACGGGGTCGCCGTCGCCACGCGCACGAAGCCGTGTTCGTGCATGTCGAAAAAGGGGTGGGCTTCGCTCATCGCCTTGGCGTCTCCTGGTCGGGCGCGCTGTAACGCGCCGCGGGCGCGCTGCCTAGGGTCCAGCCCTTCAGCCAGCGTCCTCCGCCAGATAATCGCCCGCCGTGCCGCATTCTTCCAGAAAGGCGATCAGCCCGCGCTCGGCCCGGGTCAGCCAGCGGGTGCGGCGCGGGAGCCTCAGGCCCTCGCGCCATGCCGCCTGCCCCTCGATCCGCGCGATCACCGCCGGATGGACGTAGGAACTGCGCGCGATCGCCGGGGTGTTGCCGAGGCGTTCGGCGACGTGTTCGAGCATCTCCTTCATGCGCACCTCCCCGGGGCCCTCGGCCAGCTTCTCGAAGGCAAGGCTGCTCGCGTGGAAGGTGCGGAAATGCTTGGCGGAGAAATCCTCGCCCATCGTCTCGCGCAGATAGGCGTTGACGTCGGCCGAGGCGACGGGGCGCAGCACGCCCCCGTCGTCCTCGTAACGGAACAGGTGGTCATCCTCCCCCTCCCCGGCCAGATCCTGCATCCGCGCCACGGCCCGTGCGAGGCGCCCGTCGACGAGATCGAGCTCGTGCTCCTTGCCGCCCTTGCCGACAAAGCACAGCATGATCCGCCGCGCGCCGACCTCGGCATGGTCGGCCCGCAGGGTCGTCGCCCCATAGCTCTCGTTGGTGCGGGCGTAGTGCTCGTTGCCGATGCGGATCGCCGACAGGTCGAGCAGACGCACCACCGCCGCCAGCGCCCTTTCGCGGGTCACGCCTGGCGCGCGCAGATCGGTGTCGACACGCCTGCGGATCAGCGGCAGACGCTTGCCGAAGGCGGCGCAGGCATCGTATTTCGCGCTCTCGCGCGCCGCGCGGAAATCGGGGTGGTAGCGGTACTGCTTGCGCCCCGCATCGTCATAGCCGGTGGCGAGGATGTGGCCGTTGGCGGCCGGGCAGAACCATGCGTCGGTGTAGGCCGGGGGCAAGGCGATGGCATTGAGCCGCCGCCGCTCCGCGGGATCGCGGATCAGCGCCCCGCCGGGATCGTAGTAGGCCCAGCCCTTCCCCGCCCGCCTGCGGGTGATGCCGGGCAGGTCATCGTCGACATAGACCAGCTTTTCCATTGCAAAGCGAAATGCGCAGGGCAGCCGCGATGTTCCATCTTGAAGCCCGGCCCCGCGCGCGCCAGCTTGGGGATCGCGACGGCGCGCACCCTGCTCGCGCCGAAAGGAGAATGTCTCATGGCCGATGCCACATACACCCCGCCTGCCGTCTGGAGCGCCGACACCGTTTCGGGCGGCCGCTTCGCCAGCATCAACCGCCCCACCGCCGGCGCCCGTGAGGAGCGCGACCTGCCGGTCGGCGCCAACCCCTTCCAGCTCTATTCGCTCGCCACCCCCAACGGGGTGAAGGCGACGATCATGCTCGAGGAGCTGATCGAGGCCGGACACAGCGTCGCCGAATACGACGCGTGGACGGTCAACATCTCCGAAGGCGAACAGTTCACCAGCGGCTTTGTCGGCGTAAACCCCAATTCCAAGATCCCCGCCCTCCTCGACCGCAGCGATCCGGCCGCGCCCTTCCGCGTGTTCGAGAGCGGCGCGATCCTCGTCCATCTGGCCGAGAAGTTCGGGATGTTCCTTCCCGCCGATGCCGCCAGGCGTGCCGAGGTCTTGAGCTGGGTGTTCTGGCAGGTGGCGAGCGGCCCCTTCATCGGCGGCGGCTTCGGCCATTTCTACGCCTATGCGCCGGAGAAATACGAATACCCCATCAACCGCTACGCGATGGAGACCAAGCGGATCTTCGACGTGGCGGACAAGCGGCTGGCGGAAAGCCGGTTCCTGGCGGGCGACGAATACAGCCTCGCCGACATCGCCAACTTCCCTTGGCTCGCGCCCTTCACCACCGGCACGATCTACAACGACGCGAAGACCTTCCTGTCGATCGACGAATACGCGAACGTCGGCCGCTGGGTGAAGGAGATCGCCGCGCGCCCGGCGGTGAAGCGCGGCCGGATCGTCAACAAGGTCTGGGGCGACGAAGACACCCAGCTGCGCGAACGCCACTCGGCGGCAGATTTCGAAGGCAAGCGGCTCGATTGAGCGGACTTGAAAAAAGGGGGCGAAACGGCGTTTTCGCCCCCTTCACATTGCCGCACATGCCGCTATAGACCGCCGCCTCTGCTGGGGCGTAGCCAAGCGGTAAGGCAGCGGTTTTTGGTACCGCCATGCGAAGGTTCGAATCCTTCCGCCCCAGCCATCTTCTTTTTCCTGATGCTTTTCAGACACTTAATTCGTATAGCATTGCCTCTGTGGGGCAGGGGTGTGGGGCAGGTTTATCCACAGGGAATGACTAGCGGTCGCTTCGCGTGCGCCGACGCTTACTCCCATGGAGTTTGTGAAGGACTTAGCTCGACCAGTAGTAGGCGGCTGCGGCAATGGCGGAGATTGCGGCCGCGCTCATCGTAAACCGAAGGCTAGCCGGCCATTTGTCTCGCCAAGTCAGGCCTAACTCCGCCTCAATCCATCCGGTTTGTTGTTGGCCGAAAAATTTATAATGCGCCCACCAATCGGCCAGAAACAACTGGCGACTTATTGAGACGTCTTGAGCTCTCCGACGACATTCGCTCACCTTGTCTGAGATGCTGCCACGAAACCCTCCATTCATGGCTTGGGTGTGTAGAGCAGCAAGCTCGTGGTATATGTCTGTGAGTGCTTTGCCTGCCTTTTCGTAATCAGCAGAGCGATACACCGCGAGGTATATAACGGACATACCTGCGACCACGAGCGTCGCTGAAACGAACTTCTTTGCGAGTGGCTCGTGTATAAGGGCAAACACGCCGATAGAGAATGAAATGAAGCCTACCCAGCCCGGGAGCTTCTCCACAGCATCGAACGTTGCAAAATGTTTCTTTGCGCCAAAGCCGATGTCGTAGGCAGCTCTAGCGATGCTTTCAAGGTCTGATTTGCTAGACAACTTTAGGCTTCCTCGCGAATTGGGACTTTTATACGATCCCGCGCTATAACTACGCCGTTCGAGACCGCGTAGCACTCTACGATGTGGTCGCCGCGGAAGTTTGTGTTCTCAATCTTTTGCCGCTGCCCTTCATCGGGAACGATTTGCCCCCTGATACAGTCTCTCTTGACGGCCACGGGGCCGCGGTTCAGCACTTTCCAGTAGAATTGGTGATCGATACTTTCGGGGATGTCGTGATGCACAATTTTGAAGCGGAGCGACTTTTGAGTGAACAGAGGCAGGTGATCTACAAGCATGGCACGAAGTAGTAGCGTCTGAAACCCGTTCTGCTTCACCTCACAATCAATTTTTAGTGTGTATCGAATGTCGACGGAGAAAACTTCCTCCGGAAACTCTTCGGTGTTCCTTGCTTGGTAACCGGCTTCGTAGATGACAGATTCTGCAATACCCTCTTCGGCAAGCGGGAAAGCACGCCCAAACAATTTTCGCCATTTAGCGCGCGCTTTTGCCTCATCAACTTCTGCCGCTGCCTTAGCCGCGGCCTCTTGCGCTTCCCGCGCACGTCTCTGAAACCGCTTCTTCACCTTCACGCGCTGATTGCTGCCAAGGGCACCGTATTCGTGCTGGACAGGCAGGTCTGCGAGGTAAGCGAAGAAGGCTTCCACCATCTGTGGATAGCTTCTGTAGCCAGCACTATCGTATTCGCTGGTCGAATAGAGAAATTTGTATACGAGCGTGTCGATGAGCAGCCCGCCCATCTGCACGCCGTGCCGATTGCGCCATGCACGCACCATCTTGCACAGCGGCCGGAAATTGTTGTTCTTGTCCAGTTGTGCTTGTGAAGACGCCGTGAGCTCCTGCTCTGGCTTTGTGGTCTTCCATGAGCCGCCTCGGTAGGTGTCCGGATAGCGGAATGACCCATCAACCAGCTTGAAGACGGGCTGCGCTTCGATCTGAAACCCTTGATATTGGATTTGCACTACGAGCCGGTCGACCTTGACCGTCGTGTTCGGATAGCGCGCCTTGATCGCATTGGCGGCGTCGGTGAGCAGTTTAGATTGCCCGCCGTTGCTGTAATCGTCCCACTTGGAAGCGGGCATTATGAACAGCATATCCAGATCAGACACGCCTTTGATCGCGGTCCGGCGACCGTAGGAACCAACTTGCAGTGTGTTCGCGGTCCGCGACTCCGTATCTCTAAACCGCATGTTCAACGCACGCGTCACCTCGCCATAGCGGAGGGAGATTGTCTCCGCATTGTCGATGGCAATGTTGTCGAGAAAGTCGCTAAACGCAGTTGAGATAGAAATCGGCCTTGCCCCCTCACCGTCGCGGCGGCACCCTCAATCTCTGCCGCATCGCCCTTGACAGTGAATTAGAAACAGCGACCTTTTTTTCAATAGGATACTACCGTTTTCCAGAGAGATTTGACCTTGTCTTCAAGGCTGGATCATCGGTGAGGAACACAGAACGAAAAATGCAGGGCCCCTGACAGCTAGACTGCTTGCCCGCCCCTAAGCTCCCTTGCCGTATCGCTTCACGGTCGCCGCGGAGAGCCCGAAGTGCTCGGCTGTCTGCGCGATGCTGGCGCCGTTGGCCTTGCGCCAAGCCACCACCTCGGCCGGCTGCGCGGCCGTAGGACGGCCCAGAGACGCCTTGCCCCTATGGGTCAGGCCGGTCTCTCTCAGAGCCGCCTTGGCCGCCTCACGGCCGCTCTCGCACCGCTCACGGATGCGCTGGCGCTCCATGTCCGCTACCTGCGCTAGGACAGCGACGATAAGCTCGCCCACGCCTCGGCCGATACTGCCGAGCCCGTGGACGTCGACCGTCACCCCCTTCTCCATGAGCCCCCGCACGGTTGCTTGGACGTCGAGGGCATCGCGGCCGAGCCGGTCGATGGCATAGACGCACACCGTGTCCCCCTCGCGCACGTAGGAGAGGAGGGAGGCGAAGCCGGGCCGGCTGGCAGCGAGAGAGCCCCCGCTCACGCCCTCGTCCGCAAACTCCCGGTCGAAGGCTCCGCCAAGGGCGCGGCGCTGCGCTTCGATGCTCTGGTCTCCGGTGCTCACGCGGTAGTAGGCGATGCGGCTCATGAGTAGCTCCATAGGTGCAGAAGATAGGCCATCCTTATGCGCCTAGCTCATATACCTGTCAACATATGTTTCGCACCACCCCTGAGCGGGCTCTCAGCCCTAGGCTCGCAAGTTACACCTTTTGCGCTAGCTATACCCCGGCGGCTTTATGCCGTCTGTGAGCAAAAGCGGACCGTCGGCACACGACCTATTCTTATCATTGAAGGAAGGAGGCAGTTCGCCGTCAAATGCATTTGGAGTGGGGATGTGAGACGGCTATAGGTGAGCTAATGTTGAGGGGGCTTAGATGGACAACAAAGAAGGCTGGAAGAGAGTGGCATTAGCCGCCTCCGCCATATGGATTCTGTCGATACTGTTTCTCACTACAAATTACATTAGCGATGCGTTACAACATTGCAGCAACTATCTAGAAGCACCGTGGCTGTTTGCAGATGATTGCTACTCAGGTTTGGCCATCGTGATCCTAGTTGTAGCCGTAGCTGCCACGGGATTATGGCTAATTCGCTACGTCTATCGAGGCTTTTTCGATGATCAATAGCCGCCCTAGCTTGGCTGTAGGGAGGAGGCCGGACTACAGCGTCCCGGTTGCCGTCGGGCGCCGCAGGCGTCCTCCTCCCCGACACCCCCATAGGGGGGGATGAGTGATTGCGTCTGACGATATACCGCCTCGGATTTTTCAGCGAAAACCAACGGCTATCGGAAATAGCTGCCGGGGCGCCTTCGGAGCACCCGCAGGACCTCGTCAGGTCTCATGTGCGTCAGGTAGCGGGTCGCGTTGACGAACCTCTGACGGAGCACGGGGTCCGCGATACCGGCGGCCGTGTCAGCGTAGGGGAAGCGGGACAAGGTCGAGCTCCTCGGGCAATCGAAGGGGAACGGCAGGAGGCCGGCGAAGGGCCGCACGGGCGGCGAGGTGCGCCTGCCAGACGGCATAGGCGGCCGCCGCTTCCCGGCGCTGCTTGTCGAGACAGGGCGCGCATCGGGAGTAAAAGACCACCTTGCCCCGGCATCGCCGCTTGCCAAACCGCTCCAGCGGGACCGCAGCGCAACAGCCGTGGCACCACTTGAGACCGGCGGGGACCGGGGGAGAGGATTTGTTGCCCATGACCGTTAGGGAGTCCGGGTCGACCGGGAAAACGGCCGGACAGAATGCAGAGAGCAGGTCGTCACCGGGCAGGCGGAGACCTGCTGTCTCCAGATCCCCGGCTCCACCTCGTCGAAGGTGCAGTCCCGGCACTTGGCGTTGATAGCGCCCCGCAGGGACAGGCGGTCGATGGTGCGGGTCATGCAGGGTTCCTTGGGAGACGGGCGACCCAGAACCTCCTCCAGCGCCGCGCCAACGGGAGGGAAAGGAGGTCCTGGGTCTAACTTGTCAGGTGCGTGGAGGAGGCGTGCCGATGGTGATGACCGTCAGGTCTCCCTCGGTCCGCACGTGCTCCCGCGACCGCTCGGCGAAGTCTGCGCTGGCGGGACTGTAGGGGGTCGGGGAGAGCGGAGGGAGCCTTGCGGCTCCAACGCCTCGGCGTAGCCGCGGACTTGGTGAAGGCTTGATGTGACCGAGTATGATCCTAGTGTGGCGGGGTGCAGAGTTCGGAGAGGAGAGATTCAGATGCAAGCTGCCGATATCTGGATACGTAGGTCACAGAAAGCGGGGCTAATCAGCGAAGAAAGTCACATCGTGGGCCGAGGTGACCAAGTTTACCTCAGGATTTTGGGAAAGCAGCCAACGTGGCAAGTGATGACTGCCACAGCCGGTGAAGACGATGGTACGGTCGGAGCTGTCTCAGATCGCGCTGCACTCGTCGAGGCAGCATTCAAGATTGGTCACAGGCGGCAAACTCAACCTGTTGCCAAGAGGGACCTCAAAGGTAGAGACTATGTTCTGATCTGCGAGCTTCACCAAAGAAAGGAGGAAAGTGATGATCAGCTCAATGAAGAGCTACACGAATTCATAAGTGAGTTTTTTTGCGTCTTTGATGAACGAGAAGCTGAAGATCCGCACCTACGCGAGGAGCTGATTGAGATTTATCGTGCTCTATCGTCGGAGTTCGATGGGGAAGACATATACCTGAGCGATGGTGTTTGGCTTAGCAGTGATGGTTTCACCGAGGATAGAGGTAGGTAGCCCCCTCACAAGCTAGACGGCGAGGCCGAGCCTAGGCCGCGGTCGCGTGGCCCCCGCGGGGCCCTTCCGTGCTCCCGCAGGAGCTCGAAACTTGGATTGAGGGATTGCAGCGGGGGCCTTGCCCCGTCGGGCAGGCTCGCCCCGCCGCTTGGCCTGCGACCGTTGGTCAGCACGGGAGGCCGGAGGGGAACTGTGTGGTAGAGGAGGCGCCCGCCGCAGGAGCGGGCGGCGAATGTTTCTTCTACCGAAGTGTGGCCATATCTGACGGGTCGTAGGGCGGCCGTAGAAGGCCCTAGGATCGCGTGGAGGCGCTGGAAGCTGTTAGGGACAGCCAGAAGGCCGCAGACACGCCCCACGAGTCTCAGAATGAATCCTAGGGGGTATTCAGGTCCGGGGCTCCCGGCAGAGGTCGACCGGCAGACCGGAAACCGCTTCGGATCTTTTCATATTCACAACCGGACCCCGCCTCGGCTGGCGGAGACCTCGTCCCTCATCCACCAGACAGACCGCTCCAATGCGCTATCCACGGCGCCCTACGCTCATTGGGTCTCTTACAGGAGAACCGCAGAAGGGGATGAGGTGAGAGAGGATGAGGAGAACCTAGGTTCAACCGCAGAGCTCCGTTGGAGAATCCGGAGGTGAACCTGCATGAGCTCCTTAGGACTCCTACAGTGTATCTAATCCTCTCTCCCCCCGAAGTATGGCAGTATTTGGCACGCCACGGCTCGGCGCCTATCTCCTAGGTATATCTACAACGCTCTGCCTACCAAGAGGTAACAGTAATTGGCACCCGCTCCTCGTCCCGGTCTCCCCGGAAGCTCGGCAGGAGGTTTCGCCAGATTGGGCCGGGCGTTCGAGCGGAAGGCTCGGAGGCGGCCTAGGCCGCCCCCTCCCCCGGCCTCAACAGGTTCACCCCCGGATAGGCGATGAGCTCGATAATGGCCGCCTTGTGCTCCAAGGTGATGCCGTCCGCGTTGTATCGCCCGTAGGTGAAGCCCTTCTCATGGCCGAGCACCTGCGCCCACTCATTCTCGTGGACCCTCGCCCGCTCCATGATACGGGTCACGTTCTTGCGGAAGCTGTGGAACGCCTTTGTCCGGGAGGTGAAGCCCCGGCGCTTCTTGTAGTGGGAGAACTCCCGACCCGCATCGGCCCCGGCCTTCTTGCCCGGTCCCTCGCCGTTGAAGCTAGGCCAGAGCCGCTCCGTTCCCGCACTCTCCTTCCGTTCCCAAAGCCAGCCGAGCCGGGAGTGCAAAGGAACCTCACGGTTCCCCGCGGGGGTCTTTGCGTCCCGGACAGCGATGTAACGGACCCCGTCCCTCTCCCGGAGCTGGTCGCCGGTAAGGGAAGCAATCTCGTTAATCCGCATCCCGGAGAACAGGCCCACAAGAATGACCTCCCGGAGGTCCGCTCGCTTGGGGGGGTCGGCGAACAGGTGATTGAGCTCCTCTGCCTCCCAAGCCTCGTAGCCTTGCACATTGATGCCCTGCTTGAGACGAGTGCGGAAGCTGGTGAAGGGATTGCGCCCGCTACAGTAGTCCCGCTCCTCCGCCCACCGCCACAGAGCCGCTAACGCGGCGGAGTGCCGATTGAGGCTTGAGCTCGAAAGGCCCTTCACATTGCCGCCGAACTTGCGCTGTAGCTCTGCCCACGAGAGCTCCCGCGCTTCCCGCGACCGGCCCCAGACGGGGTCTAGGGTCTGGAGCCCGTCCATGAAGCGCGCAGCGTCCGCCCTCCTCACCTCCCGCAATGGCTTGTCGCCAAAAAAGGAGGCGAACAGCCGGTAGGTCGCTCGCTTCTGGTTGCCGGTGTTGGTCTCCTTCAAACCCTGTTGGCTTGACCACCACCGCATATGCTCCTCCGCCACCTCTGACAGCGTCGGCTCTAACTCTTTCCGGGGCTCGGCGGGGAGCCCGCGGAGCTCCCGCGCGGCGTCCTGCAATGCCGCCACCTTCGCCGCGTCGACCGGCGAGAGCTCGGCGGGGCCGTGGAGGAAAGCGAGCTTGTCGAGCTCGTGGTCTATGCCGGCGAGCCCCGGCTCCTCGTTTGCGACCTCCAGCCGATAGGCGCCTGCCGCAGCCTTGGCCCTGATGTGCTGATAGATGCGCCGCGCACCGCGCAGCCCGTCCAGCGCCTCGCAGTCGTGTCCCCGCTCCGCCGCCCATTCGAGCTTAAGCCCGGTCTCCCATTCGGCCGCCTCGATGACGGCAGCGCGCCGGTTGGATGCGGCAAGCGTCCGGTAGAGATACTCGCGGTCTCCATAGTGAACGCGGAGGGCCGTGGGGACCCGCACCTTCGCCTCAAACTTGTGATGCCTCTGCCGTAGTGATGCCATGCTCGCCTCCTGTCCTGCTGCTGTCCGCACCGCGCGGGATGTTCCTCTGTCCTAGAGGTGGCAGTATTCGCCGCGCGGTCGCTGTGGGGCAGGTCTGTGGGGCAGGTTTGTGGGGGGAAAGCCTAGCATTTACAAGCAAGTGACTGCCGCAATTCGGCTTTTCACCCCTAGGCCAGAAACTCCTTCCGCCCCAGCCACGAATATCTTCAGGCCCGACCATCTGAAGAACAGCAGTTTTTTCAACGTGAAAATCCCGCAGCACCCGTCGGGGTCCTGATCTGGGCACCATGATCGCAGGATGCGGCCCGATTTGCTCGGCGTTCCCACCGGCAAGTGCAAAGGATCCGCACCGCGCTGCCGCCTCGTGCTCACCGCGTGGCCTGTCAGAGCGGGAAGCCGGCCGGAACGTAGATTTTCCGGAAACCGAGCCGCACCACGCCGGCGGTGTCCATGCGCTGCAATTCGCGGTTCAAGGCGGGTCTGCTGACGCCCAGCATGGATGCCAGTTCTGCCTGCGTCACATCCAGTTCGATCCATTCGGCATCCGCCTTGACCGGATCGGACATCTTCTCGCTCTCCCGCATGAACTGCAGCCGCCGCCACAGCCGTTCGCGCAGCGAGAGGAACGCGAGCGATTCGATCAGCCGCCACTGCTGGCGGATTGTCTCGGCCGCGACCAGGGCGAGTTCCTGCTCGATCTCGACATGCTGGCGCCGCAATCTGGCGATCGCGGTCGCCGGGATGAACAGCGTCACGAGGTCGGTGCGGGCCTCCGCGAACAGCGGGGCCGGGGCGCCGTCGGTTATGTAGGTCTGGCCTAGCGAATCCCCCGGGCGGCAGATGCGCAGCAAGAGGTTCCCGCCGTCGGCACGGCCGATGAACTGCCGCGCCTCGCCTGACTGGATCGCGAAGATCCCGCCCGGCTGGTCCTCGATCGTGTAGATCAGCGCGCCGGCAGAAAAGCTGCGCTCGCGCCCTGCTGCGACGAGCTCGGCCCGCACGGCTTCGGGCAAACGATCCAGCCAGCGCAGCATCCCTCCCCGCTCCTCCTCTTTGCAAATGTCACACAGATGACAACCAGCCGCCCGAGTACCTGATAAGCCCGCGCCTCGACAAGGGAGAGAGAGGGATGGCGCACGAGGGTGCATGCCTGACTCGCAGGCAGGTCGTCGGCGGCGCGGCGGCGCTGGCGGGGGCAAGCATGGCAGGTGCGGCGTGGGCTGCCGAGCCGTGGGACGCCGGCGCGGTGCGCCACATCCTGCCTGCCGCCAGCCACGACCGCGTCCTGCTCAAGGTCTCCTTCACGAAGCCAATCGAGGGCGCGGCGGATCTGGTCATCGGCGGACGCCGCTGGCCGGGCACCGCAACCGGCAGCGAGCGCCGGCACTGGACGTTCCGGGCGCAGGGCCTCGCGCCGGGCCGGGTGCACGAGCTGCGGCTGATGCAGGAAGGCCGCCACCTGTGCGCGCCCTGGCCGCTCGCCACCTTGCCCGCGCCCGATTCGCGCCCCGGTCATTTCCGGTTCCTTTCCTTCACCTGCGCGGGCGGAGACCCGGCGAGCAACACGCCGCAGCTCGAGATCTTCCGCCCGACAGAGGTGCGCCGCCGCCTGCTGGCGCGCGCGCTGTCCTTCGGCCCGCAGGCGGTGATCGCGAACGGCGACCATATCTACTGGGACCAGACGACCTGGCTGCAATCGCGCAACCCGCGGATCGCGAAGCTCGCCCGCGCGCGCTACGAGGCCTTCGGGATGTTCGACCGTGCGCGGCCGGTCATGGGCACCCCCAACGAGGCGCTGATCGAGCGGATCGGCGATGCCCAGATCGCCGCGCTCTACGGCACCAGCCTGCGCTCGGTCCCGTCCTTCTTCGTGGGGGACGATCACGACTATTTCGAGAACGACGAGGCCGAGGAGCGGTTCGTCACCTTCCCGCCGGACGCCTTCTCGATGGCGGCCAAACGGGCCACGCAGCAGCTGTTCTACCCCGAGTTCCTGCCCGATGCCGCGCGCCCGCTCGCGCTCCCCGGCAGCCGGGCGGACGGCCTCTCTGAGAGCTTCGGCACCCTGCGCGTCGGGCGCCTGTTCGAGGCGCTGATCTACGACTGCGGCGGGCACCTCTCGCTCGCGGGGGACGATGCGCGGCTCGTGCCGGCGGCGGCGGAGGAATGGCTGCTGAAGCGGACCCGCGCCGAGGACACCGCCCAGCTTCTCCACGTGCCCTCGCACCCTCCCGGCTGGTCGGCGGGCAAGTGGCGCGAGTGGTATCCCGATGTGGTCGCCGCGGAGGCGAGCCGGCTGACGGCGGGCGGCGCGGCGGTCACCGATTTCGGTGGCGCGAGCGACGGCGCGGGGCGGCTGACGACCGCCGTGCCCAAGTTCATGTGGCAGCCCGGCTGGCAGGCGCAGCACCAGCGGCTGATGGCGGCCCTCGCCGGCCAGCGCCGCCGCCCCGCCGCGGTGATCTCGGGCGATCTCCACGCCACCGGGGCGCTGAAGCTGACGCGCAGCGGCACGCTCGACCTGTCGCACAACCCCGTCCACGTGCTGCTCGCCGGCCCGCTCGGCACATCGACGGCCGGGTGGCCCTCGGCAGTGCGTGGCGGGGTGCCGCAGGTGCCGGGGGCACTGGCGGCCGAGACGCTCGATCCGGTGCGCGAACGCAACGGCTTCACCATCGTCGACGTGACGCCCGAAAGCATGGTTTTCCGCCTGTTCGGCTGGCGCGAACCCGATCCGCTCGAGGCCATCGATACGCTCGAACCCTACGCCACCATCGCGGTGGCACGGGGCTGACAATCAAGAAAACACAGGGGAGAATGCAATGAACAGGATCAAGTTGCTGGCGGCGAGTGCGCTCTATCTCGTCGCCTGCCAGCCGGCTCTGGCGCAGGATCAGGATACGAGCGTCGACGAGGCCGAGGCGGAAAGCACGCCGGGTGCGGAAATCATCGTCACCGCCCAGCGGCGCGCGCAATCGCTCCAGGATGTGCCGCTCACCGTCACCGCCTTCGGGACCGAGGCGCTCGAGCGCCAGCAGATCCGCAACTCCTCCGACCTGCAGCTCACCCTGCCGAACGTCACCTTCACCAAGACCGCCTTCACCAGCGCGAGCTTCACGATCCGCGGGATCGGCGACCTGTGCGTGGGGCAAAGCTGCGATGCCGCCACCGCGATCCATGTCAACGGCTCGCCCCTGTTCGGCACGCGCCTGTTCGAGACGGAGTTCTTCGATCTCGAGCGGATCGAGGTGCTGCGTGGGCCCCAGGGCACGCTGTTCGGCCGCAATGCCACCGGCGGCGTCGTAAACATCGTGACCGCGCGGCCGGATGCGGGCGGGTTCGCAGCCAATTTCGACGGCGAATACGGCAACTTCAAATCCGTCCGCCTGCGCGGCATGGTCAACGTGCCGCTCACCGACACGCTCGCAGTTCGGGTCGCGGGGATTTATCTCAACCGAGACGGTTATACCCGCAACCTGTTCGACAACAGCCTGATCGACGGGCGCGATATGTTCGCGCTGCGCGGCTCGGTGCGCTGGGAGCCGACCAGCGACACCTCGATCGACCTCATGGCCTACTGGTTCCGCGAGGACGACGACCGGCTGCGCATCCAGAAGCAGCTGTGCCAGCGCGATCCCACCGGCGTGCTGGGGTGCCTCCCCGGACGGCTCGCCTTCGAGGCGCCCAACGCCAACGCCAGCTTCACCGGTACTCTGACCTCGCGCGAGTTCCTGCGCTGGCGCGGGGGCACCGGGATCGGCCCGGGCCTGTCGCTGCTGGCGCTGACCAGCCTCTATGGTCCCGACAGCGCCACCGGTGCGCGCGTTCCCGACGACGTGCGCACCGTCGATGTCGATTTCCAGCCGACCTACTTCGCCGACGAAAAGCAGTTCCAGGGGCGGCTCGACCACGATTTTGGCGCGGCGCAGCTGCAGCTGACCGGCCTCTATTCCGAGTCCAGCGTGGATTCCCGGCAGGACCAGACGCTGCTCGTCACCAACCGCGCGATCTGGCAGCCCGGCATCGACAATCTCGCAAATTACGCGGCCGTCAACCCGACAGCGCTTGGCGCGACAATCAACGGCTTGCTGGCCGCGACGCGCTCCGCCATCATCCCCGGCGGCGCACGCGGGCAGCTGTGCACCTCGATCGCCGACCCGCTGGGCGTTGGAGCCTTCGCCGGACGCTCGACCTGCGCCGACACGCCGGTGAACTTCGATCGCTCGGTCGGCTTCAACCGCGCGTGGTCGGCCGAGGCGATCCTCACCGCGCAGCCCGCCGAGGGCCTCAACCTCATCCTCGGCGGGATCTATGCCGACAACCGCCTGTCGGAGAACAGCTATTACGTCAGCAACTTCGGCACCGACTATGTCGCCGGGGTGCTCGGCGTGCTCAACACCCTGAGCCAGCGTCAGGCGGGCAACGCGGCCTATCCCGCGGTGTTTCTCGCCACGCCCTTCTTCCGCAGCAACACCGACGAATACCGACTCAAGTCCTACGGCATCTTCGGGGAAGCGGCATGGGAGCTGACCGGCGACGTCACCCTTACCGCGGGCCTGCGCTACAACAACGACCGCAAGAGCCTGCGGGCGCGGTCGACGCTGGCGAGCTTCCCCGCCCCCGTCGGCACCACCTCGGCCTTCGATTCTCCCTTCGCGGGCAATTTCGACGCCGACCAGGCGACCCCCGGCAACCAGCCATGGCAGGACCGCGCGGTCGGCTTCGACGCCCTGACGGGCCGCGCGGTGATCGACTGGCAGGTGACGCCGGACAGCATGATCTATGTGTCCTATTCGCGCGGCTACAAGTCGGGCGGGATCAACCCGCCGGTGCAGCCCGGCTTCGACGTGCCCGAGAACTTCAGCCCCGAATACGTCAACGCCTTCGAGATCGGCACCAAGAACCTCTTCGCGAACGGCTTGCTGCAGCTCAATGCATCGGCCTTCTACTACCAGTACAAGGGCCTGCAGCTCAGCCGCCTCGTCGCGCGCACCGCGATCAACGACAACGTCGATGCCGACATCTACGGCTTCGAGGCCGAAGCGGTGGTGCGCCCTGCGCGCGGGTGGCGCTTCGACCTCAACTTCAGCGCGCTCAAGACAAAGGTGACGCAGGACCTCCTGATGACGAACCCGCGCGATCCGAGCGGCGGCCGGGCGGACGCGGTGATCATCAAGGACATCACCAACGCCTCGAACTGTGCGGTCGTGCCCACCGTGGCCGGCAACGCGGCGGGGACAAACACTCTGGTCGCCACCGTCAACCAGGGGATCGGCGCGGGCGTGGGCGCGCCCGGTCTGCTGCGCGCGCCGACCGCATTCCCGACGGGCAGCGGCATCAACGGGGCGACGGGGGCGTTCAGCATCTGCAGCGCCCTCGCCAACGCGATCGCCAACCCTTCGGCGGCGCTGCGCACAAGCTTCGCCACCCCGACCGGCCCGCTGCCGTTCACGCTCGAGCCGTCGGGCGTTCCGGTCAACATCCGCGGCAACGCCCTGCCGCAGGCGCCCGACTTCAAGGTGTCCGCGGGCGCGCAGCACACGGCCGATCTTGGGGCCGGCATGAGCCTCGTCCTGCGCGGCGATCTCGCCTTCACCGGCGAGAGCTACGGCAGCATCTTCAACGGCAACGTCAACCGGGTGGAGGCCTTCGCCATCATCAACGCGCAGGTCCAGCTGAACGGACGTGATGATCGCTGGTTCGCCCGCGCCTTCGTCCAGAACCTGACCGACAATGACGCCATCACGGGGCTCGCACTCACCGACGCGTCGACCGGGCTCGGAACAGGTGTCTTCGCCCTCGAGCCGCGCCGCTACGGGGTGGCCTTCGGCACACGCTTCTGAGTGCAGTTGTTGGCGTGAGCGCACCCGGGTCCCGCGTGGGGCCCGGGTGTGTTCTCGTCATCGGCGTCATGCCGCGGGGCGCGAGCGGCTCTAGGGCGGAGGCGTCATTCCAGTGCAGCGGCACGCTCATGGCCGGCCGGCCGTCTGGTTGGCGGTGCGACCGGGCGGAGACCGGGGCTGCAATCGGGCACCCGGCACCCTATCTTGCCTCCATCAGCTCCGAGGAGCCACGCCATGATCGAACGCATCATCACCAAACGCACCCATGATCTTGGCGGCGGGTTCGAGGTCGGGCGGGTCCTGCCGTTCCATGCCCGGCGGATGGTCGGCCCCTACATCTTCTTCGACCACATGGGCCCGACCGAACTCGCCCCCGGCATCCCGCGCGAACTCGACGTGCGGCCGCATCCGCATATCGGCCTTGCCACAGTCACCTACCTGTTCGACGGGGCGCTGACCCACCGTGACAGCCTCGGCTACCATCAGGAAATCCGGCCGGGCGAGGTCAACTGGATGATCGCCGGGCGCGGCATCACCCATTCCGAACGTTTCGAGGAAGCCCGCGCGCACGGGGCGCGGATGCACGGGATCCAGGCGTGGGTGGCGCTGCCGGAAGAGACCGAGGAGGCCGAGCCCGCCTTCTCGCATCACGCCGCCGCCGAGCTGCCGTCATGGAACGAGCCCGGGCTGACCGGACGGCTGATCTCCGGTTCGCTCGAGGGCCTGAGCGCCGGCACGCCCGTCCACTCGCCGCAGTTCTACGCGCACTGGCTGATGCGCGAAGGCACGCGCAGGTTGCTCCCCGCCGAATATCCTGAACGTGCGATCTATGTCGCCAGCGGGCATGTGGAGGTAGCGGGGCAGGCCCTGTCGGCCGGCATGATGGCGGTGCTGGCCCCGGGCGGCGACGTGCCGGTGACCGCGCTCTCCGATGCGACGGTGATGGTGCTCGGCGGCGAGCCCGTGGGCGAACGCTTCATGTTCTGGAATTTCGTCTCCTCGCGCAAGGAGCGGATCGAGCAGGCTGCCGAGGACTGGAAGCAGGGTCGCATGAAGCTCCCCGACGCCGACGATGCCGAGTTCACCCCCCTGCCCGAATTCAAGGGGTTCTAAGCCGATGGGCAACATCACCATCCGCCGCGAGGAACAGGGCCGCAAGGGCCGCTACATCGCCGTTGTCGAAGGCCGCGAGGGCGAGGCCTACATCGCCTTCACCCAACGCGAGGAAGGCGTGATCAGCGCCGACCACACCATCGCTTCCGACAGCCTGAAGGGCACCGGGGCGGCGCTGGCGCTGGTCGAACACTTGGTCGCCGACGCACGGACGCGGGGATTCCGGGTGCTGCCGTACTGCCCCTATGTGCGTGGGCAATACAGGAAGCACCCCGAATGGGCCGACGCCTTCGCAGTGCCGCCCGAGTGGGAGCCGGATTCGCCGGGATGAGCGGACGGAGCCTGCCCCGGGCCGTAATTGACAGGCGGAGTGCCGGAATATAGCCCTGCTCCCGGAGCCGGCGTGGCTCCGCAGGATCGGAGGCGGTCATCTCCCAGAAGCTGCCACGCGCGACGTCAACGGCAACGCCGGTGCCCGACGGCCGGCACGAGCGCAGCCGATCCAGCAGGGCGCGGATCGTGGCGGCGATGCTCGAACTTGTCGCCAGAGGCGAGTTTGCGCCGGGCGCGGCGCAGGTGGCCGAAGCCGCGGGCGTGGGCCTGCGATCGGTGTTCCGCCATTTCAAGGACATGGACGCGCTCTATCGCGAGATGACCGAGGCAATCGAGATCGAGGTCCTGCCGATGCTGCTCCGCCCGCCCGAGGGGGCGACGTGGCAGCAGCGCCTGTTCGACCTCGCCACGCGCCGGGCGCGAATCTTCGAGACGATCATGCCCTACCGGGTCTCGGCCGATCTGAGGCGGTTCGAATCGCCCTATCTGATGGAGGACCATCGCCGCCTGCTCAGGCTCGAGCGCGAGGCGCTGGAGGCCCACCTGCCGGAGGCCGTGCGCGCCGATGCGGCAGGGGCGCAGGCGCTCGACATTATTCTCGGCTTCGGCACCTGGCGGGCGCTGCGTCAGGACAAGGGCCTCGGCGCGCAGGACGCGGCAGCGGTGGTGCGGCGGCTGCTGGCGGATGCCGTCGCGCGGTGGCCCGACGCATGATCGGGCGCGGTGCCCTTGCCGCCTTGGCTGCATCCGGCCTGACGCTCGCCGCCTGTGGCGACACGGACGCGCCTGCCACTGCGGCGAAGGCCTGCACCGGCATGGTCGAGGATGGCATGGTGTGGGTGCCGCCCGGCTCCTTCGTGATGGGGGAAGACCCCCGCTATCCCGAGGAAGGGCCGCCCCGCACCGTGGCGGTCGAAGGCTTCTGGATCGACGTCCACGAGGTCACCAACGCGCAGTTCGCGGCCTTCGTCGCAGCGACCGGCTATATCACGATGGCGGAGCGCGCACCGCCCCCGCTCACAGGCGCGCCTCCCGAGATGCTCCAGCCGGGCTCGGCGGTGTTCCGGTTGCCGACACCCGATGATCCGGCGTGGTGGCGCTGGGCGCCGGGCGCACAGTGGCGCCGCCCCGAAGGCGGGACGGCAGGCATCGCCGGGCAGGACCGCCACCCCGTCGTCCAGATCGCCTACGAGGACGCCGAGGCTTATGCCCGCTGGGCGGGCAAGCGGCTGCCCGACGAGGTCCAGTGGGAATATGCCGCAAGGGCAGGCGCGCCCGCCCTGCCCGAGCCGGTCGACGGCGAAGGCACGCCTCAGGCGAATTACTATCAGGGCGTGTTTCCCGCCCGCGACCTTGGAAGCGACGGCTTCACCGGGCGGGCACCGGTGGGGTGCTTTGCGCCCAACGCCTTCGGGCTGCACGACATGATCGGCAATGTCTGGGAGTGGACAAGTTCGTCCGGCGACCGGGCCGATGCGGGCGAGCCGGTGGGCGTCATCAAGGGCGGTTCGTTCCTGTGCGCCGCCAATTACTGCGCCCGTTACCGCCCCGCCGCGCGCCAGTTCCAGGAGCGCGGTCTCGGCACGGATCACATCGGGTTCCGGCTGATCGACACTGCGCGGCCCGCTCCGGGGGATTGACCTTAAGCCGGGATAATGACATTTAGGGTGCCAATTTCATGAGCGATGGGGGAGAGCCGTCATGAAAGTTCTGCGCACGCCGGATGCCGCCTTCGCCGGGATAGCTGACTTCCCCTTCGCGCCGCATTATTGCGAGATCCGCGACCCCGCGAGCGGAACGCCCTTGCGGGTCCACTACATCGACGAAGGCCCGCGCGAAGCGCCCGTGGTGCTGATGATGCACGGCGAGCCGACCTGGTCCTATCTCTACCGCCACATGATCGGGCCCGTGGCCGAGGCCGGCTTCCGAGTTGTGGCGCCCGATCTTGTCGGATTCGGCAAGTCGGACAAGCCAGCGGCCAAGAGCGACTACAGCTATGCCGCCCATGTCGCGTGGATGCGGCAATGGCTCGAGGCGCTCGATCTCGCGCGCATCACCCTCGCTTGCCAGGACTGGGGATCGCTCGTCGGACTGCGGCTGGTGGCGGCAATGCCCGAACGGTTCTCGGGCGTGGTGCTGTCCAACGGCGGCCTGCCCGAAGGCGGCCCCGCCCCCCGCGCCTTCGCGATCTGGCGCGCCTTCTCCAAGTGGAGCCCGCTGTTCCCGATCGGCAGGATCGTCAACAAGGGGACCAAGCGCGGCCTCTCCCCGCAAGAGATCGCCGCCTATGACGCGCCCTTCCCCGATGCCCGCTACAAGGCGGGAGCGCGGATCTTCCCGAGCTTCGTTCCCTTTGAAGGCAACCGCGCGGTGCCCGACCAGAAGGCGGCGTGGGAGGTGCTCGACCGCTGGGACAAACCCTTCCTTTGCGCCTTCTCCGACGGCGATCCGATCACCCGCACCGGCGAGACACGCTTCATCGGCCGCGTCCCCGGCACCGCAGGGCAGAAGCACCGCACGTTGAAGGGCGGGCATTTCATCCAGGAGGACGACCCGCAGGGCTTCGTCGCCGCCATTCTCGAGGTCGCACGCCAGGGAGCGCCGCAATGAACGTCACCAACGCCCTCCACCCCGCGCCCGAACAGGCGATGGCCTTCTTCGCCGCCGACGACGGGCAGCCCATGTGCATGGTCAATCTCCTGAGGTTCAGGGACAAGGCCGCCTATGCCGACGGTTCCGAGCCGGAGCTCTCAGGGCGCGAGGCCTACATGCGCTATGCCGCAGGCGTGAACGCCTGCCTTGCGGCGGTGGGGGGCAAGGTGCGCTTCAGCGGCGCCGTGACCGGGCTGCTGCTCGGCGAGGTCGAGGAGCTGTGGGACATGGTGGCGATCGCGGAATACCCCTCGCGCAAGGCGATGATGGCGATGGTGCAATCGCCCGAATACCAGGCGATCACCAGGCACCGCGATGCGGGGTTGGCGGGCCAGCTCAACATCTGCACCCGGGCCGGAGCCACGGGCGCGTGAGGCGCTGGGTCAAGGGTGCGCTCGGCACGCTGGCGGCGCTCGCAGTGCTGGGCGCAGCGGGCTATCACTTCCGCACCGATCTGGCGCTCGCCTTCGTGCGCTGGCGCAGCGCGCAGGACATCGCGGCCACCCGCCCGGTGCCGTGGCAGCAGGGCCCCGCCACCCCCGCCGCGCCCCCGTCCGAGCGGCCGCCCAACATCGTCTTCATCCTGTTCGACGATCTCGGGATGAACGACCTGTCGACCTTCGGCGGCGGGATCGCCGGGGGACGGATCAAGACCCCGAACATCGACCGTCTTGCGGCAGATGGCGCGATCTTCACCCAGGCCTATGCCGGCAACGCCACCTGCTCGCCTTCGCGCGCGCAGTTGATGACGGGGCGCTATGCCACCCGCACCGGGTTCGAGTTCACCCCGACGCCCCCCGGCTTTGCCCGCGTCGTATCGATGGTCTCGGCCGATCTCGCCCCCGATCGCCCGCCGGTCGTCTACGATGCCGCAGCCGAGGCCGCGGCCCCGCCTTTCGAGGAACAGGGCCTGCCGCCCGAGGAAGTGACGCTGGCCGAGGTGCTCAAGACCCGGGGTTACCACACGGTCCACATCGGCAAGTGGCACCTCGGCAACGCGCCGCGCTTCCACCCCAATGCGCAAGGCTTTGACGAGAGCCTCAACATGGACGGCATGCTGCACCTGCCCGAGGATCATCCGGACGCGGTCAATGCGCGGCTTGAATTCGATCCCATCGACCACTTCCTGTGGGCCTCGGGCCATTTCGTCACCAGCTACAACGGCGGCGAGAAATTCGCTCCCGGCGGCTATCTCGCCGATTACTGGACCGACGAGAGCCTGAAGGTGATTGAGGCCAACCGCAACCGGCCCTTCTTCCTCTATCTGGCCCACTGGGGCGTGCATTCGCCCTTGCAGGCGACGCGCGAGGATTATGACGCTGTCGGCGACATCGCGCCGCACCGGGTCAGGGTCTATGCGGCGATGATGCGTGCGCTCGACCGCAGCGTGGGGCGGATCATGGCCAAGCTCGAGGCCGAGGGGCTGGCTGAGAACACGCTTGTGGTGATCTCGTCCGACAACGGCGCGCCGGGTTATGTCGGGATCGACCGGGTCAACGCGCCGTTCCGCGGCGGCAAGGGGTCCTTCTTCGAAGGCGGCATCCGGGTCCCGCTGTTTGCCCGCTGGCCGGCGCGGATCGCCCCGGGGACGAAGGTTCCGCTGCCGGTCGGGCAGGTCGACGTCATGCCGACGCTGGCCGCCGTGGCCGGGGCGCCCCTGCCCAAGGGCGTCACGATCGACGGGCGCAACCTGCTCCCCGCGCTGACCGGCCAGGGAACACCCGAACGCGCCGATGCGCCGCTGTTCTGGAGCAGCGGCTATTACAAGGCCGTGCGCGCCGGGAACTGGAAGCTGCAGGTCAACGGCAGGCAGAACAAGGTCTGGCTCTACGACCTCGCCGCCGATCCGACCGAGACCAGGAACCTCGCCGCCGCGCAGCCGGCCAAGCGCGCCGAACTCGAGAGGCTCCTTGCTGCGCACGAACGCGGCCGCAAGGCGCCGCTCTATGCCAGCACCTTCGAGACTCCCGTCTCGATCGACCGGACAATGGCCGAGCCCTTCGACCCGCGCGGCGAGTGGATCTACTGGCCCAACTGACCGGCCCCGCGCCAGACCGTGAAGGCCCGGATCCGCATCGCGCCGCTTCCGCCGGTGAACGCGCCTTCGTGCTTCACCGCGACATTCATCAGCGGGAACCAGGTCACGCCGGCGAAGGGGTTGACGGCCTGATAGACCTCGGTGCCGTCAACGAACCAAGTGATAAAGTCGGGCGCGATGTCGACGGCATAGCGGTGATAGCCGTCTGACATTCCGCTGATCGCGTAGAAGCGCCTCGCATCGATCCGGAGGGGCACGGTGAAGCGGCGCTTTCCGTCCGCGCCGCCATGCAGGTTCGCGCTGATGTCGCGCGCGAAGTTCCAGTCGGGCGAATCGCCGAAGCCTTCATAGACGTCGATCTCCGGCGGCCACCCGCGCGTCGGCAGCAGCCACAGGGCGGGCCAGGCGCCGCGGCGGTCGGGCATCTTCGCCTCCCACTCGTACTGGCCGTAAGCGACGTGGGTTGCCGGCATCTTCTCGCCCGTCAGCACCGCCGCCCCGTGTCGCCACATCTCCCCTTCGTGGCGGATCGGACGGTCGAGCTCTTGACTGCGCAGCACCAGCACGCCCTCTTCCACCGCGATCGGCGCGCGCGGCGCCGCGTGCCGATCGGGATCGAGATAGAGTCCGGTCTCGGCATTGCCCGGCTGGGTGCGCCCGTGAGGCAGGCGGGTCGAGAACGCCTCCGGTCCGCCCCCGTCGCTCCAGCGCGCACGGGCCGGATTGAGCCGGTAGGCGGGCGTGCCGGACGCGGCGAAGCGGCGCGGTTCGCGAAAGTCGGCGGTTCGCGCCACCGTCGGCGGCGCGCCCTCCACCGCGCGGATCTGGCCGCGCGGGTCGGCCACATGCGCGCCGTCGACGCCCTCGGGGAAATGCAGCTCGAATCGCGCGCCTTCGGGCATGCCGCGCAAGGAGACGCGCACCGTCTGGACGAGCGGATCGCCGGGACGGAACACCACAACGCCGTCGAGCCGCTCGAAATGCCGGCCCTCGATCGCGCCCCCGGGCAAGCGGCCGTTACGGGTCAGCACCCGCGCGTGGACCGTGTTGGGCGTGGGGCGGTCGAGCGTCACGGGAACGTGCACCTCGCGCGCGCCGGGCGCGACGGCGACATCGCCGATGCGCACCCGCGCCCTCGGCGGGAAGGCCGTGCCGCCGGCAAAGTCGAAATCCGCAAAGGCGCCGTCGGTACGCTGCCCCGGCGGGGGATCGCCGGCGGCATTGGACGAAGTGCCGCTCGCCCCGCAGGCGACCAGCCAGAGGCCCAGAAGCACCGCCTGCACCTGTCGCCGCACCGCCGCGCCCATCTATCCCTCCACCGGCACGGAGCGCCGAAGAGCCTCGCTCGCGATCATGCGTGCCGCCTCGCGCGAGAATTCCGCCGCCCGCTGCGCGCCGGGCGAGCCGCTGCACATCGCCCAGAGAATCGCGCGGCGCCTGGGCCAGAGCGTTGCAGGCGCATGCGGCTCGAACACCATCGCCAGCAGGGCGCTGCGGTGTGCCCATTCGGGCGGCGCGCGGCGCGCAAGAGGCGGGACGAACGGCAGGCTCACTCCGAAAATCGTCTCGCACAGCGCCACTGCCAGGCCCACCGTGCCGCTCAGCCGCTGGCGGCAGACGAGCTGCGCGAACTGCCGGTGTTCCTCGGCGCTCATGCCCAGCAACCCTGCCGCCAGGTTGTAGGCATAGCGGGCCGAGGGATGGCGGTGGACCAGTTCCTTGGTGAAGTTGAGCGCGCAGATCAGCACCGCCTGCGGCCGGTGGGGCACGGCAACCTCCACCTGCCCGACCAGCTCGCGACGGGGATCGCGCAGAAAGGCTCCGATGTCGTGCGGTGGGGGGCACCCCGGCTGCTGGAGACGGTGGTGCAGATCGATCACCCCTCCCCCCGCATGATCGAGGTGCACCTCGCCGAGAGGGCCGGTCCACCATGCCGATGTTCCGGCACGCTGCCGGAAACCCTCGTGCTCGAGCGCCGCCAGCGCAGCCTCGAAGTCGGCTCGCGCAACCAGCAGATCGAGATCGCCCGAACGGCAGAAGAACGGATCGCCATGGAGCAGACGATGCTGGAACGGCCCCTTGAAGGCGATGGCGGCGATCCCCGCTCGCGCCAGCACCGGAAAGGCGAGCCGCGCCAGAGCCATCACCCGCCCGTTGGCGATCGCCGAACGGGTTCGCGCCGCCTTTGCCGCCTCGGCGACCGGCACGGGCGGCACGAGCCCCGCGCGCTCGAAGCCGCGCATACAGGGCGATGTCATGCGCGCCCGCACTGCCAGAGCAGCAAGACTCGCCGGGCAGGCCGCCTGCCAGCCCGACAGCGCGTGCGCCTCGCCCGTCAGGCTCGCGCTGCATAACCGGGCTAACGCATCTTGCGCGGTCTCCCACGCCACTGCGGAAGAAGCCGCCCCCTCGTCCGAAATTTTCGCGGCAGAACGGTTTCTATCTTGGGTGAGTGCAGCATTCATCAGGCGACCCCAGGGTTGAAACCATCGAAATCCGCGATGGATTTACGATAGGGGTGTGCGAGCCGAATTAAATAACGTGCTTTATCCTGCCGCCATTCGCGGACTGGCATGAAGTGCTTGAATATTCGCCCACTCCTTTCGCATTCCTGCAGCATCCCATGCAGGGAGTGATCAAAGTTGCCAAAGGAGGAAGTCAATGAACAATAGAGCCTATAACGCCCCCGAACTTGAAGAACTGGGCACCTTCGAGAAGCTGACCCAGGCCAGCGGTTGCCCGGATGCGCTCGATGCGAGCTTCCCGGCCGGAACGCCTTTCGGCGATCTGACCTGCGGGGCCGAGGACGGCCTTTCCTGATCGACGAGTCCCGGCGGGTGGTCCCGGGCTTGCAGGCATCGCCTGTGTCCGGCGCCCCCGCCACACTTCTGCGGCAAGGCATGGGGGTGCCGTCCGGTTGCGGGCGGCGTCATGCACGTAAAGGAACTGCGATGGAGAAAATCGCTCACGACCTGCTTGTCACCAGCGACCCCGAGGTGGTTGACTGCGTGCTGGGCGACGGCTCGGCGCTGCTCAATCTGCGCACCAACATCTATTACAGCCTCAACGAGGTCGGCACCTATGTCTGGCATGCCATTGGCCAGCCGGTCCCCTTCGGCAACCTCGTGAAGCGGGTGGCGACGGAATATGCCGCGCCCGCCGATCAGGTCGAGAAGGACCTCGCGCGGCTCGTGGCGAGACTGGACGAGGCCGGGCTGGTGACATGCAGCCACCGCTAACGGACCGGCAACCCCGCCCGCCGCGTGCTGCAACGCCCTCCGCGCGCCGCACGCTGAAGCGCGATGTACTTTGCCTCGGGACGCTCGTCGTCATGCGCATTGCGCTTACGCTGGTGGGTTACGCCGCGATCCGCGCCCGGATGCCGCAGCCGACGCCGACTACCGACAGCCATTTCTATGCCCGTCAGCTCGCCCGGAGCATCGAGCGCCTCGCCCGCTTCGTCCCGCGCGCCTCCTGCCTGACCCAGGCACTGGCCCTGCAATGGCTGCTCGCGCGCGCGGGCCATGCGAGCGAGCTGTTCGTCGGCGTGCGGCAGGACGCGGCCGGTCGGTTCGCTGCCCATGCTTGGGTCAGCTGCAACCAACGCATCGTGCTCGGGGCGTCGACGACGCCGCTGTCTGAGTTCACGGTGCTCGCGGAGCGGCGCTGATGCCGCTTCCCGAAATCGCCGGGATCCTCGCCGGCGATGCGCACCGGCGCGATGCAGCACCAGGTCCGGGCCGCTGGAGTGCCCCCGGCATCATGCTGGCGGGCGGCTCCGGCCCGGTCATGCTCGACAGCGACTGCGTGGTCGTCGCCGATGCGCGGATCGACAACCGCCCCGCGCTGTGCCGCGAGCTCGGCCTGCCCGCCGATGCACCTGAGGCGGCGGTGATCGCGTGGGCCTATCGGCGTTGGGGCGAGGATTGTCCTGCCCGCATCGAGGGCAGCTTCGCCTTCGCCCTGTGGGATGCGGGTCGCCGCCGCCTCCTGTGCGCCCGCGACCTGATGGGCGTGCGCCCCCTGTGCTATCGCGTGGAGGGCACGACCTTGCGCTTCGCCCAGAGCCCGGCGGCGCTGGCGGACGGCGCCGACGGGTCGCGCTGCGTGCGCGAGGAAGCTGTCGCCGATTTCCTTTACGGCCGCGTGCTTGATGCCGAAGGGACCTGGTTCGCCGGCGTCCGCCGACTGCCGGCAGGTCACGCTCTCGTCCACGAGCGCGGCACGATGCGACTGCGCCAGTATCGCAGCATCACGGCCACACCGCATACACCCGGGAGCGATCCGGCCACAACCTTGCGCGGACTGCTCGATTCCGCCGTTGCCCGCCGCGCACGCGATGGCGAGAACGTCGGCGTCCTGCTGAGCGGAGGGCTCGATTCCTCCGCGATCGCCTGCCTGCTGCGCGACCGCCGCAAGCGCGCCGGAGCGGCGCCGCTGCCGATCTTCTCGATGATGTTCCGCGAACCTCGACGCAGCAACGAGCGCCATCATCTGGATGCGGTGCTGGCCACCGGGGGCTTCGCGCCCCATGTCCTTGATCTCGACGGCTATGCGCCGCTCGCCGGGTTCGAAAGCCTGCTCGATGCGACCGGCGGCCCCGCCCTCTCGCCCAACCTCGCCTGCATGCGCGCTGTCGTTGCCACCGCAGCGGACCAGGGTATCACGGTGCTGCTCGACGGGCATGGCGGCGACGAGGTGGTGAGCCACGGCTACGGCCTCCTCGACGAACTCGCCGCCCGCGGCGCCTGGGCTGCTCTGTGGCGCGAGGCGCGCGGGGCGGCGGACAATTACGGCCGCTCGCGGCTGGTGCTGACACGCCGCGTCGCCGCCCGCCAGACGCGCATCGACGCGAGGTTCATCGCGCGGGCGCTGGCCCCCTTCGACCGCGAGGCGGCGCCGGCTGCCGAGCGCCCCCCCGCCCATCTCCTCTCGCGCGACCTGCTGGCGCAAAGCGCCCTTGCCGAACGGCTCCGCGCTCTTGCCCGGCCCGAAATGGCGGGGGGTGAGCAGGCGCAACATCATGCAGTGCTGGCCGATCCGCTGCAAGCGTACGCCTTCGAGGTCCACGCCGCCTTCTATCGCAGCATGGGCGTGACCGCGCGCTATCCCTTCTGGGACCGAGAGGTGGTCGAATTCTGCCTCGGTCTGCCGGCGCACGAAAAGCTTTCGCAAGGCTGGTCGCGGCTGGTGTTGCGCCGGGCGATGGCAGGCATCGTTCCCGACAGCGTCCTCCGGCGGCGCGACAAGATCGACTTCTCGGTCCATCTCGCGCGCGGCCTGGTACGCCATCACCATGCGCAGATCAGCGAGCTTCTCGCCTCAGCCGCAAGCCCGCTCGCCCCCTATGTCGATCTAGCGCGGGCGCAGCGCACCTATGCGGCGATCGCCGCCGATCCCGACGCGGCGTCGGGCCGCGCGGTGCAGATGGTCTGGCGCGCGGTCGCGCTGGGAATCTGGCTCGAGACCGGCTGCGGCGCCAAGGCCGCGGGCGCGTCGCAGCCCCGCGAGGCGGCGGCATGAACGAGCACAGCTACCGCGCCTTCGGCCTCACCATCGCCAGCGATCTCGAACTGCCCGAACTGACGCCCGCACCGCCCGGCCCCGCCGATGCGGCGATCCGTCTGGTCGATACCGGGCGCGGATTCCCGGCACCCGAGACACCCGGCACCTTCCGTTTCGGCGACAGCGATTGCTTCCTGCTCTATCCCCAGATCGGCGCTTTCCGCGTGGCCGCATCGGGCCTGATCGAGGTCGAACCGCGCCCCGGGGTAGATCCGGCGCTGATCGGCTTTCCGCTACTCGGCCCGGTCATGGCCCTGCTGCTGCAGATGCGCGGCGCCTTCCTGCTCCACGGCAGCGCGCTCGTCGGGCCTGGCAAGGAGGCCTTTGCCTTCCTCGGCGACAAGGGCGCGGGCAAATCGACGACGGCGGCGGCCTTCCTGCGTGCGGGCTACCCGCTGCTCACCGACGACATCATCGCGATCACGGGACTGGACCACGGCGCGGGCCGGATCATGCCCGCCTTCCCGCAGGTCAAGCTCACCCGGGCGGCCTCCGCCGTGTTCGCAGGCGAGGACCTGACCGAGCGTCCCGGGGTGCCGCTGGTGCGCGAGAAACAGCGCTATCTCGTCGGCTCCGGACTTGCTAGCGAGCAGCACGCGCCCGGGCATTTCTTTCTGCTGCGCCGGGGCGAGGCGCTGGCGATCCGCGATCTCGATCCAAAGGAGCGGATGAAGGCCTTCCTGCGCTTTTCCTACGGCACGCGCTTCGGTCCGGAGTCGATCACCCCCGCAATCGCAGTGCGCCACGCCCGCGCCTGCGCCGCACTGGCGCATCGCGCCCGCGCCGCGATCCTGACCGTGCCGCACGATCTGGATGCGCTGGGCGAGGTAGTGGCATTCGTCGAGTCTGAACTGGCGGCCGAGCCTCCGGCATGCAGCGCATGACCGCGTTTGCCCGCTCCGGCACCACGGCAAGCCTTGCGCGCTTTGTGCGCTATCTCGCCGCATCGGGCGGCCCGCGGTTCACCGTCGCGCTGGCACTGCTCGTGCTGGGCGGGCTGACCGAGGGCGTCTCGATCCTGCTGGTGATCCCGCTGCTCTCCCTCGCAGGCGAGGACACGCCTTCCGCCATGCGGCTGCCGGATTGGGTGCCGGGCGAGGTGAGCATCGGGCTCGGCACGGCACTTGCGGGTCTGGTCGCGCTGATCGCGCTGCACGGCGTGTTCACGCGGGCGAAGAATATCTACCTTGCGGATCTTCTGTTCGACCTGCTCAACCGGCTGCGGCTCGATCTTTTCGCCGCCATCGGCTCGCTGCGCTGGGACGAGCTGGTGCGCCGGCGTCCGTCCGATCTCCACCACCTCCTCACCGCCGATGTCGAGCGGGTCTATGGCGCGGCGATGGCGGTGATGGTCCTGCTCCAGACCGCGATCCTGCTCGCCATCTACCTCGTGGTCGCCTGGATCATCTCGCCGCTGCTGATGGTCGCCGCCGGCGCGCTCGGTTTGCTGATGCTCGCCCTGCTCGCCCCGCTGCGCCGCCGCGCGACCCGTTTCGGACGGGAGCGGACCACCAACAAGCGCGACCAGTACCGTACCGTCGCGGAATATCTCGGCGGGCTCAAGACGGCGCGGATCCATGGTGCCGAACCGGCCTACCGTGCGCGTCTCGCCGCCAATCTGGACAAGGTCCATGCCGAAGCCGTGGGCTATATGCGCCTGACCTCGCTGGGCACGATCCTGTCGCAACTGGTCAGCGCGCTTGCCGTGGCCGTGCTGGTCTATGCCGGGGTCGCGCTGATCGGCATGGCGCTGCCCGAGTTGGTCGCCTTCCTGCTGCTGCTCATGCGCATCGCCCCGCGCTTCACCGCCTTGCAGACGAACCTCCAGCAATTGCTGGCCGAGGTGACGGTCTTCGGCGACATCGAGCGCTTCCGCGAGGAATGCGCCGCTGCCGCAGAGCCGCCCTTGCCGGCCTCGCCGGAGGCTCCGCCGGTCCTGCGCGATGCGATCCGCTGCAAGGGCGTGCGCTACGCTTATGCCGGGGGTGACGGGCGACCGGCAATCGAGGATCTCGATCTCGTCATTCCTGCCGGCCGCATCACAGCGCTGGTAGGCCCTTCGGGGAGCGGGAAGAGCACCACCGCCGATCTGGTCTGCGGCCTGCTGATCCCGCAGCACGGTTCGATCACCATCGACGGCCACGCGCTCACCCCTGCCACCGCGCAGGCGTGGCGGCGGGCGATCGCCTATGTGCCGCAGGACCATTTCCTGCTCGCCGGAAGCGTTGCCGAGAACCTGCGGCTCGCCCGCGGCGATGCGAGCGATGCCGACCTGTGGGCGGCACTCGAAGGGGCGGGTGCCGCCGACTTCGTGCGGGCCTTGCCGCAAGGGCTCGCCGCGATACTGGGCGAGAACGGCAGCGGCCTGTCCGGAGGCCAGCGACAGCGAATTGCGCTGGCCCGGGCGCTGGTGATGGCGCCGCAGCTGCTCGTGCTCGACGAGGCCACCAGTGCGCTCGACTGGGAGAGCCAGGCCGCCTTCGCACACTCGGTTGCGGCGCTGCGCGGACGCGTGACCGTGCTGGTGATCGCGCACCGCCTCTCGATGGTGGCGGCGGCCGACCATGTCGTTGCGCTCAATCGCGGACGGGTGGTCGAAGTGGGCGGCTTTGCCGACCTTGCGGGCGGCCAAGGCCCTGTCGCGCGGCTGGTCGCGGCCGAGCGGAGCGATACACGGCCGCCGGCGAGCGGTCCGGCGGGCTGAACCTAACCCATGTCGGTGCCGTTCCGGCGCTGACAGCCGAGGCCTTCGGCGAACAGGAGGGATACCCATGCGCCACGCCGTCACCGTCACGGGCCTTGCCGGCCTTGTCACTCTGCTGTCTGCGGGCACGGCCGCGCGCGCGCAGGTCGCACCCCCGCCCCGCCCCGCGGAACGCCAGTCCGACGAGTTCGAACCGGTCGGCGGCCGGATCGGCAGCTTCTTCCTGTTCCCGAGCCTCGAGACCCGGATCGAATATGACGACAATATCCTCGCCTTGCCGAGCGAAGGGGAAGGCGATGTCGAGCTCACCGTGCGCGGCGGCGTCGCGATCGAGTCCCGCTGGCAGCGCCACAGTCTCGAGGCCGATGCCTATGTCCAGCAGAACTTCCACGGGCGCTTCACGACCGAGGACGTGATGGAAGGCGGGGCGCGGCTGCGCGGGCGGCTCGACATCAGCCGCGATACTTCCGCACGGCTGATCGCGTCGCTGGATTCGCTCGCCGAGGACCGCGCCAACATCACCAGCGCCGGCCAGGCGAGGCGTCCCACGCGCTTCCGCCGCGCCGATGCGCTCTTTGCGCTGGCGCAGGATTTCGGGCGCGTGCAGGTGGTCGGCGATGCGCAGATGGTGGTGCTCGATTTCGACGATGCGACCCGCGCCGACGGCACCGTGCTCAACCAGGATTTCCGCGATTCGACCTATCTGCGGGCCTCGCTCACCACGCTGGTCGAGGTATCGCCGCGGGTCTCGGGCCTGCTGCGCGGGCAGGTCGACCGCCTGACCTATTCCGGCAACCCGGACACTCCCGACCCCTTCGATCGCGACACGACCGGTTATGCGATCGAGGCAGGTATGAAGCTCGAGCTGAGCAACCTCCTGTTCGGCGAGGTTCGCGCAGGGGTGCTGCACCGCCAAGTGGACGATCCGAGCGCCGACGGCCTGACCGGCGCCTCTTTCGGCGCCAACCTCACCTGGGCCGCCACACCGCTCACCACGCTGCGGCTTTTCGCCGACCGTCAGGTCGAGGAAGGCGGCTCACAGCTGGTCAGCGGAAACGTGCGCAGCCAGGCCCGGGTCGAGGTGGAGCACGAATTGCTGCGCAACCTCGTGCTCGAGGGCCGCGCCGGGTTCGCCCGGATCGAGACCATAGGACAGGTCGAGACAAGTGCCGACGAATACAACCTGATGGTGGGCGCCACCTGGAAGCTCGATCGCAACTTCCGCGTCTTCGCGCGCGCCGACCGGTTCCAGCGTTTCGCCGACGATGCCTTCTTCCGCGAATTCACGCGCAACCGCGTGACCGCAGGCGTCAGGCTGGTATTCTGAGGCCGGTCAGTCGACGTAGTAACCGGCGAACTTGTCCTGATAGGAATAGACGTCCTGCTGGCCCGTGCTGCCGTACTTCCGCACGTCGACCCGGGTCAGCGCCACGCCGACGATGTCCGCATCCGCCGCCACCAGCAGGTCGGCAGCCGTTTCGGCGGCCTTGACCGAGGTGTCGCGCCAGCGCGCCAGCATCAGCGTGCTCTCCACTCCGGAAGCGATGAGACGCGTTTCGGCGACGCCCAGCACCGGCGCTGTATCGATCACCGCCACCTCGAACTGCAGGGCTAGCTCGGCCAGCATCTCGGCCAGCGGGAGGTTCACGAACAGCTCGCGTCCGTCGAGATCGGCCTGGCGCGATCCGAGAACGGCGAGTCCCGTCAGCTCGTCCACCGCGAGCGCACGGGAGAGCGGAACCTCGCGCCGCAGGTACTGGCCGAAGCCGTCCCAGTCCTCGGGCAGCATCGCCGAACTCACCGCACGCCGTCGCGAATCGCAGTCGACCAGCACCGTGCGCACACCCGAATCCGCCAGCATTCGCGCAAGACATATCGAGGTTGTCGACTTGCCTTCGCGCGGTAGTGCCGATGTCACCGCAATGCTCCGGGGGGCCCCGCCAGGCCTCAGGAGGACCGCGTTCTTGAGCGCGCGCACCGCCTCGGTGAACTGCGACTGGGGATGCTCGAGCAGGTAATCCTGCGGCAGCACCCCCCGCACCTTGCGCTTGGTGGTGCTCCCCAGTTCGGGAACCGCGCCGAGATAGGCGAGGCCCAGCCGCCGTTCGACGTCGGTGCGGGTGCGGATGCGGGCGTCGAGATATTCTGCGGACGCGATCGCGACGAAGCCGAGGATCAGCGCGACGGTCAGGCCGCCGACCACCGCGAGCGGATAGCTCGGCGAGGAAGGCATGACCGGCACGCGGGCAAAGGTCTCGATCGAGGCATCGGGACGGATCAGCCCGGATTGCGCTTCCACATCCTGCGCCCGGGCAAGGAATGTCTCGTAGATCTGGCGCGCCGCCTTGGCATCGCGCTCGAGCTGGAGATACCCGGCCTGCGCGGAATTGTTCGCCGCCAGCGACCCACGCGCGCGGCTCTGGCTCGCCTCGAGCGAAGCGAGCCGCGAGCGAGCGGCCTGCACGTCGCTTTCGAGCGAGGACATCACACGGTCGATCTCGCGCTGGATCTGGCTGCGGATGTCGACCAGCTCGCCCCGCGCGCGGCGCAGTTCGGGATGCTGGTCGCCGAGCCGGCTCTCGAGCCGCGCGACCTCGCCGGTCAGGGTCGCCTCGCGGGCGCGCAGCTGCGCCACGGTGCCCGATTGCAGCGCCGCCGGGACCTCCGCGCCGCCACCGCCGCGTCCGACGCGATTGCGCGCGGCGGCGAGCTGCCCTTCCTTCTCCGCCAGCGCGGCGCGCGCGGCGGAAATCTCCTGATTGAGCACCGAGACTTCCTGCTCCGCCATGGTCGCGCCCTCGGCGCTCATCAGCCCGTTGCGGATCATGTAGTTCTGCAGCGCCGCATCGGCTTCGGCGGCGTTGCGTCGCAGCTCGACGAGCCGGGTCTGGAGGAACTCCTGCGCGTTCTGCGAGGTGCCGGTCTTGGCGTCTTGCTGCTGGGCGAGATATTGCCGCGCATATTCATTGGCCAGCGCGGCGGCGAGCTCGGGGCTTTCGGCCTGCGCGGTGATGTCGATGAGATAGGTCAGGCCCGAGCGGCGGATGTCCATGCGCGCCAGCACCGCGCCCGCGAGGGGATGCGTGCCGGGTGCGTCGGCCGCCGCCGGTTCGGCGCGGACGCCGGCGAATTCCGGCCAGGTCTCGAGCCTGAGCGCCTCGGCAACACGGCCTGCGAGCCGGCGCGACGAGAGAATTTCGACCTCGGTGTCGATGACGTTGGTGTCGCCCGCCAGTTCCGGAGCGATGGGATCGCTTTCGAGAACCTCGGGCTGGCGCGGTTCGATCAGGACGCTGGCGGAGGCGGAGTAGAGTTCCGGGCGGGTCAAGGTGTAGGCCGCGACCAGCGCCAGCACCGTGCCGACCACCGCGAGGAACAGCCAAAGGCGACGCCGGAAGATCAGCCAGAGCCACTCCGGATCCGGAAGGAACGGGCCTCCCGCGCCTCCTCCGCCGGCAGGATACCCGCCGCCTCCGCCCCCGCCACCAGCACCACCGCTCCCAGAGTCGTCATTGCTGGTGCGGGTTTGCGATGGCCGGGAAGCCATACTGCGCGCGTGAGGGTCTGCATTCTCGTGAGTCAGGCGGTCTGCTCTCGTCGCCAAGGGCGTCTCCCGTGTCCATGGACCGGCACCAGCGCCGACTTTGCCGCGCCGAGGTGCCCGCGCGCGCGGGCCCACGCCATAACCTGTTTAGGCATCGAAGGATGCGACGCGGCCTGCGGCGTCCTGATCGAGGTCAGCAAAGCACTTGAATTTCCCCCGCCAGCCAGTGGGCCAGAGAGCGGCCCCGTGGGCGTGCCACTAGGTCGCGCCCCGGAGCAGCGGGGACACGGGTACCACCATGGCCAGCACGATCGCCTATCTCGTCCACGATCTCGGCGATGCCGCCGTCGCGCGGCGGGTCGAGGCGTTGCAGGCCGGCGGCGCCGAGGTCACGCTTGCCGGGTTCCATCGGCGCACTGCGCCGGCCGCCGTCAGCGGCGCACCGGCGCTTGCCCTTGGCCGCAGCCACGACGCACGGCTGGGGCAGCGGGCGCTGCTGGTGCTGCGCACCTTGCTCGTCCCGGGGCGTCTGCGGTCGATGGTGCGCAGGGCCGATATCGTGATTGCGCGCAATCTCGAGATGCTGGCGATCGCCGCGGCGCTCGCCCGACCGGGGCAGGCGCTCGTCTACGAATGCCTCGACATTCACCGCAAGATGGTCAGCGGCGGTGTGGCGGGACGGATCCTGCGCTTCATCGAACGCCGCCTGCTCGACCGCACGGCGAGGGTGATCGTCAGTTCCCCCGCATTCGAGCGCGATTACTTCCGCGCGGTGCAGCGCTGGCGCGGGCCGATCGAACTGGTCGAGAACAAGGTCGGCTCCCTGCCCGAAGCGCCGACCTCCGGGGCCGGCACTGCCGACGGCCCTTGGGTGATCGGCTGGTTCGGAATGCTGCGCTGCCGCCGCAGCCTCGAAATCCTCGCCGCCCTCGCCGCCCGTTCGGACGGGCGCGTGCGGGTGCTGGTGGCCGGCATCCCCTCGCCCGACATCTTTCCCGATTTCGCGGCCGAGATCGCCCGCGCACCTTTCGTGGAATATGCCGGCCCCTATCGCCCTTCCGACCTCCCCCGGCTTTACGGGCGGGTCCATTTCGCCTGGTGCATCGACTATTTCGAGGAAGGGCTCAACTCGCGCTGGCTGCTGCCCAACCGCCTGTACGAAAGCCTTGCCCACGGCGCGGTGCCCGTCGCTCTCGCCGGGGTCGAGACCGGGCGCTGGCTCGCGGTGGCCGGGGTGGGACTGCGGCTTGCCGAGGGCGAAGCGATCGGGGCGGCACTCGGAGCGCTCACGCCCGAAAGCTACGCCGCCCTCGCCGATGCGGCGCGCACGGTACCGCCCGGGCGCATCGCCTTTTCCGCCGCCGACCACAGGCACCTCGTTCGCCAGCTGGAGACCCTCGTCCGATGACAGCAATGCCTGCCCTGCCGCACCCCTCCCGCGTGCTCACCGTGGTACCCTGCCTCAACGAGGCCGCCCACATCGCGGCGCTGCTGACCTGCCTCCTGTCCGACCCCGCCAACACGCGGATCGTGGTTGCGGACGGCGGCAGCACCGATGGGACGCGGCGGATCGTCCGCGCCATGGCGCAGGAGAACGCGCGGGTCGTGCTGCTCGACAATCCAGACCGCATTCAGAGCGCCGGGATCAACCGCGCGGTGGCGCGGTTCGGAGAGCAGGCCACATGGCTCGCGCGGGTCGATGCGCATTGCCTTTACCCGCAGGACTATGTCTCGCGCCTCGTCGCGATAGCCGAGACGCAGGGCGTCGATTCCGTCGTCGTGCGGATGGAGACGCGTGCGGCGCGCGGCTTTGCGCGCGGCGTCGCCGCCGCGCAGAACTCCCGCCTCGGCACGGGCGGCGCGGCCCACCGGACGGGCGCCGCTGCGGGGCTGGTCGAACACGGCCACCACGCGCTGATGCGGATCGGCGCGTTCCGCGCGGCGGGAGGCTATTGCGAGGCGATGGCCTGCAACGAGGATGCCGAGCTTGACCTAAGGATGCTGGCCCGGGGCGCGCGCATCTGGCTCGCACCCGAGGTGCCGGTGACATACTTCCCGCGCGGGACGGCGCGTGGACTGCTGCGGCAATACCTGCGCTATGGCGAGGGCCGCGCGACCACGGTGCGGCGGCACCGCCGGCGGCTGCGCCTGCGCCAAGCCCTGCCGCTGGCGATCGCACCGGCCTGCGGACTTGCGCTCGCAGCGCCGCTGCAGCCAGCGTTCGCGCTTCCCGCGGTTGGCTGGGCGTTATTATGCCAGGGCTGGGGGCTGGGCCTCGCGATCCGAGAGCGCCGCGCGGATGTAGCCCTTTCGGGCAGCGCGGCGATGATCATGCACCTCGGATGGTCGGCGGGCTACTGGAAGCAGGCTATCGTCGCGCGCGTCTCCGGCGGGAGAAGCATCCCCGCCCCGGTATTGCCCTTCGCCGCATCCTGAAGCCAGGCGCGCAGCGCGCGGTGGGCCACGGCCGGAGCGAACTGCGCCTCCACCGCGCCGATCGCGCGCCGCGAGAGGTCGGCACGCAGGCCCCCGTCCCGCTGCAACGAGCGGATCGCCGAGACGAAGGCGGCTGCGCTGTCGGCGACCAGCACCGCCGGGCCGCAGGTCTCCTCCACGCCCTGCAATGTCACCGGGCTCACCACCATCGGCTTGCCCCACGCGAGCGCCTCCACGAGCTTTATCTTGAGGCCCGAGCCGAAGCGGAGCGGAGCGATCACGATGCCCGCCTGACGGTAGAAGGGCGCAAGATCGGGGACGAGGCCGTGTAGTCGCACGCCCTCCGGCACCAGCTCGCCGGCAAAGTCGGCCGCGACCGTCCCCACTACGTCGAGCCGGGTTTCGGGCAATGCGGCGCGAAGTTGCGGCCACACCCTTTCGAGAAACCAGCGCAGCCCGTCGGAATTGGGCGCGGTGCGGCTGCCGACGAAGAGCAGTCGCTCCGGCGCGCCCGTCGCTGCCACAGCCGGCTCGGCCTTGCGGGTGCCGGGTGCGAGGATCACCCTCGCCTCGGGAAGCGCCGCGGTAACGAAGTCGGCCTCGTCCCGCTGGATCGCGATGATGGTTCCGCCGCGGGCGAGCATCGCCACTTCCTCCTCGCGCGTGAGCGCGACGACAGAATCCCGGTCCGCCCCCTCGCCCGAGCCGCCGCGGCGGTGGAACAGGTCGTGCATCACGATGGCGCTGCGGGAGCGCGGGACGCCGAGCAGGGCGAAGGCGACGGACTGGAAGGCATAGTCGGCGATCACCAGATCGCCGCCGCCCGCCTGCCGGGCGGTGAGCCAGACACGGTCCGCCTCGCTCCACGGCGCGGCTATGGCATAGGGGCGCGGTCGATCCTGCGACCACGCGCCACGCGCGCCGAGACGCCGCGCAAGGCTCCGCAGCACGCCGAGGGTCGCATCGCGCCACACCCCCGGGTCGCGGGAAACGAACCAGCGCCCGATCCGTGCCACCCCGCGAATGCGGTGCTGTGCGAAGACCGCCATCTCCGGCCGGGCGCGGTAGAAGGGAACCCGCCCCATCACGTCGGGCGAAGGCTGGAGCAGCACGGGTTCGAGCCCTGCCGCCCGGACCGAATTGGCGATATCGATGAGATAGGCCGAACTGCCGTTGGTCGCACCGATCAGGCGCTGTCGGCTGACGAAAAGCGCGCGGGGAGCCTGACTCATGCCGCGAGGCCCGAGACCGGCCCTTCACGCACCCGCCATGCGAGACCAGTGTCGGCGAGCCCTACGGCCGACAAGAGGCCGAGGAGGCTTCCGCAGCTGTGCGGCTCGATGACATGGTCGACCAGCGGGTGACCGGCACCCGCCGCCGCCACGAAGGGCGCTCGGTCGCCGATCGCATAGGCTGCGGCATCGGCGAGCGTCCCGTCGGCGAGCAGCACCATCGCCGCACCTTGTCCCGCGCGGGCCGTGGCGACGGGATCGCGTAGCGCCTCGCGCGAGAGCTGGCGCACGGTCCAGCCGCTTGCCGCCACCAGAGCGGCGGCGATCGCGACCGGCGAGCCGCATGGCACCTCCCCGCAGACGAGGACATGGGGCTCGGGCGCGGGCGGCTCGGGCGAAAGACCGCGCTTGCGGGCTGCGGCGGTGCGCCGCTCGAGCCCCTCGCGCGCGCTGCGCCACAGCATCGCGGCGGTTTGCGGGCGGCGCACGAGACCGGGCAGCGCGCGCAGGATGCGGCGGGCCTTGAGGTGATCAACCGCCTCGACATGCGCGAGCGCATCCTCGAGCGAGGCTAGTCGTTCGCGCCGCGCCCGCACCAGCCCCTTGCCCGCCCCGCCGGCAACGTCCTTCGCCAGGCGGTCACGCTCGGCGGCGATCAGCGCGGCAAGATCCTCGGGCCGCCAGCGGAACGAGGTCGAGGCGGCGTGACGGCGGTAGAAGTAGGTCGGTTCGGGACGATAGGCGTAGGTCAGCCCGGCTGCGAGCGCGCGCTCGACTAGATCCCAGTCCTCACCGATCCTGAGGCGCTGGTCGTAGCCGAGCCCGTGGCGGCGCAGAGCATCGACGCGGAAGAGCGGCTTGAGATATCCGAGTTGCAGCAACGGCCTGTCGACCCTACCGGTCGCCACGAATTCGGCATGATCGATCATTCGCTCGCGCTGCCATTCCGGGGCATCCGCGAACAGCGTGGCAGGTTCGTCGCTGGAGAAGGCGATCATGTTGCTCGCCGCGAGGTCCGCGCCGCAGCGGCGCGCAAGGTCAAGCAGGTTCTCGGCGTGCCGCGGATGCAGGATGTCGTCACAATCGACCACCGCGACATAGGGGGCGGCAGCGGCGGCAAGGCTGAGATTGCGCACCGCCGCGAGGCCCCGGCCGTGGCCCCGCACCGGGATCACCCGCGCATCGAGCGCGGCATGGCGGCGGATGATCTCGCCGGTCGCGTCCTGAGAACAGTCGTCCACCACCACGATCTCGATCGCGCCCAGCGTCTGGCGGCGGGCCGAGAGGATCGCGGCATCGATATGGGCCGCGGCATTGCGGGCGACCATCAGGAGCGAGACGAGCGGCTCGGCAGGGCTGGACGCGGCAAGGGCCATGAGCGCGGGGGTTCTCCGGGGGTGAATGCAAGGCTTTGCGGCGTGGCTGCCACCGCATAGGCCGGATCGGACCCGGCAGCCCCTTAACGAGGTTAGTTCCCCGTCTCTGGCCTGCGGCTAAAGCTGCGCCTGTTTCCCCACCGGTGCATGAAAAGAGGCTGCGGCATGGACGACATCTGCGTGATCGTCGCGGCGATGAATGCCGAGGCCACCATCGCGCGGGCGGTTGCGTCGGCACTGGCCGAGAGCGCGGTGCGCGAGGTCGTGGTCGTTGATGACGGCTCGCGCGATGACACGGCCGGCAAAGCGGCGAGCGTCGATGACGGGAGCGGGCGGCTGCGCATCCTGCGTCAACCGCGCAATCTCGGCCCAGCCGGCGCACGCAACGCCGCTCTCGCCGCCTCGTCCGCCCCGCTGGTGGCCGTGCTCGACGCCGACGACGTCATCCTCCCCGGACGCTTCGCCGCCATCGCGGACCTGCGCGAGGACTGGGACATGTCGGCCGACAACATCATGTTCGTCGCCGAGGACGAGGCCGCGGAGTTCGCCGGACTCGCCGCCTTCGCGACCGGCGGCGTGGCCGAACGCATGACCTTCGCCCGGTTCGTCGAGGCCAACTTCTCGCGGCCCGGGCGCCCGCGCGGCGAGCTCGGATTCCTCAAGCCGGTCATGCGCCGCGCCTTTCTGGAGCGACATGGCCTGTCCTACGATCCGCGACTGCGGCTGGGAGAGGATTTCGATCTCTACGCACGGATGCTGCTGGCCGGTGCGCGGTTCCGGTTGGTGGCGGCCTGCGGCTACCTCGCCATCGAGCGTCCGGATTCGCTCAGCGCGCGCCACTCCGCAGCCGATCTCGCCGCGCTGGTTGCAGCGGACGACCGGATGCTGGCGGGGCCGCTCCGGGACGCCGACCGGGCCATTCTCACGGCCCACCGTGCCCAGTGCGCCCAACGCTGGCATCATCGGCACTTTCTCGATGCCAAGCGTGAGAGCGGGCTGCTGCGCGCGCTGATCGCGCATAGCGACCGTCCCCGCCTGCTGCTCGATGCGGGTCTCGGCGTCGCGCGCGACAAGTTCGCCCTGCTGCGGCCCGATCATGTCCGGAGCGGCGGCACCGGCGCGCCCCGCCACCGCTTCCTGATCGCACCCTGACCGACCCGGCCAGCAAGACCGATCCTGCGGCAGGGCAGTAACCTGTGTGAGCGAACCGCACGGTCCAATCGGCGAGGGTCGCGCCCGCCCGACCAGCAACCGGAGGCGAACCACCTTGCCAGCACCAGCTCGACCACGCGAGGGACGGGGCCCGGCCGAACCCTTCGGGTTCGAGCGCCTGTCCGTGTTCGGCTTCGCGGTGACGATCTTCGCCTGCCTTGCCGCTCCGGCACTGGGTCCGGCGATGACGCTGGTGCAACTTCTGTGCCTCGGTGCCATCCTTGCGGTACGCTGGCGCAGCCTGCCATCGCTGCTGCCGGCGGCCCTTCCCTTGCTGCTGCTGCCGACCTTTGCCGCGGCATCGTGGCTGTGGTCGGACATCCCCGCCGTCTCGCTGCGCTACGGACTGCAACTGCTGCTCACCGTGGTGATGGGGTTCGCCCTGGGGCGGTTCCTGTCATTGCGCGAACTTGTGCTTGCAGTCTTCGTCGGAGTGTCGATCGCCTGCCTCGCCGGCCTCGCCTCGGGCCGTGCGGGCATGTCCGAAAGCGGGCCGGTGCTGATCGGCCTTGCCGGATCGAAGAACCAGATGAGCTATATCGCCCTGTTCTGGATCGGCTCGGCGCTGTGCGTGCTGGCGTCGGGCGCGCATCTTCTGAGGACCCGCATCGCCGCCGCGCTGGCGCTGGTCCCCGGCGCTTTCCTGCTGGTGCAGGCGGATTCGATGACGGCGGTTGTCTCAGGGCTGGTCATGGCGGGAATGCTCGGGCTCGTCGCGCTCGCCGCGCTGCTCGGGCGCGCGGGGCGGCTGTTCGCGCTGTTTGCCGCAGCGCTGCTCGCGGTTCCCGTGCTGGTCGCCCTGCCCGAGATCGAGCGCCAAGCCGCGATCGTGCGTACTGACGTGCTGCACAAGGACGCGCGGCTCACCGGGCGCACGCTGCTGTGGGAGGAGGCCGACAGCCTGATCGCGCAGGCCCCGGTCATCGGCCACGGCTACAAGGCGATCTGGCTCGGCCCCAAAGGCAAGGGCCTGCTCGCCCGCAACGGCCAGAGCGACGGGCGCGCCTTCCACTTCCACGACACCTTCCGCGAGCTGATGGCCGATCTCGGGCTGGTGGGCCTGGCGCTGTTTCTGCTGCCGGTCGCCTATGCGGTGCTGCGCGGCGTGGCCCTGCTGGTCGTCGCGGTCGACGCGCCCCGCGCCTTCGCCGTCGTGACGCTGTTGACCATTCTCCTGCGGGTCCGCACCGAGCTGGTCGTCGGCCCCTTCCTGATCGACACGGTGCTGCTCTACGCCATCACCGCCGCGCTCGCGGCCCTGCCGCTTGCCGCAGCCACGCCGACCCGACGCTCCCCTGCTCTCAGGCGGATGCGCGGACGCGCGCCCCGTCTCTCTCCACAAGCGCAAAGGAACCCCGCATGATGCTGCGCATCCCCGCCCTGCTCGCCGCCCTGATGCTGGCACTGCTCGCCGCCTGTTCGGGCGGAGGCGACGCGCCGCGCGCGCGCATCGTCGACAACGCCGCGCCCTACACGCTCGGTCCGGGCGACAAGCTGCGCATCACCGTCTTTGGCGAGGAGACGCTCACGGGCGAATACGGGGTCACCGGCGCCGGGGACGTGTCGTTCCCGCTGATCGGAAACATCGCCGTCGCGGGCCGCACGGTCGAGGACCTGCAGGCCGAACTGACGACAAAACTGGGAAGCGGCTATCTCGAGGATCCGCGGGTCAGCGCCGAGATCATCAACTACCGTCCCTTCTACATCCTCGGCGAGGTGGCGCGCCCCGGGCAATACGACTTTGCGGTGGGCCTGACGATCGAGCAGGCGGTGGCCGCAGCGGGCGGCTTCACCTACCGTGCCAACAGCCGCAAGGTGTTCCTGAAACGCGCCACCGACACGCGCGAGATGCTGGTCGACCTGCGCGAGACGCCCTCCTTCCCGGTGCGCCCGGGCGACACGATCCGGGTGGGCGAGAGGTTCTTCTAGACCGATGGCGACCGCGTGACCGGCTTGCGAGTCCTGCTCTACACCAATGTCGACAGCGCCCAGGCCGGAGGGGTGCAGGCCGTGGTTCGCAGCCTTGCCTGCGGCCTCGCCCGGCGCGGCCACCGGGTGAGCAGCGGGTGGGCCGAGCGCGGCCGTCCGGACCGCAGGCGGAATGCCGGGTGGGCGGAACCCTTCCATGTGCGGCGGAACTCCGCGCGATGGCTCCACCTGCCGACCGCCGCACGCCTGATACTGCGCCTGCTGCGCGAGCGGCCGCAGATCGTGAACATCCATTTCGCCTCGCCCTCGGCACTCTACTTCGTCGCGCTAGCGCCCTGGCTTGGCTACCGGGTGGTGGTGACCTGCCACGGCAGCGACATCCTGCGCCCGCTACCCGAGGATGCTCCCTATCTTGCGCAGGTCATCGGCGGGGCGGATGCTGTGACCGCCGTGTCCGACGACATCGCCGCCCAGCTTGTCGACGAGGGGCTCGCCCCCCGCATCGCGCCCGTTGTGATCGCAAACGGGGTCGATACGCACTTCTGGCATCCCGGTCCGCCGCGCCAGGCGGAGGACGGCGATCGGCTGCTGGTGGCCGTCGGGCGGCTGGAGCGGGTCAAGGGCTTCGACGTGCTGATCGGGGCCTGTGCGGCGCTGGCACGGCGCGGCTGCCGGGCGCGGCTGGTGATCATCGGCGAAGGTTCGCAGCACGACGCACTCGCGCAACAGGTCGCAAGGCTCGGGGTAGAGGACATGGTGCATTTCGCCGGACGGCGTAGCCCGGAAGACATCCGGGCCTATCTTCACCAGGCGGACCTCTTCGTCTTGCCCTCGCGCAGCGAAGGCATGCCGCTGGCGCTGATGGAGGCGATGGCCACCGGCACGCCTGCGGTTGCCGCCGACGTCGGCGGCGTGGCTGACACCGCAGGCAATGGCGCCCGGCTGGTCCCGCCCGACGATCCCGAGGCTCTCGCCGAAGCGGTAGCCGATCTGCTTGGCGATCCCGGCGCACGTGCCGCTCTGGGAAAGAAGGCCCGCGCCCGCGCCGAAGCCTTCTCCGTCGCCGGCGCACACGATGCCTACGACGCGCTGATGCGCGATCTGGTCCGCCCCCGTCGGGCGTGATCCTCGAGCCGCCCGCCGGCCGCGCCGAGCACTGCCGCGGTCCCGAGCGCACGCTGGCCCCAGCCGAGGAGCCTTGCCGCATCGCCGAATCGCCCGCCACCGATCAACTCGCGCATCCGCCACGGCAGATGGCGCGCCATCGAACGGCGCAGCGCCAGCGGCAGGTCGAGCGCCGCAAGCCGCGCCGGATCATGGCTCGCATCGAGAATTTCGCCGATCCCGTAACGCGCGCCGAGAAGGTCGGTGGCCACAGCGAGCTCGCGCCGTCCCGGGGCTGCGTTGCCGAGCAGCGCGCAATAGCGCGCAAGGTGCCCTTCGGCCCGGTCGTGGAGCTTGCGCATGAACAGGATCACCGCACGCTGGAGAACCGCAAGCCGCTCCGCTTCAGCACCTGACGGCGGGGTCTCGAATGGCTGGAAGTCGGCATCGCTCCAGCTCTCGTCGATCTCGGCGAAGATCGTGCGCTCGGCATCGATCCAGCCCGCCACCGTATCCTTGGCGACCACCGTGCCGTGGCTGGTGGTGCGCGCTGCCACGTGCTTGCGCTGGTAGAGCAAGATACCCTCGGCCCGGGCTCCCGGCGCAGCCCGGGCGAGGCGCAGGATCATCTCGTAATCCTGCCCGCGCGGCAGATCGCTCCGGTAACGACCGGCCGCAAGTTGCACCTTGCGCCTCACCATCCATGTCGGATTGGGAAGGAAGCAGCACTGCATCAGCTGCACCAGCAGCCGCTTTTCGCCCTCGGGCGGCAGTTCCTCGCAATCGGTGCTGCAATGTGCATCCTCGCCCCGTCCGGTAAATCGGGCGAACCGGCCATAGGAGAAACCTGCCTCCGGCATGGCCTCGAGGGCCGCGACATGCGCCGCCAGCGCACCGGGCGGCAAGAGGTCGTCATCGTCGAGCACCAGCAGGAAGTCGCCGCTGGCCGCCGCGATGCCGCGGTTCAGCGCGGCCGATTTGCCCGCCTTGTCCTGCCTCAACCCGATCAGCCGGTCACCGAAAGATCGCAGGATTGCGGGCGTTTCGTCGCTCGATCCGTCATCCACCACGATGATCTCCGCAGGCGGCAGCGACTGGCCGAGGGCAGACTCGATGCTCTCGCCGACAAGGTGCGCGCGGTTGTGGGTCGGCATCACGATGGACACCCGGGCACGGCGGGCGGCGCCCGCAGGGCGGGTCTCGGAAGTGGATGTTCGGGTCATGCGCTCCGCTTGCGCGCGCGGCGGGATCAGGTCCCTAACCTGCTTAGTGGTCTTGCGTTCGCCAAGCCTGTCTTTTCGCAACCGCAGCACGACCCCCGGCGCCGCGGCACGGGTGCGTCTGTGGTTCCTCGATGTCGCCCAAGTTCCATCCCCAATCAAGGGAGTGCCCATGACGACGACCAGCCATCCTCCCGCCAGCCGTTCCGGTCCTGGCCTGCAAAAGCCCAGAGTGCTGTTCTTGCTGAGGGAATATCCGCAGATCGGCCAGACCTACATCAAGAACGAGATCGAGGCGCTGGAGCAGGATTACGAGATCGGCATCGTCACGCGCGAAGCGCCCGGCATTCCCTATGACAATCACCGGCCGCACAGCTTTGCCGGCACGATCGAGGAACTCGTCGCAGCGGTGCAGGCGTTCAGGCCCGACCTGCTGCACACCCATCACCTCACCGAACTGCACCTGATCGGCGAAGTCTCGCGCATCACCGGGGTGCCTTTCACCGTGCGCACCCATTCCTGCGACACAATCGCTCTCCGAAGAAAGGGCTTCGCCGGACGCATCAGGCAGATGCTCCGCCGCGAGACGCCGCCGGAGCGTTCGCCGTGGCTGCGAGACGCTCTGCAAGCGATGGAAAGCGACCTGTGTCTCGGGGTGCTCGGCTTCCCCTGCGCGCGCCCGTGGCTGATCCACGCCGGGGCCAACGCGAGCAAACTGATCGACTGCTTCCCCGTAGTGCGCTTCGACCATTTCCACGACCGCAGCGCCAATGGCGACGCCGTCATGAACATTGGCTTGGTCACCGAGGAAAAGGCGATGCCCGATTTCCTGCGGCTTGCCCGGAAAGTCCCCGACCGCACCTTCAACCTCTATGCGATGGGCTATCGCACCGAGTGGCTGAAGGCGCGCGACGCGCAGCTCGGTGCAGGCGTCAACATGGTCGATCCCGTCCAGCCGGAGGACATGCCGGCAGAATACAAGAAGCACCGCTGGCTGGTCTACACCGGCGATTTCGCCAGGCCGACGGTCGGCTGGCCGATGGCGATCGCCGAGGCCCAGGCGGCGGGTGTCGGGATCTGCATGCCGAACCTGCGGCGCGACCTCATCCAGTATGTCGGCGAAGGTGCCGGCGTCCTCTACGATTCCATCGACGAACTGCCCGCCATCGTCTCAGCACCCGTGCCCGAGGAAATGCGCGAGCGCGGCTTTGAACAGGCAAGGAAATCCGACATCGAACGCCACAAGCACCTGCTCACGGACCTGTGGGATGACGCCCTGTGCGGCAAGCTCCCCGATTACCGCATGATCGCGGAGGCCGCCGCTGCGGCGGGCCGCATGCCTGCGGCGGGACTGGCGACCCCGGCATGACGAGCGCCGCCACGACGCTCCGCCGCGAGGACGACAGCTCGGGCAGGGTCCAGCCGCTCCTCGGCCTCCTGTCGCTCCTGTCCCGGCGCGACCGGCTCAATGCGCTCGTCCTGTTCGCCATGATGCTGATGGGGGCGCTGCTCGAGATCGCTGGGCTGGCCGCCGTGCCTGCCTTCGTGAGCGCCGTCGTCGACCGCGAGGCGATGGTCGGCCTGCCGCTGATCGGCGGCATCCTCGGCGACGTCACCCGGGACCTTTCGAGCAGCGAGCTGGTGCTGTGGGGCGCGAGCGTGCTGCTCGCGATCTTCGCGCTCAAGAACGGCTTCCTGGCGCTCAACTACTGGGCCCAGATTCGCTATGTCACCAACCGCCGCATCGCGATCGCCGGGCGGCTGATGCGCGCCTACATGAACGCGCCCTACACCTTCTTCCTCCAGCGCAACCGGTCCGAGCTGCTCCGCAACGTCGACGGCGAGGTGACCACGGTGTGCTACAGCGTGATCAGCACGATCCTCGAATTGTGCACGCGCATCGTGATCCTCGTGGCGGTGCTCGGCTTCCTGCTCTTCGTCGAACCCGTGATCACCCTCGCCTGGATCGCCTTCCTGGGCGTGATCGCGATCCTCGCGGTGCGCGGCGTGAGCGGCCGCCTGCGACGCTTCGGATTGATCCAGCAGCAGGAACGCAAGGTCTTCAACCAGAACCTGATGCAGGCCTTCGGCGGCATCAAGGAAATCCGCACTCTTGGCCGCGAGGCGTTCTTCACCGGCAAGGTCATGGCCGCCGTGGGCCGCATCTCGCGGGTAAATGGCTTCAAGATGTTCATCACCCGGATCATCCCGCCCGCCTCGGAGATGGTGGCGATGACGGGCCTGCTCGCGCTCGCCTGCGGGCTGGTGCTACAAGGCCGCTCAACCGAGAGCATCCTTGTCACCCTGTCACTGTTCGTCGTCGGCCTGGTGCGCCTGCGCGAAGCCTCGAGCGCAGCGATGAACCAGTTCGCGGACCTGCGCTACAGCCTCGTTTCGATCGAGCCGATCGTGCGCGATCTCGCTCTTCTGGGCGACGCGCCTGCACTTGGCGGACCGGCCGCGGAACCATCGGTTGCACAGGACCGCCCGCTCGGCGTGATCGGCATCGAAGGTGTCTGGCACCGCTACGACGGCGCACCCGACCATGCCCTGAAGGGCATCGACATCGCCATCCCCGTGGGCACCGCCGTGGGCCTGGTCGGCAGCACCGGAGCGGGCAAATCGACCGTGGTCGACGTGCTGCTCGGCCTTCTTGCACCGGAGCGCGGGGGGCTGGTGATCGACGGTCACCGGCTCGACGAGCAGGAACTGCGGCGCTGGCGCACGCAGGTCGGCTATGTCCCGCAGTCGATCTACCTCCTCGACGACACCATCAGGCGCAACATCGCGCTGGGGATCGAGGACCGCGACGTGGACGAGGCGGCGCTTGCGACCGCGATCCGTCTCGCCCAGCTCGGCCGGTTCATCGACCGGCAGCCCGAGGGGCTGGACACGGTGGTCGGCGAAAGCGGCGTGCGCATCTCGGGCGGCGAGCGGCAGCGCATCGGCATTGCTCGCGCGCTCTATCACGATCCCGCAATCCTGATCCTCGACGAGGCAACCTCCGCGCTCGACAACACCACCGAGCGCGCCGTGATCGAAGCGGTCGAGGGGATGCGCGGCCAGCGCACCGTGGTGATGATCGCCCACCGCCTTACGACCGTGCGAAGCTGCGACACGCTCTACTACCTCAAGGACGGCAGGGTCGAAGGCTTCGGCGATTTCGAAAGTCTCAGGCGCGGACACCGGGAATTCCGCGAGATGGCGGCCTGACACGGATATCCGGCAATGGCACTGGCCGACCTTCCCCACGCGCTGCTCTGGCATCTCAGGCGAATGCCGGAGCGTGCGGTCGAGCGCGGCGTGGCGCCCGCATGGTTGGGGTGGCGCTGGCGGGTGCGCGAGCCGCTCGAGACCTATCTCGAACGGCGCGGATCACCCGGCGACAGGCAGGTGCTGCGTCCCCCGCGCACCGCCTGTGCGCCCCTGCCGCGCAATATCGCCGCGCGCGCGGGGCTCTCGGATGACGGTGCCTTGTGGGGCTACGCGATGCGTGACGTTCCCGAGCGCACTATCGCCGCCACCTACCTTGCGCACATCGAGCGCGCACGGCTGCTGTTCTTCCACACCGCAGGCAAGGGCGATTTCTTCCCCGCACTCATCAGCGACGAGGAGACCTCGCTCGAAAGCCGCGAAATCGCCCACCGCCCCGGCCACGCCGCCCAGGCAGCCGCCGCGGCGCGCGGCGAGATCGCAGTCCAGCATTTCGACAGCGCCACCTGGATCCTCGAGCGCGCCTATCACAACCACTCGCACTGGCTGACCGCGCACCTGCCCAAGCTGCTCATCCTGAAGGAGCGCGGGCTGCTCGGCGAGGTCCTGATGCCCCGCACCATGACTGGCGTCATGGAGGCGTCCATAAGGATGCTGGGGATCGATCCTGCCACTTTCCGGCGCTTCGATCCCGAGCAGCCGGTAGCGGTCGACCAACTGACGCTGCTCGTCACCGACCGCTTCGATCCGTCCCATATGCAGGCCGTGCGCAGCGCCTTCGCGGATCCGGAGCGGCACGGCGCCTCCGCCTCGCGCCGGGTGTTCATAAGCCGCGAGCGATCCCGCGGGCGGCGCATCACCAACGAGGCTTCGCTGTGGGCGGTGCTCGAGCCGCGCGGCTTCGAGAAGGTGTTCATGGAGGACCTCGCCTTTCCCGATCAGGTCGCGCTGATGCAGCAGACCCGGGTCCTCCTCGCCCCGCACGGCGCGGGCCTGACCAATATGCTGTTCTGCCCCGAGGGCGGCCATGTGGTCGAACTTGCCGATCCCGGCTTTCCCAACCCCAATTTCTACAACCTCGCCAGCGGGCTCGGGCTGCATTACTGGCTGCTCCATGCCGAGGCGGGCACGGCCGAACATCCGCTCGACCGCGATCTGACGGTTGATGTGGCGGGCGTGGAGGCGGTGCTGGACGCGATCGCGTGAGGACCTCGATCATCATCCCTTGCCTCAACGCCGAGGCCTATCTGGGCGTCGCGATCCGTTCCCTGCTGAACCAGACCCGGCCGCCCCACGAGATCATCGTCGCCGACAATGGTTCGCAAGATGGCAGCCGCAGGATTGCCCGGTCCTTCGGGGCGCCGGTCCGGCTCGTCGGGGTGCCCGAACGCGGGGCCAGCCGTGCGCGGCTGGCGGGGTTCGCCGAGGCAGAAGGCGAGGCGCTGATGTTCTGCGATGCCGACGATCTGCTCGCCCCGGAGACCCTCGCGGCGCTGGTGGGGGCGCTGGAGGCGGGCGAAGGCGATATCGCCTGCGCCCCGTGGTACCGCTTCGAGCAGGGGCAAGGCGGCGCGTGGCATTGGGCCCCGCCTTCCTGCGCCCCGCGCTGCGCGGGACAGGACGATCTCTCCGCCTGGCTCGGCGGCTGGTATCATCCGCCGTGCAGCGTGCTGTGGAGCCGAGCCGCCTATCAACGCAGCGGCGGCTGGGACCCGGACCTTGCCGTCAATCAGGACGGCGACGTGATGATGCGGGGACTTGCGCGCGGCAATGTGCTGGCACGCACGGCGAGTGGTGCCGCCTTCTACCGGCGACTACCGGGCGGCGGGTCCCTCTCCGGCACCGCCCGCAGCGAGAGAGGCGTCGCCGCGCGGCTCGAGGTCAATGCGCGGATCATCGACCTGCTCGAGGGGTCGGGGCGCCTGCCCCGTTATCGCAGCGCGCTCGCCGGATCGCTTGAACGGATCGCCTGCGACATCCCGTCGGATGCCGAGGCACTGCGGACGCGCTGTGCTGACCTCGCGCTGCGGCTGGGCAACGTGCCCGACGTGGCCCAAGCTCGCCCGCGCTGGCCTACCGGCAGCGGCCCGCCCGGCCCCGATCCGCACACGCGCCCTTCCATCGCCGCCAGCGCGAACCGCCCGGACCTGCGTGTCAGTGTCGTGATCCCGGCCTACAACCGCGCCGCCACCATCGCCCGGGCGGTCGCCAGCGCACTGGCGCAACACCCTCCGCCCCTCGAGGTCATCGTGGTCGATGACGGATCGACCGACGCCACCCGGGAGGTGGTCGAAGCGATCGCCGATCCGCGGCTTCGCCTTGTCTCGCAGCCCAATGCAGGGGTGAGCGCCGCGCGCAACCGCGGCATCGCCGAGGCGCGCGGCGGTCTCGTGGCTTTCCTCGATTCCGACGACGAGTGGCTGCCAGGCAAGCTCGCCGCGCAGGTCGCCCGCTTCCGCTCCGCGGGTCCACGGCTGGGCCTAGTCTATACAGGGTTTGAAAGCCTCGCGGCTGACGGCTCGCGAACGGTCCACCGGGCCCGCCACAAGGGCTGGATCTACCGCGACCTGCTGGCCCGCAATGTCGTCACCGGTTGCGGATCGACCGCGATGGCGAGCCGCGCCGCGCTCGAGCTCGTCGGCGGCTTCGACCCGGCGCTGGCGGCCAACGAGGACTATGATCTCGTCCTGCGCATTACCCGCTTCTTCGAAGCTGACTGCGTCCCCGGGCCCTTCGCGCGCTACCATGACGGCAGCGCGACGGAGGCACGCGTGTCGCGCCATGCCGGAGCCAACCGTGCCTCGCGCCGTGTCCTGTTCGCGCGCTATGGCGAGGACATGCGTCGGGCAGGCACGGCGCATCTGTTCTTCATCGCCAGTGCCGAGCGCGAGCTCTTCCTTGCAGGCGGCACCATCCCGGTGGCCATGCGCGCTGCGGCACGGGCGATCCTGAGCCGTCCCCAGCGTCCTTATGCTTGGCGCTGGGCCGCGACGCGCTTCCTCCCGCAGCTGTTCCGGCGCGCCGTCTCGCACGGCGCATCGCGTGCCTGAGCCGCCTCCCCGCGTTCCAAACCCACGTTAAGGCCGCTTTCGCCCAGCCGAGGCAGGAGCCCCGCGCACCTGCCAAACCGCGACGTTGCAGGCGCGCCAGCTCTGCAATCCCATCTGCAAGGAGCAGCAATCAGGCCCATGCCGTCCGCACTGCCAGAAATCCTCGGCACGCCCGCCGCACCGCTCCCGCGGGGTCGGACGCAGACCCGGCGTGCCGCGCGCGCGCTGGCGGTGCTGGCGATGATCGCAGTGCCTTTCGTGCTCGCCGAACAGGGCCGTTCGGGCGGCGTCGTTGCCGGGGTTGCCCTGCCCGCGCTCGGTGTTGCGGAGGGGGTCGAGATCCAGCCGCGGACCGAGCCGGACCATTCGCCTGCGACAGCCTTCGCATTCGAGGCGGCGAGCCCCTTCGTGGCCAGCTACGGTGATGCGGCCAGCGCGCTTCGGGCCGAAACCTGCCTCACCGAGGCGATCTACTACGAAGGTGCGCTCGAGCCGGAAAGCGGCCAGCGCGCCATCGCGCAGGTGGTGCTCAACCGGGTCCGCCATCCCGCCTATCCGGATAGCGTCTGCGGCGTGGTGTTCGAAGGCCAGCACCGCTCGACCGGGTGCCAATTCACCTTCACCTGCGACGGATCACGCGCGCGTCCGCCCGTCCCGAACCTGTGGGCCCGCGCGAACCGCGTCGCCAAGGCTGCCCTCGGAGGCGCGGTGGAACCGGACGTGGGCCTTTCGACCCATTACCACGCCGACTACGTGACGCCCTATTGGAGCGCCTCGCTCGATCCGGCGGGGCAGATCGGGCGCCACATGTTCTACCGCTGGCGCGGCACGAACGGGCAGGCGTCGTCCTTCACCATGCGTTATTCCGGCAAGGAACCGGAGATCGCCGCCTACACACCGCGCGCCGCCGCCGGTGACGAAATCCCGGCGGTGATGCCGGGGGCAACGCAAGCCGGGAGCATCGCGGAGATCACCGCGACGTTCGACCCCGCCCCGCCCGCGCCCGCGGCCACGCCCTTCAGGGCCCGGCCGCTGCGGCTTGCAAAAGACGCTGCGGACGGCGGCAAGTGAAGGCAAGGCCTGCGCGGGCGCTCGCCTGGTTCGCGGGCGCGATCCTCATACTGGCGTTCCCGCAGACTGGCGCAGCCCAGACCGCGGATGCCGATGACGTTGCCGGGTTCGAATCCGCAGGCGGGCTGCTGCGCAAGTGCCGGGAGAACTCCAGCTTCTCGCGCTCCTACTGCTTCGCCTATCTCGCAGCGGTGGCCGATAGCGCGCGCGCCTATCGTGTCTGGATCGGATCCGGCGACCCCTGCCTTCCCGCCGGCCTGACGCTCGGCAAGCTTGCCGACACTTTCGAGGCCTATCTTGTCGCGAACCCCTCGCTCACCGGGGCGCAGGCGGCATCGGTGATCGTCGCCAGTCTCCAGGAAGCCCATCCCTGCTCGGCAGCGACGCCGGCGCCGATGCCAGCGCCCGTCGCACCGTCACAGCAGCGCCCGGCCGACGAGGTAGATGGCGATCCACAGCAGGACAGGAATTCCCAGCCACAGCGCTAGCCGGACGGGCCGCGGGAACTTCTCCTGCTTGCGCACCCGCACCCTGCGGCGCACGCGGCGGCGAGTCACCTCCTTGTCGGGCGTCTCCTCGGCGGGAGGCGCATCGTCGGCAAGGCCGTGTTCACTAACCATCATCTTGTCCCACCTAACGGCGCGCCATCGCTGCGACGAGCCGTTGTTTAACCGCTACGACCTCCCCGGAACGAAGCGCTATGTTAACCTATTCTAGAGCCACCCGCGGCCCTCGGAAATAGAAACTTTACACGCGGGGCAGGGGCCTTCACGCACAATTTGTCTCATCGAGGATCGCAGATCCGGCAGACCTGAAAGGTAGCAGGACCGTGTATATCGAGCCCAAGGACAGTTTCCGGGTCGCGCCGCTGCATCAGGTGGAAGGCAGTTGGTCGCCGCAGGCTCTATCCCGGGGGCTCGACATCCTGATCGCATCGCTCGCCCTGCTGTTCTTCCTCCCGCTGTTCGTCGTCATCGCCATCGCGATCAAGTGCACGGATCCGGGGCCGGTCTTCTTCCGCCATCGCCGCGTGGGTTTGGGCGGCAAGACTTTCGGCTGCTGGAAGTTCCGCTCGATGGTGATCGATGCCGAGGCACGCCTCGAGCAGATTCTGTGCAGCGATCCCGAAGCTGCGCGCGAATGGGCCGAGCACCAGAAGCTCACCAACGATCCGCGCGTCACCGCGCTGGGCAATTTCCTGCGCCGCTCGAGCCTTGATGAACTGCCGCAGCTCTTCAATGTGCTGATGGGCGAGATGAGCATCGTCGGCCCGCGCCCGATCGTCGAGAACGAGGCTGCGCGTTACGGCCAGCACTTCGCGCTCTATTGCCTCGTCCGGCCGGGGATCACCGGCCTTTGGCAGATCTCGGGCCGCAGCGACATTCGCTACTTCGAGCGGGTGTTGCTCGATGTGCGCTACGTCAGCAGCCGCTCGATGATGCGCGACCTCAAGATCATCGTCCTCACAGTGCCGAGCGTCCTTGCCGCGCGCGGCTCTCGCTAGGTCGGATCCCGGCGCGCGAGCCAGAGGCGCTCGAGGAACCAAAGCGCCGCGCTGACCAGCAGACAGCCGAGCCACCACGGCCATCCCGGCCCTCGCCGCTCCGGCACCTCCCCATCATGCTGCCCGCTCTGGGCGGCCGCCCAGCGGCGCGTCGCCATGGCAGTTTCGCGGGCCGTGATGCCCGCCACCGCGCCCTTGGGAAGGACGGCGAAGGCGAAGCTCCCGCCATCCTTGCGCCCGTCCTCAGCGATGCCATGCACCCCTGCCTGCTGCGGCCAGAAGGCGGCGCAGCCGCGCGACCCGGCATCGGGATCGAGCACGAGCGCCACCGTCTTGCCGTCAGCCCCCGTCACCCTAGCCGGTCCGGCAAGGCCGCAGATCGCGATCCGCTCTCCCTCGTACACCAGCGGCGGCAAGTCGGGCCGGAACGCGCCCTCGGCCCGTGCGACCGCGCTCACCGTGTCGCTCCACCACTGGAAATAGCGTTCGGCCTGCCCGTTGAGGACGAGCGCGAAGCTGTTGGCCAGCGTCCAGATTGCGACCCTCCCCTGCCCGCGCGGCTGCCACCCGGCGAGCAGCGCACCGTCGGCATCGCGCACGGCGGGCACCAGCGCAGGCCCGCCGCGCAGCTGCCAGCTGCCGAGTTCGGGCGCGGGGTCCTCGAAGCTGTTGAGTTCGGCCGGAACATCCTCCGGCCCGGGTCCGCGCTGCACCGCGAGTGCCTCGGCATCGGCGGCAAGCGGCGGCAGCGACACCGCAGCGACTTCGCCGCCACCCTCGACAGCGAGCCCGAGACCGCGCCAGCTTTCGCGCGAGGCAGCGGTCGCAGGGGCGGTCATGCGGATGACGACGCCGAGCCCCCCCGCGACGGCACTTGCGAGCGTCGCGCGCGCGCCGCTTCCCATCGCGAGCAACGAACGGTCGTCGATGATCGCCACGTCGAGATCGCGCAAGGTCGCGGCATCAAGGCGCACTCCCGCATCGCCCAGATCGACCCCGCCCCCTGCTTCAAGGCGGCTCTGGAGGTCGATGCCGGAGTCCTCGGCCCAGCGGCGCAGATACTTGGCCTCGGGCGAAGGTGCGCCGACCAGAAGCACGCGCAGAGGTTCGGGCGCCTCCAGCGTGCGCAGCGGCACGGGCGTGTCCGAGACGATCTTCCGGTCGGCTCCGCGCAGCCGCAAGGTGAAGAACGCAAGGCCGGGTGCGCGTGCGGTGCTGCCGAGGGTGAAAGCCCCGTCAGGCGCGATGGCCCGGCTGTCGACGCGGCGTCCGGCAGGATCGAGCAGCTCGGCTGTCCCGCCGGCCAGCCCTGCCGCCTCTCCCGCCAGCGCGAACACCGAACCCGCCGGCGTATCGGCGGGGGGATCGAGCCGCACCAGCCCCCGCAGATCGGGCAAGGGAGAGAAGCTCACCGGCAGGCCCGCATCCGCCTCACGATCGCGCGCGACAAGACCGCGACCGACGATCCGCAGGCGTTGCACCTGGCGGTGGCGGCGCAGCGCGGTGGCGAGATCGGGCACCCGTTCGGCTCCGGCCAGCGCCGGTGCCTCGGGCAGGGCCACGAGCTTCTCGCCCGGCCCCGCCCGCGTTCCCGCCGGGGTCTCGGCGGTGGCGACCACAAGGGTCTCCCCGCCGACCGGCAGGTGTGGCGGAAACAGGGCGAGATAGAGCAGAGCGCCGCTGGCGAGGCTCAGCACCGCCAGCGCCGCCGCACGGGCATCGCGGCGGCGCCACAGCAGGCGAAGCGCCGCCACCAGCGCGCCGGCCGCGATCAGCACCGCGGCGAGGGTTTCGGGCGTCGCGGTCACCGCAGGGCCTCGAGATATCGGCGTCCGAGCGCCCCGCCATCGGGGCGGCGGCGGACTGCGGCGGGCGGGCGGGTGAGCACCGTCCATAGCTGCCCGCGCAGTTTATCGCGAAGGCTCCGAGAGGCCGGTGCGCCGCGCACCGCGTCGATTGCCGCCAGCACCGCCAGCGGGTCGCGGATCCGCCCGCTGTTGGCGCGCACCCAGCCTTCCAGCCCGTCGAGGTCGATCGCCCCGGGCTGCGACAGCGCCCGCCACGCGGTGGCCGGAACCGCATCCTCGATCGCGAAGGGGGTAAGGCTCGCGCCACCGCCGACGATCCCTTCGCGCTTTCCGGTCATCCGCCGCGCCTGGTCGATCGGCGGCTGCCGCGATCCGATCTTCGGCAGGTAGATGCGGGTCGCCTGCTGAACCTGCTTGATGTAGTCGAGCGCCCTGTTCTCGAAGGGCAGCGCCGCCTCCGGCCGGCCCGATCGCAGGTTGAGTTCGGCCTCCCACATCGCATCCAGCGCCGCCTTGAGCAGCGTGCGCGTGTCCGGATCGAGCAGCGTTGCCGCCTCGCTCTCGTCATGGACATGGCCATACTCGGCGGTGATGTTGCCGAGATCGCCGAACACCGGGCTTTCGGTCTCCGACCCATGATCGTGCCCGTCGCCCGGATGGTGGCCGTGATCGTGACCGTCGCCGTCGTAATGCTCGCCTTGGTCGGCCGCATCCTTGTCCGCAGTCGGCATCGGCGGCCTCGGCGTCTCCTCGGCCTCCATCCCGACGAATTGGCCGTAGCGCAGGCGGAGCAGCCGCTGGTCGACCCCGATGGTGTCGGAACGCACGAGGAATTCGTCGGCGGACAGGCTGCGGCGCTGCCGGATCAGCGCCTCGGTGTCGATGATCACCTGCCGCTGGCTGCGGAAATAGGCGGGCATGACCTGCTTGGCCATGAGGTCGAGCCCCTCGGCCTGGGGTGGCTCGGGGATAGGATAGCGCAGGATCACGCCCGGCCCGCGCACCATCTGTGGACCGGGGGCGCGGGTGTCGGCGACGGTCAACTGCGCCACCAGATCGCTCCCCGGCTGGAGCCCGAAATCGGCAAGCGGCAGGTCGATGACGAAGCGCCGGCGTTTCGGATCGCCGGTGCCGGTGACGGTCCGGCTGCGCTCGGTGAAGGTCACGTTCTCGCCTTCGCCGATGGCGGTGGTGAGGGTGAGGCGGGCGAGCCGGTCGACCGCGTAATCGTCGCTCGCCTCGAACACCACGCGCCAGTTGCGCTGCCCGGGCTTCATCATGACGAGACCCGAGGCGGGCTCAACCACCCGCACCTGCGGCGGTTCGTCGGCGACGGGTTCGAGCCGGTGCGCCGGCTGCGCGGCGCGCATGCCTTCGGCGGTGACCCGGTAGAGCGCTGGCACGTCGAGCCGCAGCGCGCCCGTCCACCCGTCCCCGCCCTGCGCCAGCGGGAGGCGCTGGCCGCCCACCAGCTGCAACGCGGCGGACGAGGGCTGCGGCGCGAAGGCAAACGTCCATTCGATCCGCGAACCGGCGGGCGCACGGACATCGAGGCCCGTCGCATACCGCGGCGCAAGGCCGGTATAGGCGGGCGGCACGATGCGGATACGCTGGCCGGTGAGGCGCGGCTCGCCCGGTGCTGCTGCGGTCACGGCGGTGACGGGCGCGAGCGGCGGCGGCGCCTCGGCGCGCGCCTGCCAGACGAGGATGCCTGCGACCGCCGCAAGTCCCAGCGCCCACACCACGGCAATGCGCCGCCGCGACCAGTCCTCGGCGAGGGCGGCGGGGTCGAGCGCGTCAATGCGGGCGGCGATGCGTTCCGCCTGAAGCCGCTGGAGCGGGCCGAGATCGGCCTCCACGAAGACCAGCGCGGCGCTGTCCTCTAACGCGGCGTCGCGGGCATCGAGGCGGCGCACCAGCCAGTCACGGTCGAAGCGGCGGGCGATGCGAACCGCCTGCCAGCCGAGCGCGAAACCGCCCGCCCCCAGCGCTGCCGCCGCTGCGAGCGGGCCCGCCATCGCCCAGCCCGCCGCGGCGAGCACCAGCACCGGCGGCCCCCACACCAGCAGGGTGTCGAGCACGGCGCGGCGGCGCGCGGGGGCGAGCCACTCCTGTGTCCGCAGCTCCCGGCTCATGCGGCTAACCTCCGCCGCCGGGTGGCGAGCACTCTTTCGGCGAGGAAGACGAGCGCGATCAGCACGGCGAGCCAGTCGGACAATTCGCGCGGGGGGAGTGGAAAGGGCGCTGCCCCCGTGGCGGGCGCGAAGTCTTCCGCGCGGATCCGCGCGGGTGGCGGCGCAGGGGGCGAGACCAGTTCGCGCAGGCGCGCCGGGAAGCCGGCGTCGACCAGTTCGGGCATGGCTGCGGGCTCGAGCGGGCGGGTGAAGCGTAGCAGCCGTCCTTCCCCGAGCATCCCGCCCTCCACCAGCGTCGCGCCGGTGACGCTGCGCCAGAGCGCTTCGGTCGCGGCGGGCATGGCGATTTCGGTGTTGCTGGCGAGCAGCGCGGTTCCGCCTGCGCTCACCCAGTCGCTCACCGAGGCCGGGACCGGACCGGGGACGAGCCAGACCAGCACGCTCCCGCGCGGGGGAAGCGCGCCATCTGTGCCGGAATCGAAGCGGGGCTTGTCGCTCCACGCTGCCGCGGCGGCGCGGAAATAGCGAACCGCGCCGGCCTGATCCTGTGCGTGGCGCACCGCCAGCGCCGGGCTTGCGGGCGCGGCGGGTTTCGCCTGCGTCTTTCCACCGTCGACGATGCGCCACGTGGCCTCGCGGGTCAGGCGCAAGGGCGCGGCGTCGACACCGGCAAGCACCGGCGGCACGAGGATCGTCAGCGGCGCGCCCTGCGGCAGTTCGGCATCGAACTGGCGGATCAGGCTGGAGACCCCGGCAGGAGGAGGCGGCGCGCCCTCGCCCACCACCGGAAAGCCCGGCGCGATCCAGCGCAGCTCCGCCTCGGGCCCCGCGGCCTGTTGCGCGGCGGCGGGGTCAACTCCGGGGGCAACCAGCACGCGCAGGGCATCGTCCTGCCACCCCAGCACCGCGGGCCGCGCCAGCAGCAAGGCGAGCAGGGCCACCAGCAGCAGGCGCAGGGCAAGCAGCAGCCATTCGTCGAAGCGCAGTTTGCTGCGGGGCCGCGGGCGCGGATCGAGCCACCGCAGCGCAGCGAAATCGAGCGGCACTTCCTCGGTGCGGCGGCGCAGGTGGACGAGCAGCGGCACGACCAGCGCCGCCAGTGCCGCGAGACCGAGCGGGGCGAGCAGCAGCGGCGTCACGCTGGGGGTGCCCCGCGCCCGAAGAAGACGTGCAGCGGGCGGTCGATCGCTTCGTCGAGGACGTAGGCGGTGTGGCGGATGCTTGCTGCATCGAGCCGCTCGGCCAGCGCGGCGCGTGCCTCGGCGAAACGCGCAAGGAAGCTGTCGCGCAGGGCCTTGCCGTCGCCGACCAGCGCCGCGCCGCTCTCCTGCTCGCGGAAGCGGTAGCCGCCGTCGAAAGGAAAATCGCGCTCCTCGACGGTCAGCAGCTGCACCGCCAGCACCTCGCGCCCCGCCTTGGCGAGGCGTTCGATCATGGCGATCCCGCCCTCGTCGAAGCAGTCGGAGAGGAACAGCACGAGGTCGTTGGGGCCGATGCGTTCCCACAGGGGTGCAAGGGTCGCGGGATCGGGGAAAGTGCCCGCGCTTTCGAGCCGCATGAGCTCGATCTGCATGCGTTCGAACTGCGCACGACCGCGGTGCGGATCAGCAACCACCAGCCCATGACCATGCAACGCGATCCATCCGAAGCGGTCACCCTGCATCAGGGCCAGCTGCGCGGTGCACAGCGCCAGCAGCCGCGCCGCATCCATCCGCGACCAGTCGGGCCGCGCGCGGTCGGCCTGGCCCATCGAGGCGCTGGCGTCGATCAGCAGCCACACCGCGATCGGGCTTTCCTCCTCGGCCTCGCGAACGAAGAACTTGTCCGATCGGGCGAACAGCTTCCAGTCGATCCGGCGCGGCTCGTCACCCGGCTCGTAGGCGCGGTACTGCGCGAATTCGAGGCCCGCACCCTTGTTGCGGCTGTGGTGCATGCCGAAGCCGCGGTCGCCCATGTCGCGCCGGGTGCGCAAGGCAAGCCGCTTCAACCGGCTGCGCACCTCGGGCGGAATCGTCAGCGGCGGGCGCGCCATCGGTCAGGCAGCGGGCGGCGGCAGGTGCGCCAGCAGCGCGGCGACCACGTCGTCGGCGCTCCGCCCCTCGGCCTCGGCGGCGAAGGAGAGCAGCAGGCGGTGGCGCAGCACCGGGGCGGCCAGCATCGCGATGTCCTCGCGCGTGGCGGCAAGGCGCCCGTGGAGCAGCGCGCGGGCCTTGGCACAGAGCACTAGCGCCTGCCCGGCACGCGGCCCGGCACCCCAGCGCACATAGCTCGCGACATCGGCAGGCGCGGCCGGATCGCCCGGGCGGGTCGCGCGCACCAGCGTCGTGATCCAGCCGAGCAGGTCCTCGCTCAGATAGACCTCGCGCACCATCGCCTGGAGCGCCAGCACCTCATCGCCCTGCATCACGCAAGGCACGGCATCCCCCGCGCTGCCGGTGGTGCGGGCGAGGATGTCGCGCTCCTCCGCGGCGGTCGGATAGCCGACCCGCACCAGCAGCAGGAAGCGGTCGAGCTGGGCTTCGGGCAGCGGATAGGTGCCGGCCTGTTCGAGCGGGTTCTGGGTCGCCAGCACGAAGAACGGCCGCGGCAGCTGGTAGGTCTGCCCGCCATAGCTGACGGTCTTTTCCTGCATCGCCTCGAGCAGCGCCGCCTGCGTTTTCGGCGGGGTGCGGTTCAATTCGTCCGCCAGCAGCAGGTTGGTGAACACCGGCCCCTTCTGGAAGCGGAAGCTCCGGTGGCCGGTGCCGTGATCCTCCTCGAGCAGCTCGGTGCCGAGGATGTCGCTCGGCATCAGGTCGGGGGTGAACTGCACCCGCCGGAAATCGAGCGCCAGCGCCTCGCCCAGCGTGCGCACCAGCAGCGTCTTGCCGAGCCCCGGCACGCCTTCGAGCAGGCAATGCCCGCCCGCCAGCAGCCCGATCAGCAGCTGCTCGACCACGTCCTCCTGCCCGACGATCGCGGTGGCGATCGCGCGCCTGAGGTCGCCGAGCCGCGCCATCTGCCGATCGACCTGCGCCGCGTTCACGGGTTCCTGCTGAGCCACTGTGTCAAACCCTTCAATTGCTGAGCGCATACATGATGATGTTCACCCCGAAACGGGTGTTGTCCTCGGCGAGAAAGCGCTTGTTGCGCCAGTCGTAGTCCCACTCGCAGCCGTAGTCCTTGTTGCTGTAGAGCACGCCCAGACGGCCGTTGATGGTGATCCCCTTGAGGTAGTCGTGAATGAGGTCGTCGCCCCAGCCGTTCAATTCGAATGAGGTCGCGGGCGGGCCGTCGAACTTGAAGAAGCTCGAATAGAGCGGGTGGGTGTTTGGCAGCTTCTTCATCGCCTCGGCCCCGAAGATCCCCGCCATCTGCGCCTCGAAGGACTTGGCGAACAGCCCGTCGATGTCGTGGTTGCAATCATCGACGAAGACGAAGCCGCCGTTCCTGACGTAGCGTTCGAAATTGCGGCGCTCGGCCTCGGAGAACTCGACCGCCTTGTGCCCGGAGAGATAGCAGAAGGGCGCCGAGAGCATCCGCGGATCTTCGAGCGCCACGACATGCTCCTCAGGATCGACGCGCAAGGTGGTGTAGTCGATCAGCGAGGTGATGAGGTTCGCCGGCATGCGCTGGTCGACGTTCCAATCGCCCGAATTGTACTTGAGCCGGGTGAACCAGAAGTCGTAGCCGCCCGCCGCCGCACCGCCGGGACGGCGCTGGGCGGAAGCAGGCAGCGCCCCCGCCGCCGCAGCGGTCAGCGCACCTGCCGCCAGGCGCAGAAAGCGGGCGCGGGTGATTGCCGTCCGGTTCACGCGCGCCCTGCCTTCATGCTGCGGCCTCAGACCGCGTCCGACAGCGAGGTGAAGGTGAAGTCCCGCACCTTGAGCGGCGGGACCATCAGGTTGCCGCCCTCGACGCGCACCGAGCGGCCCATTTCCTCGATGTTGTTGAGCATGATCACCGGGCTTTCGTTGAAGCGGAAGTTCTTGATCGGATACTTCAGCTGCCCGTTCTCGATGTAGAAGGTGCCGTCACGGGTGAGGCCGGTGAGCAGCACGGTCTGCGGGTCGACCATGCGGATGTACCAGGTGCGGGTCACGAGAATGCCGCGTTCGGTGCCGGCGATCAGGTCGGCGGTCGACTTGGTGCCGCCTTCCATGATCGTGTTGCCCCAGCCCGCGGTTTCGGGCTTGCCCTGCTTGGCGGCCCAGTAGCGCGAGTATTCGAGGTTCGCGAGCTTGCCCTGATCGATGATCTTGACGCGTTCGCGCGGCAGGCCGTCGCCGTCCCACGGCAGCACCGGCACGACCGGGTGCCAGGGATCGGTGTACATGTTGACCCGGGGGTCCATGATCTGCTCGCCGATCTTGTTCCCGCCGCCCTGCTTGCTGAGGAAGCTGCGCCCTTCGTCGGCCGAGCGGGCGCTGAAGAAGTTCAGCATGAAGCTGACGAGGCCCGAGACCGCCGCGGGCTCGAGGATGACGGTGTACTTGCCCGGCTCCAGAGCGCGCGCATCGACCGAGGCGGCCGCCTTGCGCATCGCGATCTGCACGTCGGCGGCGGCATCGAAGCTGGCGATGTCCTTGACGTTGCTCGCCACCCAGCCCGACCCGCGCCCGTCCTCGGTGCGCACCGTGCAGGTGTAGTCGGCGACGGTCGACTTCTGGTAGCCGAAATTGCCGTTGGAATTGGCGTGGGCGAAGAAGGTGTGCCCGTCCTCGAGGAAGCCCGCCGCGATCAGCCCGCGTTCGCGGCACGGCAGGATCGAGGCCTCGGCGATCTTCGCGCGCGCCTCGGCGGTGAGCGCCGCGGTCGCCTCGCTGAAGGTCTCGGTCGGCCGGTAGGTCTGCTTGGCGACCGGCGGCATGTATTCCGGGTTCTCCGGCGCGAGCTTCGCAAGGTCCTCGGCGCGGCGCACCACGCGTTCGAGCGAGGCGTCGTCGAACTGGTTGATCGAGGCCGTGCCCACGCGCTTGCCGAAGGCGACCTCGACGCCGAGCTGCACGTCGTCGACGATGCCCGAGGTGGAGATGTCGTTGCGGGCGAAGCGGACGTTGCCCTGGATGCCGCCGCCGAGCGTCGCGACGGTGTGGTCGGCGGTCGAGAAGCCGATCACCTTGTCGAGAATGGCCTTGGCTTCGCTTTCCGAAAGGATGCTCATGATCTGTGTCTCCTGCGCGCGCTTAGCCGAGCGACCGGGCGGTGTTGATGACGTTCACGCCGTCGAAGCGGGTGGTCGAGGAACCGTGGCTCACGGCCGAGACCTGGCTCGGCTGGCCCTTGCCGTCGAAGAAGGATCCGAACAGGCGGTAGTCGCTCTCGTCGCAGATCGCCGAGCAGGCGCCCCAGAATTCGGGGGTGCGCATCTGGTAGGCGACGTCCTCGATCATCGGCCCGAGCTTGCCGTTCTTGATCTCGTAGAACACGGTCCCGCCGAACTGGGCGTTGTAGCGCTGCTGGTCGATCGAGAAGGAGCCGCGGCCCGAGATGTAGATGCCGTTGTCGACCCCGGCGATCATGTCGGCGGGCGAAAGCTTGGTCTTGCCCGGCGCGAGGCTGACGTTCGCCATGCGCTGGAACTGCACGCTGGACCAGCTGTCGGCATAGCAGCAGCCGTCGCTTTCGGTCTTGCCGACGATGTGCGCCTGATCGCGGATGGTCTGGTAGTCGACCAGGGTGCCGTCCTTGACGAGGTCCCAGCGCTTGCACTTCACGCCTTCATCGTCGTAGCCGACCGCGCCGAGGCTGCCGGGCTGCGTCTTGTCGGCGAAGAGGTTCACGATCTCGCTGCCGTACTTGAAGGCGGCATCGCGCTTGTCGAGCGTGGCGAAGCTGGTGCCGGCGTAGTTCGCCTCGTAGCCGAGCACGCGGTCGAGCTCGAGCGGGTGGCCGACGCTCTCGTGGATGGTCAGGCCCAGATGGTTGGGATCGAGCACGAGGTCGTACTTGCCCGGCTTGACCGAGGGCGCCTTGAGCTTTTCCTGCGCGTTCTGCGCGGCGGCGATGGCGTCTTCCTTCATGTCGTAGGAATTGCCGTAGGTGGTGAGCCCGTTGGGCAGGATGAACTTGTCCTCCTGACGCCCGTCCATGTACTCCCAGCCCAGCCCCATCGGCGCCGAGAGGCCCTCGCGCGAGCGGAACTTGCCGGTGGTCTTGTCGACCGCGGTGACGGTGATCGGCGCCCAGATGCGGTGCACGTCCTGGTCGATGTAGGACCCGTCGGTCGAGGCGAAATACTTCTGCTCGTTGACGAGGAACAGCAGCGAGTTGACGAAGCTCGCGCCCGCAGAGAGCGCGGCGTCGTTGACATCCATCAGCAGCGCGACCTTGTCGGCGATCGGCACGTCCATCGCGTTCTTCTTGATCGGGGTGCGCCAGCTCACCTCGCCCACGCCCGGGGTGGGGGCGAGCTGCACCGCGCTGGTCTGGATGCGGGCATTGGCCTTGGCGATCGCGGTCGCCTGACGCGCGGCGGCGGCCACCGCGTCCTCGGTCATCACGTTGGTTGCGGCAAAGCCCCAAGCCCCGTCGGCGATCACGCGCACGCCGGTGCCGGTGCTCTCGGTGTTGACGATGTTCTCGACATTGCGCTCACGGGTGATGACGAACTGGCGCAGGTAGCGCCCGACGCGCACGTCGCAGTAGCTCGCGCCCGCCCCCGTCGCGGCGGAGAGCGCGGCATCGGCGAGGCGCTTCTTCACCGCGGCGTCGATCCCGTCCTTGAGCTGTTCGGCCGCGATCGCCTTGCCGAAGATGGAAGGCGTCAGCGCAACCCCCGTGAAGAAGGTGCTGAGCGCGAGAAAATCCCGTCTGTCCACGTGAAAACTCCCCTGACCGGCCGATCGTTTCCTCCGGGAAATCCGAAGCTTGCCCGGCGATGGCTGTGATGGGACATGATTGTGCCGAGCGATGTGCCCCCGGTCAAACCGTCAGGCGCACACGCCTGCGGCAGGTCCGGCAGAAAACAGCAGCGCGGCATCGCCCCGATTCCCGAGCACTAGCAACGCGCCATGCGCCGATGGGCGGCACACACGACGAAGCGCCGGACTTAATCGACGAACATACCACCGGCGCAGGTCGGGGGTCTGCGGCGGGACGGCTTGCCAGGCGCGCGCATGGCGATAGATGTAGCAGACACTACATAGCCATCTACACCCCTTGCGAAGGACCGCGCCATGACCCTGTTCCGCCTGTTCCTCCTCGCCTGCTTCTGCGCCATCAGCGGCTACACCGCCATCACCGTATCCCGCCACGGGTTCGATCTCCTGCCGGTATTCTTCGGCGACATGGCGCGCATGGCGTGGCCGGGGCAGTTCAATTTCGACTTCCTGTGCTTCCTGCTGCTCTCCGGCCTGTGGGTCGCATGGCGCCACCGCTTCCGGCCCGCAGGCCTCGCACTGGGGCTGGTCGCGGTGTTCGGGGGGATGCTGTTCCTCTCGGCCTATCTGCTCGTGGAGAGCTGGCGCACGCGCGGCGATGTCGCCGCCCTGCTGCTCGGGCCGGAGCGTGCGGCGGGCTGAGACGGGAAACGCTGGAAAACTCCCCCGCCCGCCTTGGCGCGGGGGCCGCTGCGCCCCTATCCCGCCCCTGTGACGGAACGGATCGACATCGGGCGCGGGCCAGACGGGCAGACGATCGGAATCGATCTGGCGGAGCTGCTTGCCACCCGTCTGCTGGTGCAGGGCAATTCCGGGTCGGGCAAGTCGCACCTGCTGCGCCGCCTGCTGGAGGAATGTGCCGGGCAGGTCCAGCAGATCGTGATCGACCCCGAGGGCGATTTCGTCACGCTGGCGGACGAATTCGGGCATGTCGTGATCGACGCGGGCGCCTATTCCCCGCGCGAGATCGAGGCGCTCGCCCTGCGCGTGCGCCAGCACCGCGCCTCGGTGGTGCTCGCGCTCGACGAGCTCGAGGTCGAGGCCCAGATCCGTTGTGCCGCGCTGTTTCTGACAGCCCTGTTCGATGCCCCGCGCGAGCACTGGTATCCGGCGCTGGTGGTGGTCGACGAGGCGCAGATGTTCGCCCCCGCCGCCGCGGGCGAGATGAACGACGAGGTGCGCCGTCTGACGCTCGCGGCGATGACCAACCTCATGTGCCGGGGCAGAAAGCGCGGCCTTGCCGGGATCGTCGCCACCCAGCGCCTCGCAAAGCTCGCCAAGAACGTCGCGGCCGAGGCCAGCAACTTCCTGATGGGACGCACATTCCTCGACATCGACATGGCCCGCGCCGCGGACCTCCTCGGCATGGACCGGCGCCAGGCGGAGCGCATCCGCGATCTTCGCCGGGGGCAGTTCCTCGGCCTCGGCCCGGCGATCAGCCGGCGTCCGGTGGCGGTCGACGTCGGTAGCGTGCGCACCGCAGGCCGGGGCGGCGGACAGGGGTTGATCCCGCTTCCCGAGGCCGCCGAAGGGGCGATGGAGGCCCTGCTGACCGACCGCCTGACCGAAGCCGCCGCGCAGCCTCAGCCCGCGCGCCGCACGCCCCCCGCCCCGCCCCCGCGCGCCGATCTGGAGGAGCGGCTGACCGCCCCCCGCGCCTTGCCGGAGGTGAAGCCTGCCGCCGAGCCGCCCGCAGAGCGCCCCGCACCTGCTCCCGCTCCTGCCTCTGCCCCTCCGCCGTCGCCACCCACCGAGGCAGGCGCGGACGTGGAGGCAATCGTGCGCGACATCGCGCTGGCCGAAGGGGCCGCCTTCCGCCCGGCGGCGGCCTGCTTCCGCGACTTCGCGATCCGCTGCCGCCAGCAGGGCGTGGCTTCCGCCCATATCGACCTGCCCCGCTTCCGCCGGATGTTCGCCTTCGCGATCAGCGGCCTCGATCGCCTCGAGGAGCGCCTTCGCGGACCCATTGCCGCCGCCGCCGAGGGTGTCGAGGAGGATGTTCTCGCCCCCTACCTCGCGATCCTCATCGCCGCCGCCACCGGCACCCCCATGCCCGGCGAGGAGGAGCTCGGCCGCCTCTACGGCAGCGCCTCGCCCAGCCGCGTGCGGCGGCTGCTCGACCACCTCGAACGCCAGGGGCTGATCGTGGTGCGCGAGGATTTCGGCGGCGAACGCTCGATCAGCGTGCCGCAGGTGCCCGCCGCCGCATGATAGGTTGCATTTGACAATTCATTGCGTCCCTCGCAGTCTGGGACGCAGGAGAGAGAGGCTCTCGAAGGGGATCATTCGATGCAAGCGCAAATTCTCGCGCCCGCCGCCGTGCTGGTGGTGTGGTCGCTGATCATGTGTTTCTGGATGGCGGGCGTGCGCCTGCCGGCGATGAAGAAGGCCGGGATCGACATGGGAAACCGCCCGGGCGGGCGCGGTCAGGACCTCGAAGGGGTGCTCGAGCCGAAGGTCAACTGGCCCGCGCACAACTACGCGCACCTGATGGAACAGCCGACAGTGTTCTATCCCGCCGTGGTGATCCTCGCGATCATGGGCGCGGGCGCGGTGGATGTGGCGCTCGCCTGGGCCTATGTCGGGCTGCGCATCCTCCATTCGATCTGGCAGGCGACCGTGAACAAGGTGCCGGTGCGCTTTCTGCTGTTCCTCATCGCCACTTTGGCGCTGCTGGTGCTGGCGGTGCGCGCCGTGATCGCGACCGCCTTCGCAGACCCTTCTGCCCTTCCAGCCTGAGGAGACGAACATGATCGGAATGGACATTCTGAAGCCCGTGGTGGTGCTGCTGGGCTGGACGATGGTGATGTGGCTGTGGATGTACGCGACGCGCATCCCGGCGATGCTCGCAGCGGGGATCGACGCCAAGGGCCTGGTCGGCACCACCGGCGCATCGCTGCGCGCGCAGCTGCCCGAGCGGGTGAGCTGGAAGGCCGACAACTACAACCACCTGCACGAGGCGCCCACCCTGTTCTATGCGGTGGCGATCGTGCTCGCGGTGATCGGCCACGGCGACGGGCTGAACGCCACCATCGCCTGGGCCTATGTGGGCCTGCGGATCGCGCACTCGGTGGTGCAGGCGACGATCAACAAGGTGGCGCTGCGCTTCGCCCTCTTCGCGCTCTCAAGTCTGGCGCTGATGGTGCTGATTTTCCACGCGATCATTCCCGTGTTCGATCTGCACTTGCACGGCTGACAGGGTTGGGCGGCGGATCACTCCGCCGCCTCGGCCTCCTGCACCGCATGGGCGCGCGAGGCGAGCCAGCGTTCGGCGTCGAGCGCGGCCATGCAGCCCATCCCCGCCGCCGTCACCGCCTGACGATAGACGTGGTCGGTGACATCGCCCGCGGCGAAGACGCCCGGGATCGCGGTCTTGGGCGTGCCGGGTTCGGTGAGCAGATAGCCGCTCTCGTCCATCGGCAGCTTGCCGACGAACAGCGAGGTCGCCGGCGCATGGCCGATGGCGACGAAGGCCCCGTCGGTCTCCAGCGTGCTCGCCTCGCCCGTCACCGTGTCGGTCAGCGCGAGGTGGTGGAGCATGCCGTTCTCGCCGGCCTCGAAGCTGTCCACCGCCTTGTTCCACAGCACGGTGATCTTCGGGTTGGCGAAGAGCCGCTCCTGCAGGATCTTCTCGGCGCGCAAGCTGTCGCGGCGGTGGATCAGGGTGACGTTGTCGGAGTGGTTGGTGAGGTAGAGCGCCTCCTCGACCGCGGTGTTGCCCCCGCCGATCACCGCGACGCGCTTGCCGCGGTAGAAGAAGCCGTCGCAGGTCGCGCAGGCCGAAACGCCTTTACCGCCAAGGGCCTGCTCGCCGGGCACGCCGAGCCACTTGGCCTGCGCTCCGGTGCAGATCACCACGCAATCGGCGATGTATTCGTCCCCGCTGTCGCCGATCGCGCGGAACGGGGAGCCGTGTTCGAGGTTGACGCTGACGATCGTGTCCCAGATCATGCGCGTGCCGACATGCTCGGCCTGGGCGCGCATTTCCTCCATCAGCCACGGGCCCTGCACCACGTCGCGGAAGCCCGGGTAGTTCTCGACATCGGTGGTGATGGTGAGCTGGCCGCCGGGCTGAAGTCCTTGAACGACGATGGGTTCCAGCATCGCGCGCGCGGCGTAGATCGCGGCGGAATAGCCGGCGGGGCCGGAGCCGATGATGAGCATCTTGGTGGTGTGGGTGGCCATGTCTGCGGTGCCTTTGCGCGCGAATCTCAGGGCGGGGATATGGGGTCTGGGCGGGCGATTGTCACGCCACCAGCTTGGCGCGCAGGCGCTCTTTTCTTGCGTCGTCCACACCCAGAATTGTCGCCAGATAGCCGTCGAGCGAACCGTGATCCTCTGTCACCTTCGCAATGTAAGTGTCGATATATTCGGGCAGAACCCCCATCAGGTTGTGCAGTGCCTCGGGCTCGATCGCGCCGTAGTGGGCCTGCATCCGGGGAAGCGACTGCCGCTCGAGGATGGCGCGGGTCGGCGCTTCGTTGGTGAGCAGGAATTCCGCCACGATATCATCGTGATGCACGCCGAGCACGTGGAGCAGGAGGCTCGCGGCGATGCCGGTGCGGTCCTTGCCGGCGAAGCAGTGCACGAGGCTTGCCCCGTCGTTCTCGTCCAAAGCCTTGAAATAGCGGCTGAAGATGTCGATCATCGCGGGGTTGACCGGCATCCGCGTATAGACCGCCAGCATCCGCTCGCGCGCCTTCGCGGGGGTCATCACCACCCGCCCGCCGCCGCCCTCGTGCGGCGGAGAGTTGGTGGTTTCGCCATCATGGGCAATCACTTGCGCAGCGAAGCTCGCATGGCGTCTGCACGGAAAACCCTCGCGCTCGCTGGTGCCGCGCAGGTCGATCACGGTGCGGATGTCGAGCGCATGGATGAGATCGAGGTCCTCGTCCGACGCCTCCATGTGCTGGCCCGAGCGCAGCAGCACCCCCGTCCGCACCCGCCCGCCGCCCGGCACCGCATAGCCACCATAATCCCGAAGGTTATGAATGCCATGCGTGACGTAGAAAGGGCCGATGCGGGCGCCGAGGGAGGTCCCGCCGAGAGAATCGCTGTCCATCCGCCGACCCTTACAAGGCCCCAAGACAGGGGCAAGACCACGCGACGTTAGCGCAACGACTGCGGCACGACCTCGCCATGGGCGCGCCCTAAGGAAGATTGCGCAGGCGTCGGCCAAGCCGGGCTGAAGGGTGACAAGGTTAATCCGGCATTTCCCAACATCGACTCAATCCAAGGTCCCCCCATGAGCCGTATCCTGATTGCCGACGACGACGAGCTGATCGCCGAACTGGCGAGCGAGGTGCTGATCGATGCCGGCCATGCCTGCGGCTGGGTAACGGATGCCGCGGCGGCCTGGACCTGCATCCAGCGCCGGCGGCCCGACATCCTGCTGCTCGACCAGTCGATGCCCGGCGAATCCGGGCTCACCCTGCTGCGCCGCTTGCGCCAGTCGCCGCGCTTCTACGATCTGCCGGTGATCATGTTCACCGCGATGACCGGCGAGCAGGACCACCTGCAGGCGATCTATGCCGGGGCGCAGGACTTCCTCTCCAAGCCGTTCGAGCCGCAGGCGCTGATCGCGCGGGTCGACCGGATCATCAAGCTGCGCGCCGGGCGGCCGCGCCATGTCGACCTCAGGAGCGCGGTGCTGGCCGATACCCCGCCCGCGCAGCCGCAGGTGATGGCGGTGCGGCGGATGATCTAGGCCGCCTGCCCTGCCCGCCCCTGCCCAGCGAGCAGCCCGCGCCCGATCACCTGCGCCTGGATTTCCGCCGCGCCCTCGAAGATGTTGAGGATCCGCGCATCGCACAGCACCCGGCTGATCGGGTATTCGAGCGCATAGCCGTTGCCGCCGTGGATCTGCACCGCATTGTCGGCCGCGTTCCACGCCGCGCGCGCGCCGAGCAGCTTGGCCATCCCCGCCTCGATGTCGCAGCGGTCCCCCAAGTCCTTGGCGCGGGCGGCGGCATAGGTGAGCTCGCGCGCCATCACCGTCTCGACCGCCATCAGCGCGAGCTTGTCGGCGACGCGCGGGAAGTGGGTCAGTGCCTCGCCGAACTGCCTGCGACCCTGTGCGTAATCCAGCGCGAGGTCGAAGGCGTTCCACGCCACGCCCACCGCGCGGGCGGCGGTCTGGATGCGGGCGCCCTCGAAGGTGCGCATCAGCTGCTTGAAGCCCTGCCCCTCGCGCCCACCCAGAAGGCCGTCCGCCGCGACCGCGAAACCGTCGAGCCCCAGCGCATATTCCTTCATCCCCCGGTAGCCGAGGACCGGGATCTCGCTCCCCTCGATGCCCGGATCGGGGAAGGCATCCGCATCGCTGCCGCGCGTCTTGGCGGCGAGCAGCATCGAGAGGCCGGCATAGCCGGGCGCCGCCGGATCGGTGCGCACCAGCATCGTCATCAGGTCGGCGCGGGCGGCGTGGGTGATCCAGGTCTTGGCCCCGGTGACACGCCAGCTGCCGTCCGCCTGCCGCTCACCCCGGGTACGCACCGCGGCCAGATCGCTGCCGGTGTCGGGCTCGGTGAAGACGGCGGTCGGCAGGCACGATCCGTCGGCGATGGCGGGGAGCCAGCGCGCCTTCTGTTCGTCGGTCCCGTTGGCGGCAATCAGCTCGCCGGCGATTTCCGAACGGGTGCCGAGGCTGCCCGCGCAGATCCACCCGCGCGACAATTCCTCAGAGACGACCGCCATCGCCAGCTTGCCGAGGCCGAGCCCGCCATAGGCCTCGGGAATGCAGATGCCGAACACCCCCAACCCGGCCATCCGCGCGATCACCGCGTCAGGGATAAGCGCATCGGCGAGGTGCCAGGCATGGGCATAGGGCGCGATTTCCTCGACGGTGAAGGCGCGGATCTGGTCGCGGATCAGGTCGAGCGCCTCGTCACCGAGCGCCTCGCAGGGCCGCGCACCCTCGGCCAGCAACGCGGCGAGATCGGCGCGGCTTTCGGGGGTGCTGCCCTCGGCGATCAGGCGCGCGGCCGCCGGATCGGCAGCGAGCGCGCGCGCTTCGGCTTCGGTGCCGAAAGCCGCGGGACGCACCACCTCGTGCGCGCTCATCGGCAGGCCCGCTGCAATCTGCGCGAGGCCCTCGCCGAAACCGATGCGCAGGGTGAGTTCCTCGACCGCGCCCAGCCGCCCCGCGCCCTCGGCCCGCACCGCCCAGTCGAGCGTCGCCTCGAGCGCCGCGAGGGTCGCCGCGATCCAGGCGAAGCCGTGGACGCGGTGCTGCTCTCGGGTCAGCCGGGCCGGATCGGGCGTGCCACCCGGGGCGACCGCCCGCTCCACCGCCGCCCGCACCGCTTCGCCATAGGTCCGCGCCGCCGGCAGGGCGGCGCGCGCGCAATCGATCCATTCGCTCATGGGCGGGGTGCTAGCAGACCGGGAAGCGCCATGCGAACCGCCAAAATCGCGCCCTGCCCTGTCTGGAAGGGATTGCGCCCAAGGGGGCCGAGGCGCAGCAATGTTGCCGCGGGGTGACACTCCCTGAACAAAAGCCACAAGAGCCTTAAACCTGCATGATCAAAGCTTATCACAGGTTGGCAATGGGGTATTATGCCACCTGTGGGCGCTCCCGGTGCACTGGCGCGCCCGCGAAACGGGGCTGCGCGGTACGTGCAAAACACGGCCGCTCACCTTGTGCAGGAGGAATCGTCAGGGACTGCGGATGACGGGGGGCGCCTGCCTCTACCGGCCCGGTGCCCGGCGTTGACGACATGGCGCGAACGTCCCTTTCCGAAGGCGTGAGCCCGTGTCCAACACAGACCTACGCGAGGATATATCATGCGTCATTCCAAGATTTCCCTTCAGTCGGCTTCGCTTCCCGCGCTGGCCGCCGCCCTGCTGGTCGCAGGGCTCGTTCCGGCCTCCGCCAGCGCGCAGGACAGCGTTGCCGAGGAAGATGCCGCTGCCGAAGAACCGCAGCAGCAGATCATCGTGACCGGCTCGCGCATCGCGCGCGATCCCAACGCCACCGCGCCGCTCCCGATCAGCACCCTCGATTCCGAGGCGCTGCGCAACTTCGGCTCGACCGATGCGACCGCGGCGCTGCGCCAGATCCCGGCGCTGCTTTCCTCCGGCACGGTCGCGGACTCGATCGAGCGCGGTGCGGGCGGCATCGGCCAGGCGACCCTCAACCTGCGTCAGCTCGGCGCCAATCGCACGCTGGTGCTGGTCGACGGCTGGCGTCACGTCTCGGGCGTGGCGGGCTCGCAAACGGTCGACGTGGCGACCATCCCCAATGCCCTGATCGAGCGCGTCGAAGTGCTCACCGGCGGCGCCTCGGCGGTCTATGGTGCGGACGCGGTGACGGGCGTGGTCAACTACGTCCTCAAGCGCGACTTCGAGGGCCTGACCATCGATGCCCAGATGGGCGTCTCGTCGAAGGGTGACGGGCGCACCGCCCGGATCGAGGGCGTCTACGGCAAGAACTTCGCCGAGGGACGCGGCAACGTGACCTTCGCGGCCGGCTACACCAAGGACAACGAGATCCTGCTCGGCGAGCGCGAGTTCACCGCCAACAACGGCCGCGGCAACAACTCGGCCACCTACCAGAACCCGCTGCGGCGCTTCCAGCAGGGCGACATCAACCCGGCGACCATGCCGAACTTCGCCAACCGCTTCCGCATCGGCGGCTCGGCCCCGGCGAGCGGGCGCTTCCCCTATGGCGGGATCATCCCGACCCCGGCCGAAATCGCCACGCTCTTCCCCGGCGGCATCACCGCGGCGGAACAGGCGCTGGTCGATCGTGCCGCGGCTGCGCCCCTGTTCGTGATCGGCGCCGATCCGCGCTTCGCGATCTCGTCGAACCAGGGCCTGATCTACCGCGCGGACTTCGCGCGCTTCCCCGGGCTCGACATCAACAACAACGGCACACCCGACTGTAACGAGAGCTATATCGGCCGCGTCGTGTTCGGCGGGGGCGGCTGCTACATCACCGATTCCAACGGCAATGTGCAGGTGTTCCGGGACGGCCTGATCGCGGGCACCGCCAACCAGTTCGGCGGCGACGGCGCGGTCGAGCGCACCAACAATGCCTCGCTCATCCCGGGTTCGGAGCGCATCTACGGCAACCTGCGGTCGAGCTTCGAGTTCTCGAACGCGGCGCGCGTGTGGGTCGATGCGAAGTATGCCCGCAACGAGGCGACCAGCCGCAACGACTACAACACCTTCTACGACACGCTGTTCATCTCGCCGCAGAACCCCTTCATTCCCGCGGTGCTGCGCGCCGACGCGAATGCGGCGGGCGGGCTTCTGGTGAGCCGCGACTTCACCGATCTCGGACCGAATATCACCAAGTCCGTGCGCGAGACCTACCGGATCGTCGGCGGGCTCGACGGTGAGATCACCCCGCACCTCAAGTACGAACTGGTCGGCAACTACGGCCGCACCGACAACCGCACGACCACCGGCAACTCGGTGCGCTACGACCGACTGTTCGCGGCGATCGACGTGATCACCGATCCGCGCACCGGCCAGCCGACCTGCCGTTCGAACGTCAACCCGACGGCGCTGCACCCCGGTTCGGAAGCGTTCCCGGTGATCGCGCCCGGCTTCTTCACCTTCACCCCCGGCCCCAACAGCGGCTGCGTTCCGGCCAACCTGTTCCGCGGCGCGAATTCGGTCAGCCCGGAAGCGGCGGCGTGGATCACCACGCCGACCACCAGCCGGGCCCGGCTCGAGCAGCTGGTCTTCACCGGCCTGCTCAACGGCGACACGGGCGGTTTCTTCAACCTGCCGGGCGGCGCGGTGTCGTTCTCGCTCGGCGCGGAATACCGCAAGGAGGAATCGCAGACCGAGCTCGACCCGCTGGTGCTCGGCCTGCTGCCTGCCGGCTCGCCCGCCGGCCCGGCCGGGACCTTCATCGGCTCGATCTCGCCCAACCAGTCGCTGATCTTCGATGCGACCCGCAACCAGAACGCGGGCGGCGAGTTCGACGTGGTCGAGGTCTTCGGTGAAGTCCTGCTGCCGATCCTCAGCGACACGCCCTTCTTCCACGATCTCTCCGTGGGGGCGGCGGGCCGCTATGCCGATTACTCGACGATCGGCGGGGCCTTCACCTGGAACGTCAACGGCACCTGGGCGCCGATCGAGGACATCCGCCTGCGCGGCACCTACTCCGTGGCGATCCGCGCGCCGAACATCTCCGAGCTGTTCAGCCCGGAACTGACGGCGTTCTTCCGCCCGGCCGACCCGTGCAGCCAGTCGGCGATCAACTCGCTGATCGCCAACAACGATCCGGCGGCGCAGAACCGGCTCAACAACTGCCGCGCCGACGGCATTCCGGCAGGCTACGAGGATCCGCTGACCGCGCGCTTCGCCGGCGTGTCGGGCGGCAACCCCAACCTTCAGGAAGAAACCGCCACGACGTGGACGGCAGGGGCGGTGGTGCAGCCGCGCTTCATCCCCGGCCTGACGCTCTCGGCGGACTACTACTCGATCAAGATCGAGGACGCGATCGCGGCGGTCTCGGCGCAGGACATCGTCAACAACTGCTATGACCTGCCGACCTTCCCGAACAACTTCTGCACGCTGTTCACCCGCAACCGCACCGCGACCTCGCCGACCTTCCTGGGCTTCAACTTCCTGCGCCAGTCGCAGATCAACTTCGCGGCGCTCGACACGCGCGGCGTCGATGCCCAGATCAACTACGCCTTCAGCCTCGGGGAGAACAACTTCAACCTGTCGGTCAACGGCAACTGGACCGAGCGGCTCAACCGCTTCTTCGATCCGCGCCGTCCCGACGTGCCCAACCCGGGCCTGAGGGAACTCGGCGCGCCGGAATTCTCCGGCTTCGGGAACGTCACCTGGAATCGCGGCGACTTCACGCTCAACTACGGCGTGCAGTACATCGAATCGACTGCGGTCGCCTCGGTGATCCAGATCGAGCGCATCGACTTCGAGTTCGGTCCGGCCGGCTTCGCGCCCGACTACTGGATCCACAACCTCGCCTTCTCGCTCGATGCGACCGACGAAGTCACCTTCTACGGCGGCATCAACAACCTGACCGACGAGATCCCCTACCTCTCGAGCTCGGCCTACCCGGTCTCGGGCATGGGACGGAGCTTCTTCCTCGGGGTGACGGGCCGCTTCTGATCCGGCCTCAGGGCAGAAAAAAGAGCGGGCGGGAGAACCTCGGTTCTCCCGCCCGTTTCCTTTGGCGCCGTGGTGAGCGGAAAGGGGGCTACTCGCTCGTCCCCAGCAGGGCGCGGGCGACCACCCAGTTGTGGATCTCGCTCGGGCCGTCGTAGATGCGCATGGTGCGCAGCTTGTTCGACATGAGGTAGAGCGGCAGCTCGCGGGTCATGCCCATGCCGCCGTAGAGCTGCATCGCGTGATCGACGATCTCGTAGGCGCTCTCGGTGCAGAAGCTCTTGATCATCGAGATCTCGCTGCGCACGTCGCGGCCCTCGTCGATCTTCCAGGCGCAGTCGTAAGTCATCAGCCGCATCGCGTGGATCTTGGTGGCGGCGTCGCTGATCCAGTTCTGCACCGTCTGGCGCGCCGAGAGCGGCTTGCCGAAGGTCGTGCGCTGGGGCGCATAGTCGATCATCATCTCCATCGCGCGCTGCGCCATGCCGATCGACCACGAGGCCATCTCGATCCGCCGCGTGCCGAGCCGCACCTGCATCGGGGCGAAGCCCTGCCCGCGCTTGCCGAGCAGCTTCCAGCCCGGCACCCGGCAGTCCTCGAGAGCGATCTCGTAGGTCGCGGTGCCGTCGATCATCGGGATCTTGCGGGTGACGTTGAAGCCCGGCGTGCCCTTGTCGACGAGGAAGGCCGACATGCCGTTCCTGCCGTTGGGGTTCTTGTCGGTCACCGCCATGAGGATGGTGAAATCGGCCTCGGCGCCCTTGGTGATCCAGATCTTGCGGCCGTTGATGATCCAGTCGTCGCCGTCCTGCACGGCGGTGGTGCGCATCCCCGCCGGGTCCGCGCCCGCGCCGGGCTCGGAGATGCCGATGGCGCTGATCGTCTCGCCCCGGACATAGGGTTCGAGATAGGCGGCGCGCTGGCGTTCATCCGCCGCGACCATCAGCATCCTCAAGTTCGGGCTGTCGGGGGGGAGGTAGTAGGGCACCACGGTCTTGCCCAGTTCCTCGGACACACCGACCATCGCCACCATGGGGAGGTTCATGCCCCCCACCTCCTCGGGCGCATCGAGGCCCCACAGGCCGAGTTCACGGCTGGCGGCATCGACCTTCGCGGTTTCCTCAGGCGTGAGGTAGGTGCCCTGCCCGATGTTCTCGCGGGCGATCACCGCCTGTTCGTAAGGCATCAGCTGGTCGCGCACGAACTTTCCGACCAGCTCCTTGAGCATCTGGTGTTCGTGGCTGAGCTCGAAATTCATCTCTCTCTTGTCCCTGTCCTGTGTGGGGTTCTGCTTGCGCCCTGACACCACACAATACGCCGCCTGTCACCCGCCGGATTCACCAGCGGCGCGGCTTTTTGCCCCGTGTCTTCTCCGGTTGACGTAAGTTACAAAGTCACATACCTTCTCACATGCAAATCTGCACATCTTCGCAGGTGAAGGGAGGGAGCCATGCCGAGTCGGCTGATCGTGTCGCGGGAACTCGCCGATCTGTTCCGCCTGCTCGCCCATGCCGACCGCCTGCGACTGATCGAGGAACTGCGCGGCGGCGAGAAGGACGTGAGCGGCCTTGCGGCGGCGCTCGATCTGCCCGCCACCCGGGTTTCCCAGCACCTCGCCCTGCTGCGCGCCCAGCGCCTCGTCGAGGAACGACGCGACGGGCGCAGCCATTTCTACCGCCTCGTGCCGGCCCACCTCGCCGACTGGATCATCGACGCCCTGCCCTTCGTCGACATCCGCCAACGGCTCGAGGACGCCAGCCACATCGACACCGCGCGCGCCCTGTGGGGCGTGCCCGATCCCCATTCGTCTGACTGAAAGGACCGTTATCATGCCGAGTTTCGCCCAGGGCGTCGTCAAGTTCCAGCGCGAGGTCTTCCCGGAGAAGCAGGAGCTGTTCGAAAAGCTCGCCACCGGCCAGAGCCCCGAGGCGCTGTTCATCACCTGCTCCGACAGCCGGATCGAGACCGCGATGCTCACCCAGACCGATCCGGGTGAGCTGTTCATCTGCCGCAACGCGGGCAACATCGTGCCCCCGCACACCAACCAGACCGGCGGCATGACCGCCTCGATCGAATTCGCGATCGGCGCCTTGAAGGTGCCCAACATCGTGGTCTGCGGGCACACCGAATGCGGGGCGATGAAGGGCGCGATGAACCGCGCCGCCCTCACCAGCCTGCCCCACGTGCGCGAATGGCTGGGCTATGCGCAGGGCGCGGTCGACATCGTCGAGGCGATCGGCGCGGGGCTCGATCCCGATGCCAAGATGCGGATGCTGCTCGAACAGAACGTCATCCTGCAATTGCAGCACCTCAAGACCCACCCCACGGTCGCGGTCGCGCTCGCGCAGAAGGCGGTGACGCTCCACGGCTGGGTCTATGACATCAAGACCGGCGAGGTTTCCGCCTTCGACGACAACACCGGCACCTGGGTCCCGGTCGAGGATCGCTACGCCGCCGACCTCGCCGGGGCGGTGCTGCACAAGCACGCCTGCTGAGCTTCTCCCGTCCGTCCCCTTCCCGCAGGAGTTCCCCTCGCCATGCCCGCAGCCACAGCCGACCGCCTGACCTCCGCCGTGATCGGCCGCGATTTCCTCGCCTCGATCGTGGTGTTCCTGGTCGCCCTGCCGCTGTGCATGGGCATCGCCATCGCCTCGGGCGCGCCGCCCGCGCTGGGGCTGATCACGGGGATCGTCGGCGGGCTGGTGGTGGGCACGCTGGCGGGCTCGCCGCTGCAGGTGAGCGGCCCTGCGGCGGGTATGGCGGTGCTGGTCTTCCAGCTGGTGCAGGAACACGGGCTGATCATGCTCGGCGTCGTCGGCCTCATTGCCGGCGCGCTGCAACTGCTCGCCGGGGCGCTCAAGCTCGGCCAGTGGTTCCGGGCGATCTCGCCTTCGGTGATCCACGGGATGCTGGCGGGGATCGGCGTGCTGATCTTCGCCTCGCAGCTCCACGTCATGCTCGACGACGCCCCGCGCGCGAGCGGCCTGCTCAACATCGCCGCCATCCCCGAGGCGATCGTCAAGGCGATCCCGACCGACAGTTCCGTGCACCACCTCGCGGCGATGGCGGGGATCGTGACCATCGCCACGATCGTGCTTTGGAACCAGTTCAAGCCCAAGGCGCTGGCGCTGATCCCCGGGCCGCTGCTCGGCGTGATCGTCGGCACGGCCTTCGCCATCGCCTTTGCCCTGCCGATCACGCTGGTCGAACTGCCCGCCACGCTGACCAGCGGGCTGAACATCCCCACCACCGAGGCGCTCGCCGGCTTCGCCGATCCCGACATCCTGACCCTTGGCCTCGTCTTTGCCTTCGTCGCCAGCGCCGAGACGCTGCTGTGCGCGACCGCGGTGGACAAGATGCACATCGGCGCGCGGACAGATTACGACAAGGAACTGCGCGCGCAGGGGATCGGCAACATGATCTGCGGCGGGCTCGGCGCGCTGCCGATGACCGGGGTGATCGTGCGCTCCTCGGCCAATGTCGATGCCGGCGCGACCACGCGCCTGTCGGCGATCCTCCACGGCGCCTGGCTGCTGCTGGCGGTGGCGGCCTTCCCCTTCGTGCTCAACGAGATCCCGACCTCGGTGCTCGCCGCGATCCTGGTCTATACCGGCTACAAGCTGGTGAACGTCGCGCAGATCAGGAAGATCGCCGAGTTCGGCCGGCAGGAGCTGGTGATCTACTTCGCGACGCTGATCGGGGTGGTGGCGATCGACCTGCTCACCGGCGTGATCCTCGGCTTCGCGCTGGCGACCGCCAAGCTGGTCTACACCTTCTCGCACCTCGAAATCCGGCGCGAGCATGACACCGAGGCCAACCGGGTCGACCTGTGGATGACCGGCTCTGCCACCTTCTTCTCGATCCCGCAGCTCGGCCAGGCGCTCGAAAGCTCGCCCTTCGGGTCGGAGGTGCACATCCATGTCGAGAAGCTCGACTACATCGACCACGCCTGTCTCGAGATGCTCTCCTCGTGGGAGAAGCTGCACCAGTCGACCGGCGGGACGCTGGTGGTGGAATGGAGCGAGCTGGTCGAACGCTACGGGCGGCGCTCGGAAGATCCTAGCAAGACCGCAATCCCGGCGCTAATGGTCCGCCCCGCCGCCTGACGCGGGGGGGCGGCGCAAGGTCACATCACGGTTTCGGCGGCCTCGGCCTGCCACAGCTTCTTCGCCTGCTCGATATCCGAGCTGCTGGCGCGGCTGAAGCGGTGGGCGACGAAGTCGATCCCCTCGATCAGCCACAGCGCCAGATCGGGCTGGGCGAGGCGATAGACACGCTTCTGCCCGTGGGTCTCGGTCTCGACCAGCGCGATCGCGCGCAGCACGCCGAGGTGCTGCGAGACGCGGGTCGGCGATATCTCGAGAATGTCCCCCAGCTCGTTCACCGTCTGGTCGCCCGATTGCAATTTCAGCAGCAGTCGGATGCGGTCCGGGTGGGAAATCTGCCGCAGCACGTGAGCGAGCTCGTTGGCAACAATCTTGCGGCTGGGCATGGGGCGAACCTTTCAGTTGGAGGGGATTAGCGAGGTTTTAAGACACAACGCGCAAGTGCGGGATTGGTGTCCGGGAAATTGACATTTTTGCATTTTCGAGCGCGCGCCACTCCGGCTGGGCCCGCTTGCTGACCGCCGCATCGCGGCAGATCATGCCGATGAAGGCGCTGTCGGCGACTTCGCTGGCATAGGGCGCATCACCGCCGCCGCGCCCGGGGGTGGTCACCCCGCTGTCGCGCAGCCGCGCCCAGCCCTCGTGCAGCCGCCGCGCCGCGCGGCCCGCGCCGCCGGCGTGGAGCGCCAGCGCCAGCGCCTGCACCAGCACCGGCGCATCGAGCGGCAGGCGGCTCGCCCCCTCGCCCGGCGCCTCGGCGGTCACGAGCCTCAGGGCGCGTCCGCCGCTCGCATCGCTGGCGAACCACAGCATGGGCCAGGGTCCGCGCAGCCCGCTCGTCGCGGAGAGCAGGGTGAAAACCGTCCCGCGCAGGTCGGGCATAGCGATGATCGCGTCCCACGGTGCGCGCGGCGCGACCAGCAGGGGAAGCGCCTCCTCGATGGTGAGGATGTCGAGCGCGAGGCCCTCGCGCGTCAGCCCCTTGCCCGCGGCGAGCAGCTGCGCGGCGACGGCGTTGCGCTGGCGGGCGTGGAGGATGATCGCGAGCTTGCCGCGCCCTTCGTCGCGCGCGGTGCGGATCATGGCCTTCATCACCCCGGCGCGCGGCACGGGCACGGCGCCTGCCTCCTCGACAGCGCAGGCGGAGGGGTGCGGACTCATCAACAGCACATCGGATCCGTCCTGCCCCGGGCCAGCGCCGCGGGCGTGATCGAGGCCGTAGCTGGCGACGAAGGATGCTGCGGGCAGCGCGGCGATGCCGCCGTGCTGGAAGGCGACCGGGCTCCAGCCGATCCACGGCGCGAAAACGGGCACACCCGCGGCCGGGGCCATCGCCCAATCTGCGAGGCGCGGGAGGCGGCGCGGGCGCGCGGCGGGCACGAACTCGGCATCGATGCCGAGCCAGGCGATCAGCGCGTCGAGCCCCTCCTGCCACGCCGCCGGCGCCGGTTCGGCGGGCTGCGCGAGGCGGAAGCGCGTGTTCACCAGTGCCAGACCCACGCCCCTCGCGCGCTGTGCGGGAGCGCCGTGCTCGAGCGGAAGCCGGTGCGGAAGCGGGCTCGTCTGGTCCATGCGCAGGGTCCCTTGGCTGGGGTGAAGCGGAGAGGTGGGCGGTTGTTAGCGGCGCAGGCCCAATCGGAAAAATTCAATCTTTCTTCGCAAACGTTCCAGATTTTGAATGAATGAAGATTGTGCGGAACCGCAGTCCCGACGGCTTGAAACCGCGCCCCGCCGCAGGCATCACGGCGGCGGGAGAAGAGGGGGAAAAGGATAATGACACTCACCGCGATGCGCGCCGCACTGGCGCTGGGGCTCGGACTCGGCGCCTTCCACGGCGTGGCGGCGCAGGACGCTGCCGGCACCGCCAGCGCGCAGACCCGCGCGGCCCAGCAGGCCGCCGCCGCGCAGCTTCCGCCCGAAGGCACGCGCGATGCCGATTTCGCCCGGCGCGGCTTTCTTGCGACGCGCAAGGACCCGGTGATCCTCGCTCCCAACGGCAAGGTGGTCTGGAACCTCGACGCCTACGCCTTCGTCACCGGTCCCGCCCCCGACACGGTCAACCCCAGCCTGTGGCGGCACATGACCCATCTCAGGCACCACGGCCTGTTCAAGGTCACCGAGAATGTCTGGCAGGTGCGCGGCTTCGACGTCTCGAACATGACGATCATCCGCGGCGCGACCGGCTGGATCATCATCGACCCGCTCACCAGCGTCGAGGCGGCGGCGGCGGCGATGGAGCTGGTCGACCAGACCCTCGGCAAGCGGCCTGTCACCGGCCTCATCTATTCGCACAGCCACGGCGACCATTTCGGCGGCGCGAAGGGCGTGATCGATCCCGCCGATGCCGCCGCGCGCAAGGTGCCGGTGATCGCGCCCGAGGGCTTCATGGAGGAAGCCACCTCCGAGAACGTCATGGCCGGGGGCGCGATGATGCGCCGCGCGGCGTTCCAGTTCGGCACCGGGCTTGCCCCCGGCGCGACCGGGCAGATGGGCAGCGGCATCGGCATGGGCCTGTCCTCGGGCACGCTCTCGCTGATCGCGCCGACCGACACGGTGGCGAAGACCGGCGAGACGCGGGTGGTGGACGGCATCGCGCTCGAGTTCCAGATCGTCTCGGGCACCGAGGCCCCGGCCGAATTCAACGTGATGATCGCGCCGGAGAAGACCTTCCTCGCCGCCGAGACGGCGACCTGCACGCTCCACAACATCCTCACCCCGCGCGGGGCCAAGGTGCGCGACGCGCGGGCCTGGGCGCATTACCTCGACGAGGCCGTGACCCGTTATGCGCCGCAGAGCGACACGGTGATCTCGAGCCATTGCTGGCCGATCTTCGGCAAGGCGGAAAGCACCGCCTGGCTCGCCGCGCAGCGCGACAACTACCGCTGGCTCCACGACCAGACCGTGCGCCGGATGAACCGCGGCGAGACCATGCACGAGATCGCAGAGGCGCTGGAATCCTCGCCCCCGCCGGGCAATGGCCAAGAATGGTCGACGCGCGGCTACTATGGCACGATCAGCCACAACGCCAAGGCGATCTACCAGTTCTATCTCGGCTGGTACGATGCCGTGCCGGCGAACCTCCACCAGCACCCGCCGGTGGAGCGTGCGCGGCGTCTGGTCGAGGCGCTCGGCGGGGCGGAACGTACGCTCGCGCTGGCGCAGAACGCCATGGCTGCGGGCGATTACCGCTGGGCCTCGGACCTGCTCCAGAACCTCGTCTTCGCGGCGCCGGAGAATGCCGAGGCCAAGGCGATGCTGGCGAACAGCTACGAACAGCAGGGCTACAGGTCCGAAAGCGCGATCTGGCGCAACCAGTTCCTCGCCGCCGCGAGCGACCTGCGCAAGGGCCGCGCCCCGATGAGCGCCGCGCAGAGCAACGACATGATCGCCGCGCTGGCGACGCAGGAACTGCTCGATTCCGCGGCCACGCGCTTCGCCCCCGAACGCCACGGCGGGCGCCGCCTGATCGTCGGGATCGAGCTTACCGACCGCAAGGAACAGGCGATGATCGAGGTCGGCCCGCAGGCGATGATCGGCCGGGTCGGGACCCTGCCGCCGCAGCCCGGCGTGACGATCCGCGGCCCCCGCCGGGCGCTCCTCGCGCTGTTCTTCGTCAAGATGCCGGTCGAAAGCGTCAGCCCGATGGAGGGGGTCACGATCGAGGGCGACCGGGCGGGCCTCCAGGCCCTGATCGACGCGCTCGATCCGCTGCCGCATGGCTTCGACATCGTCACGCCATAGCAAAAAGCGCCGTGCTCATGCGAAGGTTTGGGCGCACCGGAACGTTGGGACAGGCGGGTGCGGCACCGTGCCGCGCCCGTATGCGCCGCGATCAGGACCGCCAGCCATGCCCGTGAGTTCGTGCCGATGACCCCCGCCAGCATCGCGATCAGCCGCTTCGGCTACGGCTATGCCGCAGGCGACACGCCGCCCGCCGATCCGCGCCGCTTCCTGCTGCGCCAGCTGGAGGCCTTCGACCCCGCCCCGCCCGCAATCGCCGGGCGCCTCGGCACGCGGGCGAAGACATCCGAGATGATCGAGCTCCTGCGCCGTCTGCGGCAGGACACCCGCGCGCTCGCCGCGATGGAACCGGGCGGCGCGCCGGCTATGGCCGAGGGCATGGCGGGCACGGCGATGGCCGACAACCCCCGCGCCGCCGCCCTCGCCGCGCTGCCGCCCGAATATCGCGAGAAGCTCATGGAGGCCCGCCGCGTGCTGGTGGAGGATATCGCGGTGCGGGTCGATCTGGCGGTGACGAGCCCCGCCCCGATGGTGGAGCGGCTGGTGCATTTCTGGTCGAACCACTTCAGCGTCTCGGTCGGCAAGCCGGGCACCCAGTTCGAGGTCGCCCCGCACGAATTCACCGCGATCCGCCCGCATGTGCTGGGGCGCTTTTCCGATATGCTCAAGGCCGCGGTGCTGCATCCGGCGATGCTGCTCTATCTCGACCAGTTCCAGTCGATCGGCCCCAATGCCCCCTTCGCGCAGATGCGCGCGCGCCGGAACCCCGATGCGCCGGGGCCGCGCGGCCTCAACGAGAACCTCGCGCGCGAGGTGCTGGAGCTGCACACGCTGGGGGTTGATGGCGGCTATACCCAGGCCGACGTGACCGAGCTCGCCCGCGCGCTCACCGGCTGGACGGTGCCGGGCATCGGCCGCGCGGGCCGCTTCGCGCAGGCGCAGGCGAGCGGCGCGGCCTTCGTCGCGCCGGTGCACGAGCCGGGCGCGCGGCAGGTGCTGGGGCGCAGCTATGCGACCGGAGGGCCGGAGCAGGCGCTGGCGATCCTCGACGATCTCGCCGCCCACCCCGCCACCGCGCGCCACATCGCCACCAAGCTCGCACGCCACTTCGCGGGCGACACCCCTCCCCCGGCGCTGGTCGCGCGGCTGGAGGCGGATTTCGTCAAGACCGGCGGCGATCTTGCAAGCCTTGCGCGGGTGCTGATCGCAGCGCCCGAGACGTGGACGAGCGCGCCGGTCAAGTTCCGCACGCCCTTCGAATGGCTGGTGGCGACGCTGCGCCTGACCGGGATCGAGCGCCCGCCGCCGCAGCGCCTCGTCGCCGCGCTCACGCAGCTGGGGCAGGTGCCCTGGGCCGCGCCCTCGCCCGCGGGCTACGAGGACAGCGCCGCCGCATGGGCCGGGCCCGACGCTCTCGTGCGGCGGGTCGAATTCGCCGAGCGCATCGCCCGCGGCGCGCCGCAGGAGGGGGTCATCGCCCGCGCCGAGGCCGCCTTCCCGGGCACCCTCAGCGAGGCGACCCGCACCCAGCTCGCCCGCGCGGAAAGCGGCCAGCAGGCGCTCGCCCTGCTGCTGGTCTCGCCTGAAATGATGCGGAGGTAAGTGCAATGACGATGAACCTCGATCGCCGCACTCTGCTCGCCGGATCGCTGATCGGCGCAGGCAGCCTTGCCGTGCCGCGCATCGCCTTTGCGCAAGGGTCAGGACACAGGAAGCTGCTGTTCGTGCTGCTGCGCGGCGCGGCCGACGGGATGGCGATGCTTGCCCCCGTCGGTGACCCGGGCCTTGCGGCCCTGCGCGGCGCCAGCCTTGCCGATTACGACAACGCCCCGCGGATCGGCAGCTTCTTCGCCCTCCACCCCGCGCTTGCCGAGGTCGGCGCGGCGGTGCAGGCGGGCGAGGCACTGTTCGTTCATGCCGCCGCCACGTCCTATCGCGAGCGGTCGCATTTCGACGGGCAGAACCTGCTCGAGACAGGCGGCACGGCGCCCTATGCGAGCAAGGATGGCTGGCTCAACCGCCTCGCCGGGCTGCTGAACGAGGGCGCCCCTTCCCCGCTGCGCGCACTGGCGATCGCGCCGACGGTGCCGCTGGCGCTGCGCGGGACGGCCCCGGTCTCGAACTACGCCCCCTCGGCCCTTCCCGAGGCGAGCGAGGACCTGCTCGCCCGCGTGAGCCAGCTCTATGCCGGCGATGGCGAGCTCGGCCCGCTGTGGGCGCAGGCGCTAGAGACGCGGGCGATGGCGGGCGATGATGGCATGCGCAACCTCAACGACGCGCGCAAGGCGGGCGAGCTTGCCGCCTCGCTGATGCGCGATGCCGGGGGCGCGCGGATCGGAATGATCGAGCTGGGCGGGTGGGACACCCACGCCAACCAGCGCGGCGCCTTCGCCCGCGCCGCGCGCCAACTCGATGCGCTGCTCGGCGCCTATCGCGCCGGCATGGGCGCAGGCTGGGCCGACACGCTGGTGGTGGTGGCGACCGAGTTCGGCCGCACCGCCCGCCTCAACGGCACCGGTGGCACCGACCACGGCACCGCCTCGGCGGCGCTGGTGATGGGCGGGGGCGTGCGCGGCGGGCGGGTGATCGCCGACTGGCCGGGCCTCGCCGAAAGCCGTCTGTTGGAGGGCCGCGATCTGGCCCCGACCATCGCGCTCGAGAGCGTGCTGGCGGGCGCCGTGGCCGAGCACCTGCGGCTCGACCCGGCCCGCGCGATGGCGCGGCTGTTCCCCGGCCGGGGCGGCGCGCCGCTGTCGGGGCTGATACGCGCCTAGAACGAGCACTCCGCTTCGGCGGCGCTTTCGTCGCGGGTGATCTCGGCGATCTGGAGCACGAAGGCCCCTTGCGAGGCGAAGGTGATCCTGCCGCCCGCCGTGCCGAGGCAGGCGGGGCTCAGCACCATCTCGCGCCAGCCCTTGCCCTCGGCGACCGCGAGGCGCTGTGTGATGTCGAGCGCCGCACCGCCCGCCGTTACCGTCACCGGCGCCTTGGGGCGCTGCGCGACGCTGTAGGTGATCCGCCACGCTGCAGTGCTCTCCGGGCCGCTCAACGTCAGCTCCGCCCCGCGCGCGAAGGCGATGCGGCGCGCGTCTTCCTGCGCGCGGCGGTCGATCCCGGTCGCGGTGATCCCGTTGCCGGTGCCGCGCAGGTCGGGCAGCAGGGCATTGTCCGCCACCGCCTGCACCGCATTCCCGAGCTTGCCGCTGGCGAACCACACCGCGCCGCCATCGGCAGCGAGCGCCGCGCAAGTCTCGTCGAGCGTCCCCGGCCCGCCCGGCGCGCCGTAGCCGAGGCCGTAGCCGAACGGGAAGAGCGCGCGCTCGGCGGTGTTGACCGGCGCGCCTTCGCAGGTCGCAGGCCAGCTGAAGGACAGCCGCCCCGTCGGCACCGCCTTGCCGAACAGCACGTCGGCCACCCCCGCCCCCTCGCTCCCGGGGAGCCAGGATGCGACGAAGGCATCGGCGGCGTTGAGCTCGCGGTTGACCCATAGCGGTCGGCCCGAGAGGAACACGGCGACGGTCGGGATGCCGCGCGCGCGGTAAGCCCTGAGCAGGCTCAGGCCCTCCTCGTCGCGGAAGGCGAGATCCTTCCGGTCGCCGACGAATTCGGCATAGGGCTCCTCGCCGAAGACGACGATTGCGACGTCGGGCGTGCTGGCGGCATCGCCCTTGGGCGCAAGGCGCGCCTCGCCGCCGCTGGCGCGGGCGGCCTCGGCAATCCCGGTCCAGAGCGAGGTCGCGCCGGGGAAGTCCTTCGCCGTCAGATCGCCGCCGCCCTGCCACGTCACCGACCAGCCGCCGGCCTGCTGCGGGATGTTGTCGGCGGCGCTTCCCGCCACCTCGATCCGCGCGCCCGGCTTCAGCGGCAGGACGCCCGCATTCTTGAGCAGCACCTGCGACTTCGCCACCGCCTCGCGCGCGATCGCTCGGTGTTCGGGCGAGCCGAGCTTTTCCCAGCGCCCCGCATTGGCCCTGAGCGAGGGCTTCACCTCGCCGTCGAGGATGCCGAGCGTCTGCTTCAGGCGCAGCACCCGCAGAACCGCCTCGTCGAGGCGGCTCATGGGGATCGCGCCCTTCTTCACCTGCTTCACGAGGTTGGCGTGGAGAGCCTTCCAGTCCTCGGGCACCATGTAGACGTCGAGCCCTGCCAGCAGGGCCTGCGGGCAGTTCGCGTTGGTGCAGCCATCGACCTGCCCGTGGCCGTTCCAGTCGCCGACCACCAGCCCGCCGAAGCCGAGCCGCCCGCGCAATTCGCCCGTCAGCAGCGGCGCGTTGCCGTGCATCTTGGTGCCGTTGATCGAGTTGAAGCTCGCCATGACGCTGGCGACGCCTGCCCCGATCGCTTCGGGATAGGGCGCGGCGTGGATCGCCATCAGGTCGCCGAGGTCGCCGTCGACATCGCCCTGGTCGACGCCCTGCGCCGTGCCGCCGTCGCCGAAATAGTGCTTGGCGGTGGCCGCGACCTTGCCCTCGCCGAGGAAGCCGGGTTCGCCCGGGCGGCCCTGAAGCCCCTCGATCATGGCCTTGCCGAGGCGGGTGACGAGCGCGGGGTCTTCCGAATAGCTCTCGTAGGTGCGGCCCCAGCGATCATCGCGTGCGACCGCGACCGTGGGGGCGAAGGTCCAGTCGAGCCCGGTCACCTCGATCTCGACGGCAGTGGCCGCGCCGATGCGGCGGACGAGATCGGCATCGCCCGCAGCGCCAAGCGCGATGTTGTGCGGGAAGACGGTAGCGCCCGGGACATTGGCATGGCCGTGCACCGCATCGGTCGCCCAGACCGCGGGGATGACGGGTTCGCCCTTGGCGAGCGGCGCGCTCGAGGCTTCCCAGAATTCGTCGGCGAGCTTCAGCCAGTCGGCCGCCGGGGCCTTGTCATCGCCGTAGGGCCCGGAATTGCCGCCGTTGAGGATCGTGCCGAAGCGGTACTTGCGCACGTCCCTGGGGGTGATCGAACCGATATCGGGCATGACGATCTGCGCGACCTTGCGCTCGAGGCTCATCGCCGCGAGCAGCGCCTCGGGGGTCCTCGCCGCAGGGGCAGCCGCCGCGACCGGCGCACTCGCCGAGCGCACCTCCGGCGTCGCCGAGCATCCGGCCAGCAACGCACCCAGCGCCGCTCCGCACACCAGCCGACCCATCCCGCTTCGCGCCATCACGCCAGACCCTCCCAGACCCGTCACATATTCTTGAGAACGTTATCAAGCTATGCCGCCGGTGCGCCGCTTTGGCAAGCTTCAAGCGGGCCGGATGTGAATTCTCAGCGCCGCATCGTGCCCGCCAGCAGGGCCGCGCTCCCCAGCGACAGGGCGGCGAACAGGACGAACAGCGCGCCGTAGCCGAATTGCGGGACCAGCAGCACCGTCAGCCACGGCATCACCATGCCGGGCACGGTGTTGGTGAGGTTGAAAATCCCCAGATCGCGCCCGCGGTGTTGCGGGCGCGGGAGCACGCGCAGGGTCTGGCCCGAATGGAGCGAGAGGAAGATCGCCGCCGCAAGGCCGAACAGCACGTAGCCGGTGATCGCGAAGGCGAGGCTCTGCGCGAGCGCCATCACCAGCATTCCCGCCGCGCACGCCAGCGCGGCCGCCACCAGCGGCAGCACCGGACGCCCGTGGCGGTCCGACCAGCGCCCCGCCAGCAGCGAGAGCGGCACGGCCGAGACCAGCACCGCGCTGAAGATGTTGGCCGCGCCGTTCTCGGGATAGCCGGGCGAGAGCGAGCGCAGCCAGTAGAGCAGGAAGGCGAACATTCCGCCTTCCGCCACCTGCACCAGCAGCCGCGCCGTCCACATCCGCACCACCACCCGCTCGCGCGGCGGCAGCGGGGCCGGGGCCGGCGCGGGGGCGACCAGAGCCGGGCGCACCCGTCCACGGCCCAGCAGCACGGCGGGGAGCACCAGCGCGCTCACCAGCCCCGCCACCAGCACCAGCCGCGCGCCCGGTTCGACCAGCCCGACATGGGTCACCAGCGATCCTGCCAGCGCGCCGAGCGCAGGTGCCAGCGCCAGCGCCCCGCCCAGCTCGCCCTTCTGCTCGTCGGGGAAGCAGTCCCCCGCCCAGGCCATCAGAGGGGCGAGCATCAGGTTGAGCGCAACCTGCCAGACCATCACCAGCACGATCAGCTCGCGCACCGACCGCGCCTCGCCCACCGCCACCAGCAGGGCGCCCGATGCGGCGAGCCCAGCGAGAATCCACGGCCTGCGGGTGCGGCTCCGGTCGCTGAGGAAGCCGATGGCGATATTGGCAAGGCTCGCCGCGCCCGCGCCGAGGAAGGTCACCTGCGCAAGCGCCGCGACGTCCTCGCCGCCCTGCAACTCGGCGATTCGCTGCGGCAGCAGGACGGTGAGCAGCGGCACATAGGCAACCGCGCCCCCCGCGGCAGCGAGCGCGAACAGGGCAAGGAACCAGGCCGGCTGGCGTTCGGGCGGCTGCGCGAGGGTGTCGGGCGCGCTCAAGCCCGGGCCGGGGCGAGCGCGGTCGAGGAGCGTTCGACCAGCGCGGCGGCGACCTCGATCACCCCGGCGCTTTCCCCCTCCCCGCGCGCGATCAGCTGTTCGACGGCGCGCGACACGGTCTCGGCGATCGGCTGGTCAATGGCGGTGAGTGGCGGCTGGGTGAAGCGCACAATCGGGGTGTTGTCGAAGGAGATCAGCGACAGGTCGCGCGGCACGGCAAGGCCGCGGTCGCGTGCGACCTCGAGCGCGGCGAGCGCCATCTGGTCGGACGAGGCGATGATCGCGGTCAGATCGGGATTGCGGTCGAGCAGCGCACGCGCCGCGCGGGTGCCGCTCTCGTAGCCGAAATCGCCCACCTCCAGCAGGCCCTCGTGCGGCAGCCCGGCTTCGGCGAGCGCGCGCTTCCAGCCCTCGATCCGCCAGCCCGACAGGCTGTAGGCCGAGGGCCCGGCGATCATCGCGATCCGCCGGTGGCCGAGCGCGGCAAGGCGGGTGGTGGCGAGATGGGCCGCGCCGTCGTCGCCCATCGTCAGCCGGATGCCCGGTCCCGGCGCGTCCGATCCGATCCTGGCGAAGGGGATTCCCCGCTCTGCCAGCAGCGCGGTGATCAGCCGGTTTTCCGAGTGCGGCGGCGTGAGGATCACCCCGTCGGGCTGGAGCGCCGAGAGCGCGGCGCCAAGCTCGCGCTCGACGTGGTCGGAATGGGTGTCGACCAGTTCCACCATCATCCGGTAGCCGTGCTTCGAGCAGGTCAGGATCCCGCCCAACAGCATCTGGTCGACCCAGTCCGTGCCCCGCCGCTCGCGCCAGTCGGCAAGGGTGCGCTCGCGGTCGTTGATGGCGAGGATGATGTAGGAGCGCGAACCGCTCATCCGCTGGGCGGCAAGCGAGGGGACATAGCCCAGACGCTCGATCGAGGCGCGCACCTTGTCGCGCAGCTGCGGACGCACATTTGGGCCGCCGTTGACCACGCGGCTCACCGTCTGGAGCGAGACGCCCGCATCCTCGGCCACGTCCCTGATCGTGACTGTCTTGCGCACCCGCGCCATGGTTCCTGCGCCCCTGTCCGCCTAGCGCATGCAGGCGCGACCCGTGTGGGGATCGCTGCCGCAGCGATAGACCCTGATCCAATCGATTGCGAATTGCGCGGGAAAGCTCTTCGCGGCAAGCCCCTTGGCGTTGTTTTCTTCCGACAATCGCCCGCCCACCGCAAGATTGGCCATGATGTAGAAGGGCTGGTCGAAGGGTGCGGCCGGGTTGCCCTTCGCGGCCGGGGCTGCGGTGCTCCACTGGTCGGCGGTGACGGTGAGGTGCACCCGGTCATCCACCAGGAAGCGGATCAGCCCCTCGCCCCATTCGACAGCATAGACGTGGAAATCCTCGGACGGCAGCGCGAGATCGGGCAAGGCCGTGCGGCTGTCGACGAAGCGGTTCTTCGGTGCGAAGTCGCCGAAATGGAGCGCGCTGATGGTGCGGTTCTCGCCCCTGCCGCCCTCGCAGGCCTTGCACTTCGCCCCTATGTTGACCGCCTCGAGAATGTCGATCTCGCCCGAGCGCGGCCAAGGGCCGTAGGCGGGATCGTCCGGCATCATCCACACCGCAGGCCAGGTCCCCTGCCCCGGCGGCACCTTGGCGCGCACCTCGATCCGGCCATAGCGCCACGCGTGCTTGCCGATCGTGCGCACCTTGCCCGAGGTGTAGGCTTGGGTGAGGCGCGGGTTCGGATTTTCGGCGATCTCGGGCGGGCGCGCAGGGCCGGTGAAACGCTCCTTACGCGCCTTGAGGAGCAGAAGCCCCTTCTCGACCGCGATGTTCTCGGGCCGGTCGGTGTAACACTGCCGCTCGTTGTTTCCCCCGCCCCAGCACGAGACCTCGGGGGTCCACCTGGTGCGGTCGAGCGCCTCGCCCTCGAACTCGTCGGCCCAGACAAGTTCCCAGCCCGCGCCTTCCAGCGGGGCGGTGACGAGCGGTGCCTGCGGGGGCGCCGCCCCAAGGAGCAGCAGGGCCGCCGCCAGCATTCCCGCCTTGGGCAGCCCTGCAATCGTCATGTCCGGTTCCCTAGAAGTCGAAGCGCGCGAGGAAGGTGAAGCGCCGGTCGTTGCGGAACGCCGACCTTTGCACCCGCGTTCCGTCGAAGTCGATCACCTGGCTGGTGCGGAACACCTCGTCGAGCAGGTTCACCCCCTGCACCCCGAGCTTCACCCCGTCCATCACGGTGACGAAGATCGACGCGTCGAGCTGCCCGGTCTCCTCGCCCCAGATCGGCGAGAAGGGGAAGATGTCGTCGCGCGGGGTGATCAGGAAGGCCGAGCGCCAGTTGTAGGCGGCGCGCATCGACAGCCAGTCCTTCTCGTAGAACAGCACCGCGTTGACGGTGTGCTTGGAGATCCCGGCGAGCGGCTGGAAGGCCGCGAAGTCGCCCTGGTTGTTGGCGAGGTTCGTGTTCCGGAAATCGCTGCCGTCGACATAGGTGTAGGTCAGCTGCGTCCCGAGCCCGCTGAGAACGCCGGGCAGGAAATCGTAGGTCTGCTGATAGCCGATCTCGACGCCCTTCATGGTGCCGTCCTGGCGGTTGTCGGGGCCGTTGACCTCGACATCGAGATCGAGCCCGCCGGGGCTGACGAAGTTGACCAGATCGACCCCGTTGTTGACGATCCCCTTGATGTCCTTGACGAAGCCCGAGATCGTCAGCGAGCCGACGCGGTCGAAATACCATTCGAGCGAAAGGTCGTAGTTCCAGCTTTCGATCGGCCGCAGGTTGCGGTTGCCGGTGAACAGCTGAAACAGCGGCCCGGTCTCCAGCGTCCCTTCGGAGCGCAGGTCGCCCGTGTTGTCGCCGATCCCGCCGCCCGAGCGGAAGGCCGCGAGGTCGGGGCGCGAGATGCCCTTGGAAACGGCGGCGCGGAACAGCAGGCCGTTGCCGGTGTCGAGCAGGGCGTTGAAGCTCGGCAGCCAGTTCTCGAAGGTCACCGCGCGGTCGTCGAGCACGATCTCGCCGGTGTGCGCCGCCGCGAATTCGGCAAGGCGGCCCTGCGAGAGGCTGCAGAAGGCCGGGCGCTGGTCGGCCGGGAGCTGCTGGGCGCGGCCGCAGGCGGCGGTCACTTCGGAAAGCTGCGCCACCCCGTCGCCGTTGCCGCCCGCGGTGGGATCATCGAAGAAGAACGGGTTGGGGAAGCCCACCAGCCCTGCCGCGACCACCTCGGTCTCGACATAGCGCAGGCCGAAATTGCCCGAGAGCTTCCAGCCGTTGCCGAACTCCGTGCCATAGTCGACCCGGGCGTAGGCGGCCTTGGTGGTCTCGGCCACGGTGCTGATCTCGGGCGTGCAGAACGGATCGCAGGGCGTGCTCTCGCCGGTGATCGAATTGAAGAAGGTGCGGTTGTTGACCCCGAAGAAGGGGTTGGGCGTCTGCGAGAAGGTGTTGATCAGCCCCGCCTGACGCGCGGAATCGCCCGCAAGATATTCCTTCAGGAAGCTGTCCGCCCCGAAGAAGTGCGCCCCGCCCGGCAGCGGCGCAGGGGCATTGCCGCGCTGGAAGCCGTTGTCGAACGGCGCGCGCAGATTGGCGAAGGCCGGGAAGTCGTCGACGAAGGCACCGCCGCCGATCGCGAATTCCTGCCCCGGCAGACCGGTGAAATAGCGGCCCGGCTGGAACCCGCCCGTGGCGGCGCAGCCCGGCCCGGCATTCCACGGGGCGCAGCCGGCGCGCCCGGCCCAGGGCGCCGAGAGGTTGCCCCAGGTGCTGAAATTGGTGTCGCGCGTGGTCTGGTCGCGCTCCGACCAGCGGGCGCCGAACTTGACCTGCTTGAAGAAGCCGTCTTCCGAGATGTCGTATTCGGCATCGAAGCGCAGCGTGTCGAGATCGCCCTCGTTGCGTGCGATGCTGTCGAGCAGGAACCAGTAATAGGTGTTGCGCCCCGAGGTGAAGTAGTCCGCCGGCGCCCCGGGAGGAGCGAGGAACTGCACCTGCGGCACCTTGCCGCTCATGTCGAGGTCGATGTTCGCCCAGGTCGACATGGTGCCGATGATCGAATCCTGCCGGAGGTCGGATTCGATGTGCTGGGCCTCGAAATTGACGCGGAAGCGATCGGTGATGCTCCAGTCGATGTCGATCGAGAGATCCTGCGTCATCGCTTGCGTCTCGCGCTCGAAGCGAAGCAGTTCGAGCGGGATGCCGCCGCGACCGAAGGGGTTGGCATAGGCATCGCCGATGCGCTGGCTCAGCACGCCGCGCTGGAAGATGCCGTTGCTGTCGAATTCCCAGGTGCTGCCCGCCGCCGGGACGGGGAACAGCGCATCGTCGTTGACGAGCGCGATCGCCGCGTTTTCCTTGGTGAAGAAGGTGGTGTCGGCGCGCAGCCATTCGGCGGTGACGACGAAATTGCGGTCGGGGCTTTCGTACTGGATGATGCCCGAGATCGCCTCACGGTCACGCTCGAGATCGGTGGTGCGCACGCCAGCGCCCTTGGGCACGACCAGCGCGCCGGCGGGCGGGAAGTTGTCGGGACCGAACACCGGCGCGCCACCGAAGCCGCCGCTGCCCACCGGCCGCACGCGCAGGCACGCGCCGGTGAGGTTGTTCGCGCGGTAGCAGGGATCGCCGACCTGCGATGCGTCGGTGCGGCTGATCAGCTCTGAGCGCGCATAGCCGAACTGGACGCCGAGCGTGCCCGCGTCGGTTTCCCAGGTCGTCGATCCGAGCACCGAACCGCCGGGCGACCACTTTTCGGCAAGGTCGCCGACGTTAGCCTCGATCGTGCCGGCGATATGCGTGCCGGGCCGGTCGAGCGGCTTGCGGGTGACGAGGTTGACTGTCCCCGCGATCCCGCCCTCGACCATGTCGGCGGTGAGGTTCTTGAACACCTCGACCCGGCCGAGCAGTTCGGGCGAGACCTCGTTGAAGTTGAGAACGGTCCCACCATTGGCCGAGAAGATGTCGCGGCCATTGAGTTCCGAGCGCACGAAGTTGAGGCCGCGGATGATCACGCCGGTGCCTTCGACCGAGAAGCGGTCCGGGTCGGAAGGCTTCTCGAAGCGGCCGATATTGACGCCGGGCACGCGCTGGAGGGCTTCGGCCACGGAGCGGTCGGGCAGCGCGCCGATGTCCTCGGCGGTGATCACGTCGACGAAGGTGTCGGCATCGCGCTTGATGTTCTGGGCCGACTGCAGCGAGGCGCGGAAGCCGGTGACGACGATGGTGGATTCGTCCTCCTCGGCGGCGGGCGCTTCGGCCTCCGGTTCGCCCGAATCCTGCGCCAGCGCGGGGCTGGCGGCGGCGATCGCCAGTGCGGAGGCGGTGCCGAGGGCGAACAGGCGCCGGCGCGGCGCAGGCTGTGCGATGGTCATGATCTTTTGTCTCTCCCCATGCCGCGCGACAGTTTCGTGCCTGACGCTGCGGTTTGCCCTTCTTTCCTAGCGCATCTTGTGAGCGTTCTCAAGACTTGTAATCTGCGGTTCATATTGCATTCTGGCAACACTGGGCGCGAGCGCAGAACGCCTGCCGACAGGGCCCGCAGAGGCCCGCTGGGAATCGAGGAAAACGTGGCAATCGAACGCATTATCATCGTCGGCGGCGGCACGGCCGGGTGGATGGCAGCCGCCGCCCTGTCGCGTATCAAGGCCGGGCGGCCTGTGGAAATCACGCTGATCGAATCCGAGGCGATCGGCACGGTCGGCGTCGGCGAGGCAACGATTCCACCCTTCGTCGGCTTCAACCGGCTGCTCGGGATCGACGAGGCAGAGATGCTTGCAGCCGTCGGCGGCACCTTCAAGCTCGGCATCCAGTTCGAGAACTGGGGCAAGCTGGGCGACAGCTACATCCACCCCTTCGGCGCCTATGGCTACACGATGGGCGGGATCAGCTTCCACCACGTGTGGCACCGGATGCAGGCCGGCGGAGACAGGCGGCCGATCCAGGTCTTCAACCTCGAGACGATGGCCGCCGCCTTCGGCAAGTTCGCCCGCACCGAGGACTACAAGCGCGACGATCTGCCCCCGGTCAATTACGCCTATCACCTCGACGCGGGCCGCTATGCCGCCTTCCTGCGCCGGCTCGCCGAAAGCCGCGGCGTGGTGCGGCAGGAGGGCAAGGTCGCCGATGTCCAGCTGGACGGGGAGAGCGGCTTCGTCACCGGCGTCACGCTCGACGATGGCCGCGCCTTCGCGGGCGACCTGTTCATCGACTGCTCGGGCTTCCGCGGCCTCCTGATCGAGCAGGCGCTGAAGACCGGATACGACGACTGGAGCCACTACCTGCCCTGCAACCGTGCCGTCGCTCTGCCCTGCCTGCGCGAGGACGGCAGCCCGCCCCCGCCCTTCACCCGCGCCACCGCGCACTCTGCCGGCTGGCAATGGCAGGTGCCGCTCCAGCACCGGAACGGTAACGGCCATGTCTACTGCTCGGCCTATATGGAGGACCAGCAGGCGCTCGACATCCTGCTGGGCAACATCGCGGGCAAGCCACAGGCCGAGCCCAACTGGCTGCGCTTCGTCACCGGGCGGCGCAAGAAGTTCTGGAACCGCAACGTCGTCGCGCTGGGCCTTGCGGCCGGCTTCATGGAGCCGCTCGAATCGACCTCGATCCACCTCATCAACACCGGGATCGACAAGCTGATCTCGCTGCTGTCGCTCGACGGGATAACGCAGGTGCAGGAGGACACCTTCAACCGCCTCACGGGCCGCGAATATGCCCGCATCCGCGACTTCCTGATCCTCCACTACAACGCCACGCAGCGCACCGATTCCGACTTCTGGAACCATCTCCGCACGATGCCGGTGCCCGACACGCTGACCGAGAAGGTCGAGCTGTTCCGCGCCAACGGCCAGATCTTCCGGGAGGAGGACGAGCTCTTCACCGAAACCAGCTGGGCGGCGGTGATGATGGGACAGGGCATCCAGATGGGCGGCCACAACGCCATGGCCGACGCGCTCGATCCGGTGACGACCGCGAAGGAAGTCAACGAAATGGAGCAATCGATCCGCTGGCTGGTCCAGCACATGCCCGGGCACGGCGATTACCTGAAGCGCTATTGCCCCGCACCTATGGCCGCGTGAGGCAGAGCGGGGGCGGTTCCTTGACAAACCCGGGCCGTGGCTGAAAGGGGCGAGCATACCCCTCCCCGCCCCCTCCCGAGGTCTTACCTGCCCATGACTGACGCTCCGCAAGGCTGGACTGCGCTGGTGCTGGCCGGCCAGCGCCCGGGCGTGGACAGGCTCGCGGCGCATTTCGGGCGCGAGGCCAAGGCGCTGATCCCGGTCGCGGGCGAACCGATGCTCGCGCGGGTGGTGCGCGCGCTTGCGGATGCGCCGCAGATCGCGCGGATCATCATCATGGCGCAGGATGCGTCCGCTCTTGTCGCCGATCCCGCCGTCGCGAAGGCGGCCGGCGATACCCGGATCGACGCGCGGCGGTCGGGCCGCACCATCAGCGGATCGGTGCTGGATGCGGTGAACGATCCCGCCATCGGCCTGCCGGTGCTCGTCACCACCGCCGACAATGTCATGCTGACCCCCGCGACCGTCGCCGAATTCCTGGCTGCAGCGGGCGCGGGCGACGTCGGGGTGGCGATGGTCGAGCGCGGGAACCTCGAACGTGCGGTTGGCTCGAACCGGCGCACTTGGCTGACGTTTCGGGACGGCGCTTTCACCGGGGCCAATCTCTTCGCCCTCACCGGCACCTCTGCGGTCAATGCCTTGAGGTTTTGGGAGCGGGTCGAGCAGGACCGCAAGTCCGTGCCTCGCCTTGCCGCCCATTTCGGCCCCTTGCTGATGGTGCAGCTGCTGCTGCGGCGCCTGACGCTCGCCGATGCCATCGCGGCGGCCGGGCGCAAGCTCGGCGCCTCGGCCGCGCCGTTGCTGCTTTCGGACGGGCGCATGGGCGTCGATGTCGACAAGCCCGAGGATCACGCGCTGGCGGAGCGCCTGCTGGCAGACGGGCGCGCATGAAGCGCATCTGCTTCCTCTTCAACCACGACCAGACGCACCAGGTCGCGCATTCGCTGCCGATCGCGCTGGCACTGGCGGCGCGGGGCGGGCACCGGATCGTCCTTGCCTACGCCCGCGACGCGATTCGCGCCGAGATCGAGCGGCAGGCAGATCCAGCCCTGCTTGCCAGGGTCGAGCTGGTCAGGCTGGGACTGAAGCGAGCGGACACGCGGCTGCTGGCCGGCGCGCTCGAGCGGCTCGTGCCTGCCACCAAGCTGCTGATCTACCGCGACAACCTCGATTTCTTCCGCAGCTTCGATGCCGTGGTGGTGTCGGAAAAGACCACCCTCCTGCTCAAGACCCGCTACGGGCTCGATAACGTGAAGCTGATCCACACCCGCCACGGCGCGGGCGACCGGGCGATCGGGTTCAACCCCGAGAGCGCGGGTTTCGATCTGGTGCTGGTCTCCGGCCCCAAGATCCGGGACCGGCTGATCAAGGATGCGGGCCTGAAGCCGGAGCAGATTGCGCTGGTCGGCTATCCGAAGTTCGACCTGTGCGCGAACAACCGTTTCGCCGACAGCTTCCCCGCGCCGGAGCGGCCGACGGTGCTCTACAACCCCCACCCCTCGCCCAAGCTGTCGAGCTGGTTCCGGCACGGCGCGGCGGTGCTGGAGGCATTCCGCAATCAGGATCGTTACAACCTGATCTTCGCGCCGCACGTGATGCTGTTCGAGCGAAAGTGGGTGGTGACGGTCGACCCGCCGAGCCTCGCCCAGGTGGTCCCTCCGGGACCGGAATTCGCGCGCGAACCGCGCATCCACATCGACACCGGCAGCGCGGCGAGCAGCGACATGAGCTACACCAACCGCGCCGACATCTACCTCGGCGATGTCAGCAGCCAGGTCTACGAGTTCCTGCGCGCGCCCCGCCCCTGCCTGTTCCTCGACAGCCACGGCGTGGACTGGCGCGGCGATCCCAACTACCTCCACTGGCAGGCCGGGCCGGTGCTGGAGAGCCCCGAGGGCCTGCTCGACGCGATCGATGCGGCGGTCGCCTCGCATCCCGACTATGCGCCGGTGCAGCAGGCGCTGATCGATGCGACCTTCTCGCTTTCCGACCGCCCCTCGGCCGAGCGGGCGGCGGATGCGATCACCGCCTTTCTGGAAGGACAAAAGCGTGGCTGATCTTACGGCATTCTGGCGCTACGGCGTGGTCAAGACGCTGCGCAAATGGAAAGCGGCGGCGCTCTCGCCACTGATGGCGGGGCGCGGGGAAGCGGCGGTGCGCTCGGCCTACGGCGTGCTGATGGTCCCCAACTGGCAGGACACCACCTTCCGCTACTGCATCTTCGGCACCTACGGCCGCGACCTCGCCGACCTGCTGCTCGGCCAGCGCGAGCACTTCGTCTTCGTCGATATCGGCGCGAACCAGGGGCTCTATTCGCTCATCGCCGCGCAGAACCCCACGTGCCGTCAGGTGATCGCCTTCGAGCCGGTCCCCGCTACCCATGCGCGCCTTGCCGCCAATGTCGCGCTCAATGGCGGGGCGGAGCGGACGGTGCTGCACCAGCTGGCGATCGCCGACAGCGTGGGCGAGGTGACGATCAGCGTGGCCGAAGGACACACCGGCACCGCGACGCTGGCCGGGCGCGAGAGCGGCGCACCTTTGGGAGGCGGGGTGACGATCCGCACCATTGACGCGCCGATGGTTAACCCGCTGCTGGCCGGTGACCTTCCGATGTTCGTCAAGATCGACGTCGAGGGGCTGGAGGCGGTGGTGATCGCCGAACTCGCCAAGACGGAGGCCTTCGCGCGCGTCGCCGCGATCTTCTACGAAGTCGACGACCGCTGGGCGAGCGCGGGCGAGATCGAGAGCCTCTTGCGCGCCTCTGGCTTCACCCGCTTTGCCAAATACGGGCGGGGCCACCACTACGACGTGCTGGCGACCCGCTCCTGAGCAACCGCCTCGGCGAGGGCGCGGCCCGAGAGCCATGCACCCTCGACCCTCGGGCTGTGCAGCCAGTCGCCCGCGATGCCGATCCCGAGATCCGGATTGTAGCGCGCGCCCTCGCCCTTCAGGGCTTCGGGCAGGGCATAGAGCCAGCGGTGGGCGTCGCAGTGGACGGGCGCGGTCGGGGCGATCCCGGCGGCCGCGAAGAAATCGGCGAGGAGGATGCCGGCGACCTCGTCTCTGGGCAGATCGATCAAATCGCGGCTGCGCGCGGGGCTGGCGTGGATCACCCATGTCTCCAGCCCCCCACGCCCCGGCTTGGCCGCATTGCGCGCGGCCCAGCTGACGGGGCCGGCATCGGAGCGGAAGGTGTCGGCAAGCGGCAGGCGCTCGGCAAAGCCCGCCATCACCGCCCAGCACGGCGCGGAAACCACACCGGCGGCGAGCGCGGCCATCTCCGGCGCGACGTCTGGCAGCAGCGCTGCGGCCTGCTCGGCAGGCACGGCGACGAGGATGGTGGATGCGGTGAAGGCCTCCTCGCCCGCCTCGACCCTCCAGAGCGCGCCGTCGCGGTGCAGCCGTTCAGCGCGCACGGCCCAGCGCATGTCCAGGCCGGTAGCCATGTGCCTGACGCAGGCGTTCATGCCGGGCGTGCCCACCCAGGCGTCCTCGCCCGCCGCCGGCCAGCGTGCCGCAATGCCGGCCTGCTCCCATTGCGCGACCTGCTCGCGGAAGGCGGGATCGCGCGCGGTGAAGTATTGCGCGCCGTGATCGAAGCTCGCCTGCGCGCCCTCGATCTCCACTCTCCGGGTTGCCATCCGTCCGCCCGGGCCGCGGCCCTTGTCGAGCACGACGATGCGCCTCCCGTTGCTGGCCAAAGCGGTGGCAGCGGAAAGCCCGGCCATGCCGCCGCCGATGATGAGAATGTCAGTCTGTCCGTCCATCCCGCGCCAACGCGCGGGAGGCGGGTTCGTTTCAGGGGGCCGAGCGTGGCGGGCGACTTTCGGCCAGCACCAGCGAGAACTGCCGCGCCTCGTCGGTCCAGCGCGCGCACGGTTCCCACCCGGCCGCCGCAAGCAGCATCTGCGCCGAACGCTTGGTGAACTTGTGGCTGTTCTCGGTGTGAATGCTCTCACCCGCGCGCATGGCGAAGCGCTGTCCGCCGACGGTGAAAGCCACATCCGACTGCGCCACGAGATGCATCTCGATCCGGGCGAAAGCATCGTTCCAGCGCGCCTCGTGCGCGAAGACGTCGATGGGGATGTCTCCGCCGAGTTCGCGGTTGATGCGTTCGAGCAGGTTGAGGTTGAACTGCGCCGTCACCCCCGCCGCATCGTCGTAGGCGGCGAGCAGGACCTCCTCGTCCTTCACCAGATCCATTCCGATCAGCAGCATCGCCCCTTCGCCCAGCGTCGCGCGCATCGTGCGCAGAAGGTCGGTCGCGGTGCGGGCGATCATGTTGCCGATGGTCGATCCAGGAAAGAAGCCGAGCTTGGGCAGGCCCGCGACCTCGGCGGGAAGCTCGACCCGGCGCATGAAATCGGCCTCGACCGGATAGACCGGCAGCCCCGGGAACTTCGCCGCCAGTGCCGCCGACGAGGCGCGCAGGAAGTCCCCGGCGATATCGAGGGGCACATAGGCGGAAGGGCGGATCGCCGAAAGCAGCAGCGGGGTCTTGACCGAGGAGCCGGAGCCGAACTCCACCACCGCGCGTGCCTCTCCGACGAGATCGGCGATGGCGCCCGCACGGGTCTGGAGGATCTCGGTCTCCGCACGGGTCGGGTAATATTCGGGAAGCTGCGTGATGTCCTCGAACAGCTGCGATCCCCGATCGTCGTAGAACCAGCGCGCGGGCACCGCCTTCTGGGCTTCCGCAAGGCCCGCCAGCACATCCTCCCGAAAGGCGAGATCGACCCCGCCCGCATCGCGTTCGACCAGCCGCAGGCCCTTGGCAGAAGTCATCTCAGGCGTCCTTGGCCAGCCGCAGCCCGGTGAACTGCCAGCGTTGATGGGGGTAGAAGAAATTGCGGTAGGAGGGGCGCGAATGCCCGCGCACGGTCGCGCAGCTCGCGCCGCGCAGCACCACCTGCCCGCTCATGAACTTGCCGTTGTATTCGCCCACCGCGCCCTCGGCGACGCGAAAGCCGGGATAAGGCAGGTAGGCCGATCGGGTGAACTGCCAGCAATCGCCGAACAGGCCAGGGGAGCCTGCGGGAAGTGGCGGGGCAGCGCCGTCGAGCTGGTTGCCCCCGGCCGGATCATGCGCCGGGGCGCTTGTCGCGCCGTCCTGCCCGCGCGCGATCGCCTCCCATTCAAACTCGGTCGGCAGCCGCGCACCGGCCCAGGTGGCGAAGGCATCGGCCTCGAAATGGGAGATGTGGGTGACCGGCGCATGGGGATCGCGCGCCTGCCAGCCCCGATGGGTGAAGTGCGCGCCGTCCTCGCGCCAGTAGAGCGGCGCGGCGATGGCATTCTGCTGCACCCAGCCCCAGCCGTCGGCAAGCCACAGGCGCGCATCGGCATAGCCGCCGTCGGCGATGAAGTCCGCCCACTCGCCATTGGTCACCAGCCGGTCGGCGAGCGCGAAGGGCTCGAGCAGCACCCGGTGGCGCGGGCCCTCGTTGTCGAAGGCGAAACCTTCGGTCTGGTGCCCGACCCGCGCGATCCCGCCGGGATGGGTGTGCCAGCCCGGCGCGTCCACCTGCGCTGCGGCCGGAGGCGCCTCGCGCTCCCACATCGCGGGCCCGAGCGGGTTCTGGAACAGCGCGTGCTTGATGTCGGTTAGCAGCAGTTCGATGTGCTGTTCCTCGTGCGCGATGCCGAGCGCGATGAGGTCCGACAGCGCCGGATCGGCGAGCAGCGGCTCCATCGCCTCGGTGACCTGCCCGCGCCACGCCAGCACCTCGGCGAGCGTCGGTCGGGAGAGCATCCCCCGCGCGGCGCGGGCGATCCGCGCGCCCTCGGCCTCGTAGTAGGAGTTGAACAGGAACGGCCAGCGTTCGTCATGCAGCCGGTATCCGGGCGCATGTTCGCGCAGCAGGAACGTCTCCCAGAACCACGTCGTGTGCGCGAGGTGCCACTTGGCAGGTGAGGCATCCTCCATCGACTGGATCGAGGCATCGGCATCGCTCAGCGGAGCGACCAGCGCCTCGGTCAGCGCGCGGGTTGCGCGAAAACGCTCGGCGAGCCCGCGGGGGCCCGCGCCGCTTTCGGCGTTCTGCAGTTCGCTGCGATGCACGCGTGCACCTCCCGTCCAAGCTGGTGCCGACGCCAAGGACCATGCCCGTTCGTCATGACACAGGGAAGACGCTTGGTAAGCGCAATTCTATCGCGAAATCATCACACCTGTCAGCTTTTTGCGCGAAACCGGCGGTCAGGCGGCGTGGCTGACCTCGGCTTCGCGGCCGCCGCCTGCCGCCTCGTTGAGCATCTCGGCGACGAGGAAGGCAAGCTCCAGCGACTGTTCCGCATTGAGGCGCGGATCGCAATGGGTGTGATAGCGGTCGCCGAGCCGTTCCTCGGTGATCGCCACAGCCCCGCCGACGCATTCGGTGACGTCCTGCCCGGTCATCTCGATGTGGATGCCGCCGGGGTGCGAGCCCTCGGCGCGGTGGACCGCGAAGAAGCCCTTCACCTCGCGAAGGATACGGTCGAACGGGCGGGTCTTGAAGCCCGTATCCGATTTGACGACGTTGCCGTGCATCGGATCGCAGGACCACACCACCGGATGCCCTTCGCGCATGACAGCGCGCACCAGCTTGGGGAGCCCCTCCTCGACCTTGTCGTGGCCGTAGCGGCTGATGAGCGTGATCCGCCCGGCCTCGCGGGCCGGGTTGAGGTCGTCGAGCAGCCGCAGCAGCGCATCGGGCTCGAGCGAAGGCCCGCACTTCATGCCCAGCGGATTGCCGATCCCGCGCGCGAATTCGATATGCGCCGAACCCGGGAAGCGCGTGCGGTCGCCGATCCATACCATGTGCGCGCTGGTCGCGTACCAGTCGCCGGTGAGCGAATCCCGCCGCGTCATGGCCTGCTCGTAGGGCAGCAGCAGCGCCTCGTGGCTTGTGTAGAAGCTGGTGCCCTGCAACTGCGGCACTGTCGCCGGGTCGATCCCGCAGGCTTCCATGAAGTCGAGCGCCTCGCCGATGCGGTCGGCCATCTCGCTGAACTTCTCGGTCCAGGGCGTGCGGCCCATGAAGTCGAGCGTCCACTGGTGGACCTGCCGCAGGTTCGCATAGCCCCCGCCAGCAAAGGCGCGCAGCAGGTTCAATGTGGCGGCAGCCTGCGAATAGGCCTTCACCATCCGCGCCGGATCGTTGCGGCGGCTGACGGGGTCGAACTCGATCCCGTTGATGTTGTCGCCGAGGTAGCTCGGCAGGGTGACGTCCCCGATCGTCTCGGTCGGCGAGGAACGCGGCTTGGCGAACTGGCCGGCCATCCGCCCGACCTTCACCACCGGGCGCTTGCTGGCGAAGGTCATGACGACCGCCATCTGCAGCAGCACGCGGAAAGTGTCGCGGATGTTGTTGGGGTGGAACTCGGCGAAGCTTTCCGCGCAGTCCCCGCCTTGCAGCAGGAAACCGTGGCCGTTCGCGACGTCCGCGAGATCCGCCTTGAGCGCGCGCGCCTCGCCCGCGAAGACCAGAGGGGGATAGGAGGAGAGGGTCTTTTCCGCTTCCGCCAGCTCGGCCGCATCCTCGTAATGCGGCAGGTGGCGCGCTTCGAAGGCCTTCCAGCTATCCGGGGTCCAGGTCTCGGGCACGGTCACAACTCTTTCTCTGTCCAGTCGGCGCCAGGGTCGCACGGCGCGGGGGCGCCCGCTACCCGAGCGCGGCACGAATTGTAAAGCGACAATGGCCGATGGGACAACTTTATTTCCCGGCCACTGTCAGCGGGAGGGGCGATCAGCGCCCGGTCATCGCCCCTCGCGCAGCATTCGTGCCTGCGCCCGCCGGGGGCCCTGCGGCAAGGCTCTGGCCTTCGGGGATGATCGCCAGCCGGAAGGCATCGTCCTTGGCGAGATAGCGTTCGGCAAGGAACTGCATCGCCTGCGGGCTGGTCTGCGAGTAGTCCGCGAGCAGCGTGCGCAGCAGGGCGACGCGCTGCGGGTCCTGCGTCGCGCCTTCGAGGTTGTAGAGCCAAAACTGGTTGCCGGTCGAGGCGCGGCGGATCAGCTGGCCGAGCGGTTCGGTGACCCGCGCCAGCTCGTCGGCGGTGGGCGGGTTGGCGGCGAGGTCCTTGGCGATGCGTTCGGCCTCGGCGAAGAACACCGGCACGAATTCAGGCTCGAGCTGCGCCAGGGCGGTGATCCGGCCCCCGCTGGCGAGATCGGCCGGCCAGTTGGAGAAGGCCTGCGGCGAATAGCTCGCCCCGGCGCGTTCGCGCAGCGCCTCGAGCAGGCGGTTGCTGAACAGCTGGGTGAGGATTTCGAGCTGGCGGCTCTCGCGCAGGGAAGCGACCCCGCCGCCGCTCTTCCACGACACCACGGCCGCGGCCTGGTTGGCATCGCCGCGATGGGTGACGACGACCGGCTCGGCCGTCGGCGGGGCGAAGGCCGGCACGCGCGCGGCGACTTCGGGCGCGATCGGCTCGCGCGCCGGCAGGGCGCCGAAGGTGAGGCGCAACTGCTCGATCACCTTGGCCTTGTCGAACTCGCCGAACACCAGCACCTCGATCGGACCCTGCTTGAGCAGCGGCTCCCACACCTTGCGGAATTCCTCTGGCGTCGCGGCCTTGAGCGCGGCGGGATCGGGGGTGGCAAAGCGCGGATCGCGGCCGGTCACGAGATATTCGAGATCGCGGTTGAGCACCCCGCCGGGGCTGGTCGAATAGGTGTTGTAGGCCAGCTCCGCCCCCGCCTTGGCGCGCAGCACCGGCTCCTTGTCCCAGCGCGGCATGCCCAGCTTGGCGGCAAAGAGATAGAGCTGGTCGTTCACATCCTCGGACCGGGTCTGGGCCGTGAGGGTGAAGACCGCATCGTCGATGGCGAAGTCGAAGCCGAGCTTGCGGCCCGTGGCGAGGCGGTCGATCTCGTTCTGACCGAGTTCGCCGAGCCCGGAGCCGACCAGCGCGGCCTGCCCCAGCGAGGCGTAGACCGCGTTCGAGGCGTCGAAGGCGCGCCAGCCAGCGCCGAAACGCACGCGCACCGTGACACGGCCGGGTTCGGCATCATTGGCCCACACCAGCGCCTTCACGCCGTTTGCGAAGTCGACCTTCTCGATCTCGAGCACGCCGAGCGGCGCCTGCTGCGCGATCGTGCCGGGCGCGCCCACGGGGGGCAGTTCGTCGAAGGAGATGGTCTGCGCCGCGAGCCGCGCGGTGCTGTCGACCGCCGCCTCGCTCGCCAGCGCAAGGCGCAGGGCGGCGACATCGGCCTCGCCCGCCTGCGGGGTGACATAGACCGAACGGGTGACCGTGCCCTCGAACAGGCCGCGGGTGCGCTCAAGCACGAATTCCGGCGTCAGGCGCGGCTTCATGTTGCGGAACACCTCGAGCACCACCTTGGGCGCGGCCACCGTCTCGCGGATATCGACCGCATTGACGAGATTGTTGGCAAGATCGCTCCCGGACTGGACGCTCTCCTGCTCGACCTCGTTGGCGAAGACCACGTCGAACTGCGCGACCTCGCGGTCGATTTCTTCCTGCGTGGGGGGCGTGGCGAGCGCGTCGGCGATCACGCTGCGCACATCGGCCAGCGCGGCCTGCCAGTCGGCGCTGAGCGGGGCGAAGGTCACGAAGGTCGCGTCGGTCGAGCGCGACACGTCGTCCTGCTGGACCTGGGCGTAGAGGAAGCTCCCGCCCCCCCGCGCGCGGCTTTCGAGCCGGCGGTTGATGATCGCCTGTGCGACTGCGTCGGTCAGCAGGCCCTCGTTGTAGACGATGGTGTCCTCGACCTGCCGCCACGGACGCATGATCGCATAGGTCAGGCTGCGCGGCAGATCGGGCTCGACGCCGACGGCAAGCTCGCCGATCGGGGTGGCGGGGCCGGCCGGGTCAGCTGCGTCTGCCGGGGCGACCGGATCGCCGAAAGCAGGGGGCACACCGGGCTTGCCGGTGCCCTTCCAGTCTCCGAACCACTGCTCCACCAGCCCTGCGAGCACCATCGGGTCGGCATCGCCGGCCACCACGATCACGGTGTTCTCGGGCCGGTACCAGCGGTCGTAGAAGGCCTTGACCGTCGTGCCGTTCGCCGCCCTCAGCGTCTCGTCGGTGCCGATCGGGTTGCGGCTCGCGAGGCGCTGGCCGGCGAAGAAGGTCTGGCGCGTGAGATCCGCCATGCGCAGCCCCGCCCCGCCCCGCTCGCGCTTCTCGGCGAGCACGATCGGCCGCTCGGCGGCGACGTTGGCATCATTCAGCACCGGTTCGCGGATCATGCCCGAAAGCAGCTTGAAGCTCTCGGCCAGCTTGGCGTTGTCGATGTTGGGGATGTCGAGCTTGTAGGCGGTGTGGGTCGGCGTGGTCTCGGCATTGGCGTCGCTGCCGAAGGTCGCACCCAGCCGCTGCCATGCCGAGATCGCCTCGGCCTTGCCGAGATATTTGCTCTCGCGGAACAGCAGGTGTTCGAGGAGGTGCGCATAGCCCTGCTCGCTGTCGTTCTCGTGCAGCGATCCCGCATCGATGCGCACGCGGATCGAGACCTGGCGCGGCGGCACCCCGTTGCGGCGCACCGCATAGCGAAGGCCGTTCTTCATCTCGCCGAACAGCCACTTGTCGTCGACCGGAACGTCCGAGCCGCGATAGAGCCACGGCGTCTCGCCGTTGTTCTGGAGTGCGCGGGGGGCCGGAACCGCCGGGAGCGGGCGCGTGTCGCTCTGGGCATCGGGATCGGGCCGGGGCGCCTGTTGGGCGAGCGCCGGTTGCACCAGGGCGAGAGAAGCGAGCAGGAGAGCGAGAGCGCGGGCAGCGCGGGTCAGCGACGTCATGGGAAGGCTTATAGGGAGCCAAAAGGTGAAGCGATAGTGAATGCGCAACCCTGCCGCGACAAGGGCATCGCGCGCTTGAAATCGGACAAAATTGCTCTTAAATCCCCACCATGTTCATCGAAACCGAAACCACCCCGAACCCGTCCGCGCTGAAGTTCCTGCCCGGGCAGACCGTCATGGCCGCAGGCAGCCGCGAATTTGCCACGCCCGAGGCGGCCGAGGCGAGCCCGCTCGCGCAGGCGATCTTCGACACGGGCGAGGTGGTGAACGTGTTCTTCGGCGCCGATTTCGTCAGCGTCACCGCCGCGCCCGGGGCCGACTGGAGCGCCCTGAAGCCGCAGGTGATCGCGATCCTGCTCGACCATTTCGTATCCGAGGCCCCGCTCTTCGCCACCGCCACCGCCGGCGGGATCAGCGTCCCGCCGCCGGAGGAGGACATGGCGGTCGAGGAACGCCCCGAGGATGCCGAGGTGATCGCCGCGATCAACGAATTGCTCGAAACCCGCGTGCGGCCCGCCGTGGCGGGTGACGGCGGCGACATCGCCTATCGGGGTTTCCGCGACGGGGTGGTCTATCTGACCCTGCAGGGTTCGTGCTCGGGCTGCCCGTCGAGCACCGCGACGCTCAAGCACGGGATCGAGGGCTTGCTCAAGCACTATGTCCCCGAAGTGACAGAGGTGCGCGCGGCATGACCATGCAGTACCACGATCATCCGCTATCCGTTGCAGCTCTTGCGCAGCTCTTTACCGAGGCACGCAGCTATAACGGGTGGCTCGACCGGCCGGTGAGCGACGAACAGCTCCATGCGATCTGGGACCTCATGAAGATGGCGCCCACTTCGGCCAACATGCAGCCGGCACGGATCGTGTGGGTCAAGTCGCCCGAGGCCAAGGCGCGGCTCGTCGAATGCGTGTCCGAGGGCAACAAGAAGAAGGTCGCCGCCGCGCCCGTCACCGCGATCATCGGCTACGACATTGATTTTCATGAGGAACTGCCGTGGCTGTTCCCGCACACCGACGCCAAGAGCTGGTTCGAGGGCGACGAGAAGGGCCGCGAGGAAGGCGCCTTCCGCAACTCCTCGCTGCAAGGGGCATACCTGATGCTCGCCGCGCGCGCCCTCGGGCTCGATTGCGGGCCGATGTCGGGCTTCGACCGTCAGGCGGTCGAGGCGGCCTTCTTCGCCGACGAACCCCGCCACCGCGTCAATTTCATCTGTTCGGTCGGCTACGGCGATCCGGCGAGCATCTTCGATCGCTCCCCCCGCCCCGATTTCGCGCGCTTCAACACCATCGCATAGGACGTATCGCCGCTTGCTTGCGACGGGTTGCTGAGGCAGGGCGGACCCCATGCGGGTGCTCGCGATCGAAACAGCCTCAGAGGCGTGCAGCATCGCCCTGTTCGAGGGCGACGGCATTGTTGCGCATGATCACCGGGTGATCGGGCGCGGCCACGCCGAAGCGCTGGTGCCGATGATCGCCGCCCTGCCGGAAAAGGGCCGGGCGGAGCGCATTCTCGTCAGCCTCGGCCCCGGCAGTTTCACCGGCGTTCGCATCGGCCTTGCGACGGCCCGCGCGCTCGGCTTTGCCTGGGGCGCCGAGGTGCTGGGCTACCCGACCCTCGCGCTGATCGCAGCCCGGGCGCAGGCCGCCTGTCCGGGCGAGCCGGTGACCGTGTGCGTCAACGGCGGGCACGGCGAATGGTTCGTCGCCGATTTCGGGGCGGACGGCCTGCCGCTGTGCGAGGCCACCTCGCTCACTCCCGAGGCCGCGGCCAACCGCGCCCGGGCGGCGGTGGTGGCGGGCAACCGTGCGGCTGCGCTCGCGGGAGACGGTTCCGCCGCGCGGGTGCTCGACCTCCTTCCCGACGCCGCCGCCGTGCCGCTGCTGCCGCCCGAACTACTCACCTCCGTCCTCGCTCCGATCTACGGGCGCGGACCCGATGCCACGCCGATGGCGGAACGGGTGCGCGGATGACGCCCTGCCCGCACCTCCTCGACCGGATCATGTCGGTGATGGAGGCGGCCTTCGATCCTGCCTATGGCGAGGCCTGGAACCGGCGCCAGGTCGCCGACGCGCTCACCCTGCCCAGCACCCATGCGCTGGTGGTCGATACCACGGGCGCCCCGATCCCGGAGGGCGCAGGACCTGCGCCTGCCGCGGCAGGTTTCGTGCTGACCCGCCACGTGCTCGACGAGGAGGAACTGCTCCTGATCGCGGTCGTGCCGCCTGCCCGCCAGCGCGGCATCGGCACGGCTCTGATCGAGCACCTCTTCGCTGCCGCCAGAGGCCGGGGCACGGAGCGCATCTTTCTGGAAATGCGGCGAGGCAATCCGGCGATACACCTCTATCGCAAGTTCGGCTTCGAACCAATCGGCGAGCGGCGAAACTATTATCGCATGGCTAATGGGGATCGCATCGACGCGATTACTTTCGCACGTTCGATCTAGTAACCTGCGATTCATCCCGAATCCGTGAACAAGCAAAGCAACCTAGTTGCCAATGTAGTCGCCGTAGTTCATGGCGCAGTAACCGGCGCGAGCGAAAAGACGCCAGTGAGGAACTCATGGACAATCTGGAAATGGATATGAAAGAAACACTTATCACGCTGACCAGCGACATTGTTGCCGCCCATGTCAGCAACAATGATGTCGCGGTCGCCGACGTGCCCGGACTCATCACCAACGTCTACGCTGCACTCGCCAATCTTGGAGAGACGCCGGTTGTCGAAGAAGCCAAGCCCCAGCCGGCTGTCGCGGTGCGCAATTCGGTCAAGCCCGATTACATCGTGTGCCTCGAAGACGGCAAGAAGCTCAAGATGCTCAAGCGTTATCTTCGCACCAATTACAACATGAGCCCCGAGGAATACAGGGCACGCTGGGGCCTGCCGGCCGATTATCCGATGGTCGCGCCCAACTATGCCGAAAAGCGCCGCGACCTCGCCAAGAAGATCGGCCTCGGCCGCAAGCCGGGCGAGAGCGCGCCCAAGGCGCGCCGCCCCCGCAAGGGCGCCTGAACTCTCCCCGCCGCCCTGTTGAGAGGGTGGACGGCCCGCTTGAGCATGCAGCCTCGTCCCTGTAGGGGTGAGGCTGCAATGCTTTCGGGCGGTCGCATCCGGATGGAGCGCCGCGCCTGGCGATGGAGCTTTCCTTGACCCAGAAAATCGACCTCGAACAACTCTGCGCCGAAAAGGGCCTGCGCATCACCGAGCAGCGCCGGGTGATCGCCAAGGTGCTTTCGGAAAGCGACGACCACCCGGATGTCGAGCTGCTCCACAGTCGCGCCGCCGCGATCGATCCGCGCATCTCGATCGCCACGGTCTACCGCACCGTTCGCCTGTTCGAGGAAGCGGGCATCCTCGATCGCCACGATTTCGGCGACGGGCGCTCGCGCTACGAACCCGTGCCCGAGGCGCATCACGATCACCTGATCGACGTCGAGACCGGCAAGGTCGTCGAATTCGTCGATCCCGAGGTCGAGGCGCTCCAGCGCCAGATCGCGGAACGGCTCGGCTATCGCCTCGTCGATCACCGCATGGAGCTCTACGGCGTGCGCCTGTCGCGCAATGACTGACTGGGAGCTGCGGCAGGCCGCCGCGCGCGGGGAGACGACCCCGGTCTCCCCGGTCGGCTGGCTGCGGATCGTCGCGCGCGCGCTGGCGCTGATCGCGCTGATCGTCGTCTTCGTGCCGCTCCACTACCTCTACCGCACCGTCTCCTACGGTTCGCCCTTCCCGATGCTGTTCCTGCGCTATGCGGCGCGGGTGTGCGGGGCACGGGTCACGGTCCACGGAACGCACCTGAAGCGCGATGTCTTCTTCGTCGCCAACCATGTCTCATGGGTCGACATCCTCGCGCTGGCGGGGGCAAGCGGGACGGCCTTCGTCGCCAAGGCTGAACTGGCCGAGGCGCCGGTGGTCGGCTGGCTCGCGAGCCTCAACCGCACGGTCTTCGTCAAGCGCGAGCACCGCATGGGCGTGGCCGAGCAGATCAATGCCCTCAAGGAGGCGCTGGTCGACAACTGGTCGGTCACCGTCTTCCCCGAAGGCACCACCACCGACGGGAAGTCGCTGCTGCCGTTCAAGACCTCGATGCTGTCGGTTCTCGAGCCGCCCCCGCCCGGCGTGCTCGTGCAGCCGGTAATCGTCGACTACGGGCCCGTCGCCGAATGGATCGGCTGGATCGGCGAGGAAGGCGGCCTCAACAACGCCAAGCGGGTCCTGTCGCGCAAGGGCACCTTCAAGGTCGCGCTGCACTATCTCGAGCCTTTCAGCCCCGAGGATTTCAAGGGCCGAAAGGCGATCAGCCAGGAATCGCGCCGCCGCATCGAGGAGGCGCTGGTGGAGATCCTCGGTCGCCCCTTGCGCCCCTTCGCGCACACCGTGCCCCCGGTGCGTTATCAGGCGAAGACCGAGGCAGCGGACTAGAGCCCTGCCCTCACCAGCCAATCGTGGAAGATCCGGACCGGGCGGCTCTCCAGCGCCACTGGCTTGCACACGAACCAGTAGGAATAGGGGCTTTCGACCGGCTTGCCGGGCAAGTTGATCAGCCGGTTGTCGTTGGCGCGGCGCAGGTGGTCATCGTGCATGATCGCGATGCCGAGGCCCTGCGCGGCAGCCTCGAGCATCAGCGCGCCCGAATCGTAGTGATCAATCGCGGCCAGATCCATCGTCTCCAGGCCGTTCGCCTTTTTCCACGCGACGAAGCTCTCGGGCATTTCGTTGTGGATGAGGAAGGTCTGTTTGGCCATCACCTCGGGCGTGATGTCGGTGCCGATCGTGCGCGCGATCTCCTTAGAACAGATCGCGTGGACCAGATTGTGGTCGAGCCGCACCGCGTGGAGCCCGCTCGCCGGACCGCGCGACAGGATGATCGCGGCATCGAGCGTGTCGCCCACCCGGTCCTCGAGATGCGGCGCGCTGTCGATGTCGATGTGGAGCAGCGGGTGGCGCTTGCGCAGCTCGCCCAGCCGCGGGAACAGGCGCTGGCTGCCGAACATCGGCAGCACGCCGAGGCGCAGGCGCAGCAGGGCGATGTTGTCCGATTGGCTCTCCACCGCCCGGGCGAGCGCCTCCATGTGCGGGTTCACCGCCTCGTAGAAGGCCTGGCCCTCGTCGGTCAGCTGCATCGACTGGCGCGCACGGGTGAACAGCTTCTTCCCGACGAATTCCTCGAGATTGCTGATCCGCCGCGACAGCGCGGAGGGGCTGAGGCCGATCTCCTCCGCCGCCGCGCGGGCGGAACCGAGCCGCACGGTGCGCATGAAGGCTTCGAGCGCGCGCAGGGGGGGAAGACGACGTGCAGGCATGAACTCTCTCCTTGAGTGGAGGGAGATACGCCCGAAACCGCAATTCGGATGCAAAAAATCGAAGAAAAAATTCGTGGATACGCGAAAAGTTGCGCCTACTGCACGTCTTCCTCGGTCGCCGGGGGATGCAGCCGCAACCGCGTCACATGAGTTTCGTCGCCTGCGGTCACCTCGATACGCCAGCCGCTCGGGTGCTCCAGCACCGTGCCGACCGGCGGCACCGCCTCGGCGAGCACGAAGGCGAGCCCGCCCAGCGTGTCGACTGCCTCTTCCACATCGGCAAGGCGCGGGTCGATGCGCTCGGCGATGTCATCGAGTTCGGCGCGGGCGTCGATGTCCCACATGCCTTCTCCAATGGGGGAGATCAGTTCCTGCGGGGCCTCGTCGTGCTCGTCCTCGATGTCGCCGACGATCTCCTCCACCAGGTCCTCGATCGTGATGAGCCCGTCGGTGCCCGAGAACTCGTCGAGCACGATCGCGAGGTGCACGCGCTGGGTGCGCATGTCGGCGAGCACGTCAAGCGCCCCGCGCGCCTGGGGCACGTAGAGCGGCTGGCGCATCAGCGTGGTCCAATCGGCGGGTGGCGGCGTGCCGTTCGCGAGGAAGGGGAAGATGTCCTTAATGTGGATCATCCCGATCACCTGATCGAGCGTCTCGCGGTAGACCGGCATGCGCGAGTGGCCGTGTTCGGAGAAGGCCGCGACCATTTCGTCCCAGCTGATCCCGGCCTCGACCGCGATGATCTCGCCGCGCGGCACGGCGACATCGTCGGCATCGTGTTCGGAGAAATGGAGGAGATTGCGCAGCATCTGCCGCTCGACCCGCGACAGATCGCCCCGTGTGCCTGAGCCCTCGTCGCTTCCGGAGCCGCCGTTCTCGTCTTCGTGCTCGTCGATCGCTTCCTCGAGCTGCTCGCGCAGGGACCGCGCGCCCTCGAGCCTCAGGATCTTGCGCAGAGCAGGCCACAGCCCGCTGCTACTGTCCGCGTCTCCCGATTGAGACGTGGAGGAATGGGAATCGGCCATGGCCTTGCGAAGGGCTCCTTGTGGTTTCACCCGCCATATGGGTCAGCGATGCCCAGTTTGGCAAGTATGCGGGTCTCCAGAGCTTCCATCGCCTCGGCCTGTTCGTCGCTGTCGACGTGGTCGTGACCGGCAAGGTGGAGCAGCCCGTGGACGATAAGGTGCGTCGCGTGGGCCTTGAGAGTGACGCCCTTCTCCGCCGCCTCGCGCGCGCAGGTTTCATGCGCAAGAGCGATGTCGCCGAGCATGACTGGAGGGCCATCAGGGGCGAGCACCTCAAGCTCGTCCCGCTCGAGCATCGGGAAGGAGAGCACGTTGGTCGGCTTGTCTCGCTGCCGCCACTCGCGATTGAGGGTGTGGACCTCCGCGTCCGAAGTGAACAGCACGCTGGCGATAAGGCGCGGGTTGGAGAGCAGCGGCTCCCCCTCGCCCGCAGCGGCAGCAGCGCGTGCCGCGAGCGCCTCCCAGTCACCGGCAGGCCAGTCTTCGATATCGATGTCGAGTTCCATGCCCGTGCGCCTTAGCCCGGAATCCCCGCCGGGGGAAAGCCGCGTCCTTGCGCCGTTTCGCCCTTCGAATCCGCCGCGATCCCCGCTAGCGTGACGCGCGAACACATTCCGGGGGGAATTGCGATGCGACTTGCCAAACTGGTGATCGGTGCGACGCTGTGGGCAGGAGGGACGGGCGCGGCTCTGGCCGAGCCCGAACTGCCCGATCTCACGCCCGCGACCGCAGAGGAAGAGGCAGCAGCCGTCGACTGGATCAAGACCAGCGGCGTCGCCTTCGACCCCTCGGCCTATGACACCGCGACCCTGGCACCGCTGGCGCAGCGGCTCGGCGGCGCGCGGGTGATCGGCATCGGCGAGGCGACCCATGGTTCGCATCAGGATCAGGCCTTCAAGGCCGCGCTGATCCGGCAGCTTGTCGCCAGCGGCCAGATCGAGGTGCTGATCCTCGAGGCCAACCGCGAACCGGCGCTGGCCTTCGACCGCTATGTCCGCGAAGGGATCGGCGATCCGGCCGTGGTGATGCAAACCCCGGCCTTCTTCCGCATCTGGAAGAACGACGAATTCGCGGGCCTGCTGCTGTGGCTGCGTCACTGGAACCGGACCGCTGAGCGCAAGGTGCGGATCGTCGGGGTGGACGTGCAGGACGGAGGGCGCGACGCGGCGGCGGCGCTGGCGCTGGCGGAGCGGCACGATCCTGCCGCCGCCGCGCGCGTGCGCGCCGATCTCGCCCCGCTGATCGCGGCGATGGAGAAGCCGCGTACCCGCTTCGTCGATTGGCTGATCGATGCCGAGCGCGCCGAGACGGAGCGCGCCGCCACCGGCGCCGCCGCGCTCGACGCGTGGTTCGCGGCCGCTCCTCCTGCCGCCCGCGCCGATCCCGGCTTTGCCGAAGCGCGCTGGGCGGCGCGCACGGCGCACCAGGCCTTCATGGCCTTCGAATTCGAACGCGCCGATGCCGACAAGTCGAAGGCCGATGCCGCCTATTTCGCCCGGCGCGACCGCTACATGGGCGAGAACGCCCTCGCGATGCTCGAGCCGGGGGAGCGGGGCGCGCTGTGGGCCCATGACATGCACGTGCTCGAGGATCTGCCCGACATCGCCAAGGCGGTGGGCTTCGTGACGGTCGGCACGGTGCTGCGCGAGAAGCTGGGGGAGGATTACGCCACGGTCGGCTTCACCTGGTCGCAGGGTGCCTTCCGCGCGACGCTGGTGCCCGAAGGCGCCGACTTCACGCGCGCCTCGCAGCGCCAGACGCTCGAGCCCTTCAACCTGCCCAACAACCGCCCGGGGGAACTCGGCCACGTGTTCGACCGCACCGGTCAGGTGGCGATGTGGATCGATCTCGCGCGGCGCCCGGCCGAGGGCCCGGTCGCGCGCTGGACGGGGCGACCCTACTGGCGCGGCTGGTCAGGCTGGGTCGCCAATCCGGCGAATTGGCAGGTCACCAGTTTCGAGACCGGCGACATTCCCCTGCCCGTCGGCATGGGGCACGACGTGATCGTGTGGTTCAAGACAATCAGCCCGTCGCACCTGTGGCCGCAGCCGCCGATACCGGAACAGGCGGCCCCCGGCTCCTAGGCCGCCCAGATCAGCCCGATCCCGCCGAGCACCGACAGAGGCCCGATGAGCCGCACTGCGGGCAGGGGGATGCGCTTCGCCCAGAACACCGCATAGCCGTTGTGCCATCGCAGCGGGATGATCAGCAGCACCATCGAACTGGCGACGATGAACCCTCCCGCAATGGCGAAGAACTGCGGGAAGCGCGAAACATCGGCGCGCACCATCATCGCCGCGCCCGCGACCAGCCGGGGCACCTGCTCGATCGCGTTGATGCGACAGGTTGTGGCGGTGCGGCTCAGGAGGTCGAGTGCGCTGGCCGGGCGGAAGGCCATGAGCCAGCCGGCCCACACCAGCCACGCGGCAGCAGCCAGCAGCACGAACCATGCAGCGATGAGCATGGCCGCTCCGCGCTAGGCCCCCTCGCTCTCGTCCTTGCCCTCGTAGGCCTCGACGATCCGACCGACGATCGGGTGGCGCACGACGTCGGCGGCGGTGAAGCGGATCGTGCCGAAGCCTTCGATGCCCTCGAGCTTCTCGACCGCGTCGTTCAATCCGCTCATCCTCGGTCCGCCGGGTATGTCGACCTGGCGCGGGTCGCCGCAGATCACCATCCGGCTGTTCTGGCCGAAGCGGGTGAGGAACATCTTCATCTGCTCGCGCGTGGTGTTCTGCGCCTCGTCGAGGATGATGAAGCTGTCGGCGAGCGTGCGTCCGCGCATGAAGGCGATGGGCGCGATTTCGATCTCGCCGTTCGCCAGCCGCCGCTCGACCTGCTCGGGCGGCATGCAGTCGTTGAGGGCATCGTAGAGCGGCCGCAGATAGGGATCGACCTTCTCCTTCATGTCGCCGGGCAGGAAGCCCAGCTTCTCGCCCGCCTCGACCGCCGGGCGCGACAGGATCAGGCGCTGGACGCTCCCGGTGATGAGCTGGCTCACCGCCTGGGCGACCGCGATATAGGTTTTGCCCGTCCCCGCCGGCCCCAGCGCGAAGATGATGTCGTCGCGGGCAAGCGCGCGCATGTATTCGATCTGCGTCGCGGAGCGCGGGACGATGGTCTTCTTGCGCGTGCGGATCATGATCGGCGGCGCGCCCTGATCGCCCGCGATGATGCCCTCGAGCGTCGGTTCGGCGGACATCGCGATCATCGATTCGATCGCGCCGCTATCGAGCGCCTCGCCGCGGGCGAGCCGGTCGTACATGGTCTTCAGGGTCTCGCGGGCGCGGGCGACGTCGTCCTCCGGCCCCTCGATCACCACCTGGTGCCCGCGCGCATGGATGAAAACCCCCAGCCGGTTCTCGACCTGCACCAGATTGGCGTCGAACTGCCCGAACAGCGGGCCCAGCAGGGCCTGGTTCTCGAAGGTCAGATCGACTCGCGCGCGCCGGGGTGCCGGAATGCCGCGCGGATCGGGCGAGAGCGCCGGGTGTCCGGCACGGGAGGGTCGTCGGCCCATAGGTTCCTTTGGCTAAGGACCGGGGACGATCCCCCGGACCTTGAGTCGCGAAGGTAAGTCGCCCGCGCGGCTTGGCAAGCCGTGTGCGGCGAGATGGTGGTGGAAAGTCATCGAAGTGCCATCCGCCTTGCCGGGGGAACGTCTTGCAAAGGTCGCCCGTTCATCGACAGTTCAGCGCCAGAATGTTGATTTTGCGAACGAAAGGATGTGCCGATGAGACTCAGCCTCGCATTCCTCGGCGCCGCAAGCCTGTTCGCCACTGCCCCGCTCCACGCCAGCACAACGACGGAAAGCGGGCCGCCCGAGGCGTCCTCGCTGGCGCTCGTGCGGACCGTGGCCGGCCATCCCGAAGACCGCCGCCCGCTTGCCAAGCTGCGCTCGCCGCTGTGCCTGGTGGTGGCCGCCGAGGATCAGGACTTCGCGCGGGTCGTCGCCAAGCGGATCATCGACAATGCTCGCGCCGCCGGGGTCCGCACCCGCAGCGCAGGGTGCTCGCCCAACGCGCTGGTCAGCTTCACCGACGATGCCCGCGCACAGATGCAGGCTGTCCGCGATGGCGGCCGCAAGCTGTTCCGCCGCATGAGCGAGAAGGAGATCGACGCCGCACTCGCCGGTCGCGATCCGGCCTACGTTTTCCAGGCGGTCGAGATGACCCCCCGCATCGGCGAGGGCGACGCGGAATTCGGGGTTTCTACCAGCGGCGATAACTGGACGAGCGAACGTTCGATCCTGCGCACGCCGGAAGACCTGCTGACGACGATGGTGGTGTTCGAGGAGCGTGCGACCGGCGGCTTCAGCCCGGTCCAGCTCGCCGATTACGCGACCCTGCGCCTGCTCGCGCCGACAGCGGAGGTCGCAGCCGATGCCGCGCTCGCACCGCGCACGATTCTCTCGATGTTCGTCGCCCCTGCCGAGGCCCCGCGCGAATGGACCGCGTCGGACAGGGCCTATCTGCGGGCTCTCTACACCATGCCGCGCACGGCTTTCGCCCACGAGGTGCTGGCCGCTGCGGCGGCAAAGGGCGGGAGGTAGAGGCCGATGCGCCGGGTGCTTGCGCTCTGGGCGATTGCCGCGGTTGTCGCGAGCACCCCCTCCGTCGGTGCCGCTCCGCCTGACACCGCCAAGGCTAAGCGTGTGCCCGAGGGCGAGCCGATCATCGTGCGCCCGCCCTCCACCGAAGCCGAGCGCAAGCGGGAGATGCGCGAATTCACCCGCGAGGTGATCCGCCAGCCGCGGATGAACCAGCCGGTGGCGAAGTTCTTCTATCCCGTCTGCGTCGCGGTGCTCGGCCTTGCGCCCGGGGATGCCGAGGTGGTGGCCGCGCGGATCCGCGATAATGCCGATGCGCTCGGCGTCGGTGCCGAGCGCAAACCCGGCTGCGTACCGACGGTGCGGGTCGCCTTCATGGCCCCTGCGGCAGGGCCTGCGGCAAGCTGGCTCAGCATGGAGTCGCCGCAGCTCGCCCATCTCGCCGGCTACCAGCGCGAACGCGTGCTGGGCGAGACCGGGCCGGTGCGGGCGTGGAACAGGATCGCGGTGCGCGACGCGACCGGTCAGGCCTTCCGTCCACAGCTTGGCGACCAGTTGAGGTTCCCGACGTTCACGGAAATCGAGCCGCTCAGCCGCACCGATCCAATCGTCACCACCGAGATCACCGGGGCCGCGGTGCTGATCGCGCGCGATGCGGCAGACGGCCTCACGCTCGGACAGCTGGCCGACTATGCGACGATGCGCGCCCTGCTCGGCACCGGGTCGCCCGAGGGCAGAGTGCCCGCGCCCACCATCCTGACCCTGTTCGACGATCCCGCCCCGCCCGAAGGCCTCACGGAGTTCGACCGGGCGCTGGTGAGCGAGCTCTACAACGTGTCGCGCAATGCCAAGCCGCGCCGGGTCTACAACGACATCGCCCGCGCGGCAGTCGCCGCAGAACGATCAGGCCGGGACGGAAACTAGCCCTTTCAGGGAGTTGGGGCCGGCTTCAGCGAGCGTGACTTCGACCAGATCGCCGATCGCGTGATCGCCCTCGAACCACACCGATTGCAGCCAGGGCGACTTGCCGAGCCACTGGCCGGGATGGCGCCCGGTGCGCTCGACCAGAACCTTGCAGGTCTTGCCGACACTCGCCTGGTTGAAGGCATACTGGTGGTGCCCGATGCGCTGCTGAAGGCGCTGGAGGCGCTCGTCCATCACCTCGGGGGCGATCTGGCCGTCCATCGTCGCCGCGGGCGTGCCGGGACGCGGGGAGTACTTGAAGCTGAAGCAGGCGGCGTAGCGGACTTCGTCGACGATGCTCAGGGTGTCCTCAAACTCCGCCTCGGTCTCGCCCGGAAAGCCGACGATGAAATCGCCCGACAGCGCGATATCAGGCCTGACGGCGCGGAAGCGCTCGATCAGCCTGAGGTAGCTTTCCGCCGTGTGCTGGCGGTTCATGGCCTTGAGGATCCGGTCGTTCCCGGCCTGCACGGGGAGGTGCAGATAGGGCATGAGCTTGGCGACCTCGCCATGCGCGGCGATGAGGTCTTCGTCCATGTCGTTGGGATGGCTGGTGGTGTAGCGGATACGCTCCAGCCCATCGATCCCGGCGAGCGCCCGGATCAGCCCGCCAAGGCCTCCGCGCCGCCCCTTCTCGTCCTCGCCCGACCACGCATTGACGTTCTGGCCGAGCAGCGTGATCTCCTTAGCGCCCGCTTCGACAAGTTTCTGCGCTTCGGAAACGAGGTGGCTGAAAGGCCGCGATATTTCCGCGCCGCGGGTATAGGGGACGACGCAATAGGTGCAGAACTTGTCGCAGCCTTCCTGCACCGTCAGGAAGGCGCTCGGGCCGCGCTTCTTGCGCTGAGGGAGCGCGTCGAACTTGGCGATGGCGGGCATGTCGGTGTCGGTCGCGCGCTCGCCCTTCACGGCCTTGTCGAGCATCTCGGGCAGCCGGTGATAGGCCTGCGGGCCGACCACGATACTGACCGCAGGCGCGCGCGACATGATCTCCTCGCCCTCGGCTTGCGCGACGCAGCCCGCGACCGCGATCAGCGGGGCCCTTCCGCCTTGGGCCTCTGCTTCCTTGCCCGCCGCGACCAGCCGGCCGATGTCGGAATAGACCTTTTCCGCGGCCTTCTCGCGGATGTGGCAGGTGTTTAGGATGACGAGGTCGGCCTCTTCCCCTTCGGGCGCGGGCACGATCCCCTGCTCGCCCAGCAGCTCGCCCATGCGCTCGCCGTCATAGACGTTCATCTGGCAGCCGAAGCTCTTGACCCTGTAGGTCCGGGGAGGCGTTTGCGGTTTCATGAAGGCCGCGCCCATAGCGCCAAGCGCCCGGCGGTTCAACGAAAAGGGGCGGCCGAAGCCGCCCCTCCGGATCCTGCAATGCGATGGTGTCGCTCAGGCGACCGTCGCCTTGACGATCTTCCCCGGCGCGCGCGGCGGTTCGCCCTTGGGGATGGCGTGGACGTGTTCCATGCCGCTGATGACCTGGCCCCAGACGGTGTACTGCTTGTCGAGGAAGCGCGCGTCGTCGAGGCAGATGAAAAACTGCGAGTTGGCGCTGTTGGGGTTCTGCGCGCGGGCCATCGAGCACACGCCTTCGACGTGCGGCTCGGCGTTGAACTCGGCCGGAAGGTCGGGCTTGTCGCTGCCGCCCATGCCGGTGCCGGTCGGGTCGCCGCCCTGCGCCATGAAGCCGGCGATCACGCGGTGGAAGATCACCCCATCGTAGAAGCCTTCCTGCGCCAGCTCGGTGATGCGCGCGACGTGGCCGGGGGCCAGGTCGGGGCGCAGCTTGATGACGACATCGCCGTGTTCGCCGGTGCCGTTGTCGAGGGTGAAGGTAAGGGTTTCGGCCATCTGGGGTATCTCCTGCGTGAATTTGCCCGCGCTTTTAGCAGCCATGTCGCCCCTGTCACCCTCCAGCCTTGCTTTTGCGCCCTCCCCGCCTAAACCGCCGACATGGCCGACGACCGCATCCCCGAAGACGATCTCCTGATCGCCGATTCCGGCGAGGTCGAGGTGCGTCCGGACGACCGCGTCGACGACGAGCGTCACGACGAGGAGAACCGCCTGAAAGCCGATTACGTCGGCGCGGTGCGCGATGCCCTCGATGCGGGCGACAAGGGCGCGGTCTACGATCTGGTCGAGCCGCTGCACGCAGCCGACATCGCCGACCTGATCGAGCTGCTCGACCGCTCGGAACGCGCGCAACTGGCGACCGCGATCAGCGATCTGATGACCAGCGACGTCATCGCGGAACTGAACGACTACGTGCGCGAGGACCTGATGGAGGCCCTGCCCGCGCAGGCGGTCGCCACCATCGCCGAGCAGCTCGACACCGATGACGCGGTGCAGCTCATCGAGGACCTCGATGAGGACGACCAGCGCGCGGTCATGGCCGAGCTCGAGCCGGAGACCCGCGAGGCCGTCTCGAGCGCGCTCGCCTATCCCGAGGAAACCGCCGGGCGCCTGATGAGCCGGCACTTCGTGGCGGTGCCCGAACATCTGACGGTCGGCGATCTGATCGATTACCTGCGCGAGGCCGGCGATCTGGAGCATGACTTCTTCGAAGTCTTCGTGATTGACGAGCGGCACCATCCGGTCGGCACCTGCGCCCTGAACTGGATCCTCACCACCCCGCGCTCGGTCAAGCTGACCGACGTGATGAAGCGCGACCAGACCCTGATCCCGGTGACGATGGATCAGGAAGAGGTCGCGCTGATGTTCCAGAAATACGCGCTGATCTCGGCCGCCGTGGTGGACGAGAGCGGGCGGCTGGTCGGCCAGATGACCGTCGACGATATCGTCCACATCATCTCCGAAGAGGCGGGCGAGGACGCGCTGCTGCTGTCGGGCGCGGGCGACGGGGACATCAACGAGCCGATCGTCGATTCCTACAAGGCCCGGGTGCGCTGGCTGCTGGCGAACCTCGTGACCGCTTCGGTCGCCTCGACCGTGATCGCGCAGTTCGAGGACGTGATCGCGACGATGGTGGCACTTGCGGTGCTGATGCCGATCGTGGCGGGGATCGGAGGGAATGCCGGCACGCAGACTCTTGCGGTGACGGTGCGCGCGATCGCCACCAACCAGCTCACCGACGCCAACACCTCCCGCGCGATCCGGCGCGAACTCAGTATCGCGGCCCTCAACGGCGCGAGCATCGCGGTGGTGCTCGGCAGCATCGTCGCGGTGCTCTTCGGCAACCCGCTGCTCGGCGGCGTGATCGGCGCGGCGATCCTGTGCAACATCATGATCGCCGGCATTGCGGGCGTGTGCGTGCCGCTGGTGCTGCAACGCCTGAAGGCCGACCCGGCGATCTCCTCGTCGATCTTCGTCACCATGACGACCGACTCGATGGGCTTCCTGGTCTTCCTCAGTTTGGCAGTGGTGAGCGGTCTGGTCGGCTGATAGCCTCTCCCGAAACACAGCGGGGAGAGAGCGATGGCAGGACGGGTGGCAGGCAAGGTGGTGCTGCTGACAGGCGGCGCGATGGGGCTCGGCAAGGCGTCGGCCAAGGCGCTGCTGGCCGAGGGTGCCACGGTGATCATCACCGATATCGACGAGGCGGCGGGCAGCGCCACGGCAGCGGAGCTGGGCTGCGGTTACATCCGGCAGGACGTGACCGACTGGGCGCGCTGGCAGGAAGTGATCGCGGAGGTCGAACAGGTCCACGGGCGGCTCGACGTGCTGGTGAACAACGCCGCGATCACCGTGTTCGGCTCGATCGCCGACATCTCGCCGGAGGATTTCCGGCGCTGCTACACCGTCGACGTCGACTCGATCTTCATGGGCTGCAAGGCGGCGATCCCGCTGATGGCGAAGGGCGGCGGCGGATCGATCGTCAACTTCTCGTCGGCGGCGGGCAACAAGGTCTCGCCCGATCTTGCCGCCTACAACTCCGCGAAGGCGGCCGTGGTGACGCTGACCAAGTCGATCGCGCTCTACTGCGCGCGCGAGAAGAACGGGGTGCGGGTCAATTCGGTCCAGCCGGGAACGATCCTTACGCCCAACGTCGAGAGCGTCATCGCCGGCACACCCGACCCCGAGGCGACCCGCGCCGCCTTCTCCATCGCCCAGCCCATCGGTCGGATGGGCGAGGTCGAGGATATCGCCCACCTCGTGGTCTACCTCGCCAGCGACGAAAGCAGGTTCGCCACCGGCGCGCCCTTCATCGTCGATGGCGGGTTGAGTATCGCTTGATGGGCAGCGCGGAGGATCGTTTCGCCATCATCGATCTGGCCGCACACTACATGCGCGGGCTGGACCGGCTCGACGGGGCATTGCTGGCGGCGCAGTTCTGGCCCGAGGCGCGGTGCGAATACGGGGTGTTCTCCGGCTCGCCAGCCGACTTCGCAGACTTCTGCATGACCATGCTCGCCGGGCACCAGCGCAACCATCACCTGATCGGCCAGCACCTGATCGACTTCGCCGGCGAAGATGAGGCCTTCGGCGAAGTCTACTACCAGGCCTATCACCGCGTTTTCGATGACGGCGACGCGCCGCGCGATCTGTTCATCTCCGGACGTTACGTCGATCGCTACGAGCGGCGCGGGGGCATCTGGAAGATCGCCTACCGCAGCGAGCTGGTCGACTGGGTGCGCGATGATCCCGCGACCGACGGCATGGTTGCAGCCACCCCCTTCATCATGGGTCAGCGCAAGCCCGACGACCCGCTCTACCACCGCGAGGCGATGCGGTGAGCAGGCCCGATCTCACCGCCCCGTCCGACCCCGCACTCGCGCCGGGGGAGGCGCGCTGCCCCGGCCCCTCGATGCAGGACATCCTCGATGCCGATGGGGACAATCCCCCTGCCGCGATGCGCGCGCAGGCCTACACCTTCCTCGGCGACGCAGACCTGCCCTTCGCGCGCTACACCGACCCGGCCTTCCACGATCTCGAGATGGAGCGCCTGTGGCCGGGCGTGTGGCAATGGGCCTGCCGCGAGGAGCATATCCCCGATCCCGGCGACCGCTATGTTTACGACGTCGGCCACCACTCGGTGCTGGTGATGCGCGGGGCCGACCGGCAGATCCGTGCCTTCGTCAATTCCTGTCCCCACCGGGGGATGAAGTTCGCCGCCGAAGGTTCGCGCGGGGTGCGGCGGGCGCATATCCGCTGCCCGTTTCACGGGATGAGCTGGAACCTCGACGGCAGCTTGCGGGAAATCCCCTGTCGATGGGACTTCCCCCACGTCTCCGACGAGAATTTCGGCCTCGACGAAGTCGCCTGCGAGACCTGGGGCGGGTTCGTCTTCATCCACATGGGTGCCGATCCGCCGCCGCTGGCCGAGCAGCTCGAAGTGATGCCGGAGCACTTCAAGCTCTGGCCGATGCACGACCGCTATGTCGCGCTCCACACCGAGAAGGTGCTGCCCGCCAACTGGAAGATGGCGATGGAGGCTTTTCTGGAAGCCTTCCACGTGCTCGAGACCCACGCGCAGGCGGTCTACACCGCCGCCGATGCCAATGCGCAATACGACATCTTCGGCAAGCACGTGTCGCGCTTCATCCATGCGGTCGGCGTGCCCTCGCCCCACCTCAGGCAGGAGGTCAGCGAGGCGACGCTGTTCGGCAAGCTGGGGCGCGATCCCTCCGCCTTGCCTGAGGGCGCCAAGGCCCGCGCCGAGCACGCGCGACTGTTGCGCGAGGAACTGGGCGCAGCTTTCGGTACCGACCTTTCGAGCGTCTCCACCAGCGAGATGATGGATTCGATCGAGTACTTCCTCTTCCCCAATGCCTTCTTCTTCCCCGGCATCGGCATCCGCCTATGCTACCGCTTCCGCCCGCTCGGGCCGGACGAATGCCTCCACGAGATTCTGGTGTTGCAGCCCCTCCCCGCCTCTGGCGAGCGCCCGCCGCCCGCCACCCCGGTCCGGCTCGGCGTCGAGGACAGCTACACCACCGTCCCCGGCTTTGCGCTCGCGGAGATCCTCGATCAGGACACCGAGAACCTCAAGCTCCAGCGCGACGGGGCCAAGGCCTCGCGGAAAGGGGCGCAGACGCTCGGGAACTATCAGGAGGCGCGCATCCGCCGCCTGCACCTGACGCTCGACGAATACCTCGCCCGTTGACTCCCGGCGCCGGGTGCCGGAAAGCCGCAGGATGCCGCTTCACCTGACCAAGATCGCCTTCGGGGCGAAAAGCTATGCGCATCTCGAAAGCTGGTATGAGGGCCGCGAGGCGATCGCCTTGACCACCCGCAACCGCCCGACGCGCCATGCGGAGTGTATCGGCGGATCGCTGTACTGGATCATCAATCACGCGATCGTCGCACGCTCGCCGATCCTCGGGTTCGAGAAGACGGATGATGGCCGCTGGGACATCGTGCTCGAACCGCGCCTGATCCGCGTCCACACCCAGCCCAAGCGCGCGCATCAGGGCTGGCGCTACCTCACCGAGGACAAGGCCCCGAGGGACGTGGCCGAGGGGGAGGACATCGGCGATGCCCTCCCCGGCAGGCTGGCGATGAAGCTGGAGCGGCTCGGGCTGGTCTAGCCGCCCGGCGCGGGCTCGGCGTCCGCCTCCTTGCCGGTGCAGCACACGAAGCTGAAGCCGGTCAGGATCATGTTGACCCCGACCACGATGCCGAGCAGCGCCACCGAAAGCCCGCTCGGCAGGCCGAACAGCACCAGCACGCCGAGCGCCAGCGACAGCAGTCCGGATACGACGAACAGCCACCATGCGCGCTGCCGGCGGATGCGCAGGCCGAGCATGATCCGGGCCGCGCCATCGGCGGCGAAGAAGGCCCCGAGCAGCACCGTCAGCGCGAGCACGCCGGCCAGAGGGGCGACGAGGAAGATGATCCCGCCCCCGACATAGAGCAGCCCCAGCAGCACCTGCAGCGCGAAGCCGCGCCAGCCACGCAGCCGGATGGCCTGTACCAGCGTGACGATCCCTCCGGCGAGCAGGGTGACACCGACGACCAGATTGAAGGACAGGGCGGCTAGGAAGGGGAACAGCAGCGACAGCGCCCCCACCGTCATCAGCAGCACGCCGAGCGCGACGAAGCCGCCGCGCCCGATATCGGGCAGCGCCCTGGCGGGCGCGCGCATCCGGGGCATGAGTGCCATCGTTCCGGCCCTTCGGTTCTGCGGTGCCGGACCGGGCGCGAGGGGCTTACCCCCGCGTCCGGCCAGGCTAGGCCAGCGATCAGGCCACGCCGCGCGCCCGCGAGGCGTTGTGGCCGCCGTTGCGGTAGAGCACCTCGCGCAGCTTTTCCTCGTCGACGCCGATATCCTCGACCGTCACCACCACGCCGCCTTCCTTGATGCGGTCGTTGTAATAGGTCGCGTCTTCCTCGCTCACGCCGTGCTTGGTGAGCGTTTCGTTGAGCGTGCCGCCGATCGCGCCGAGAACCGCGCCGACGCCGACCGCTTCCGGCACGGCGGCGGCAGCGATGGCGCCGGCCGCGGCGAGCGGCCCGACACCCGGGATCGCGAGAGCGGCCACGCCCAGCCCTGCGCCCAGCGCCCCGCCGCCGAGCACGCCGCGCAGCACGTTGCGATGGTCCTCGTCGGTCACGTCGATGTCGCCCGAGCGCGTGGTGGTGGTGCCCTTGTGGTGGGCGATCACCGACATGTCGTGATCGCCGATCCCCAGCATCCGCAGATCGCGCACGGCGCGCTCGGCTTCGGCGTGGCTGTCGAAAATGGCTGAAACCTTGGACATGGGTGTTCTCCTGCTGGAATGGAGCGTCCGGCCGGATGGCGGGTCGCGTCCCACCGGCTTGCAGGGAACGGCGCAAAGGGGCGCTGACATGGGTGGCTGACGGACGGCCCCCCGCCCCGAATATGGGTCAACCCGCCGCGCGCACCTTCGCGGCGACGCGGCGCAGGGCGTTCACGTAGACCTCGGGGGTTTGCGCGCCCGGGATCAGGAACTTGCCTTCGACGATCATCGCCGGGACGCCGGAGATGTTCATGTCCCAGGCCTGCTGTTCCTCGGCGATAACGCGGGCCTCGAGTGCGGGATCATCGAGCGCAGCCTTCGCCGCCTCGCGGTGGAGGCCAGCCGCGGCGGCGATATCGAGCAGCACCGTCCGGTCCGACAGGTCGCGGCGCTGGTTGAAATGTGCGCGGAACAGCGCGAGTTTGAGGGCGGTCTGCACCTCGGGGCCGGCCTGCTCGAGCGCGAAGGCGAGCAGCTTGTGGCAATCGCGAGTGTTCCACATCATCGCCGGAGGGGCATCACCCTCACCTTCCCACGACAGCGACACGCCAGCGCTTTCGGCAATCGACTTCATCTGCCCGCGAATGCGCGCGCCCTCTTCCGCCGGGCGGCCATATTTGCGCCGGAGATGGGCCTCCTGCTCCTCGCCCTCGGGCGGCATCTGCGGGTTGAGCTCGAACGGTCGCCAGCGGATCTCGGCCGCGATCTCGCCTTCGAGTTCCTTCAGCGCCTTCGACAGCTGGCCATAACCGATCAGGCACCACGGGCACATGACATCCGACCAGATGTCGATGACAAGGCGATGACCTGTCATCGGTCGAGCCACCAGCACACCAGATGGTGCGCAATCGCGAAGGGGCGCGGGAAGTAGAGCAGATCCGTCCCCGCTTCCCCGGCCGCGCGCGCTTCCATCAGCTCGGCGCGGGTGAACCAGCGGGCGTCCTCGAGCTCGGTCTTGTCGATGTTGAGCGTCGGATCGTCGGCGACCGAGGTGCAGCCGATCATCAGCTGGCTCGGGAAGGGCCAGGGCTGGCTGGCGATGTATTTCACATCGCGCACCCGCACGCCCGCTTCCTCGTGGATTTCGCGCGCGACCGCTTCCTCGATGGTCTCGCCCGGTTCGACGAAGCCGGCGAGGGCTGAATACATCCTGGGCGGGAAGCGCGGCTGGCGGCCCAGCAGCAGCCTGTCCTCATGTTCGACCAGCATGATCGTGACAGGATCGGTGCGCGGGAAGTGGTCCGCGCCGCAATTGTCGCAGTGCCGCTGCCAGCCGCCCTTGACGAGCTTCGTCGGCGAGCCGCAGCGCGCGCAGAAACGGTGCCGCGCATGCCAGTCGACAAGGCTCCTCGCCGCGCCGTAGATCGCCAGGTCCGGCGGCGCGAGCTGGGTCATCAGCTGCCACGCCCGCGGCATGGCATAGGCCGGCCCTTCAGCGCCCTCGGCGGGAACGGGAGCGAAGTGCGCCTTACCGTCGAGCATCCCGAGGAACACCAGTTCGGCCTCCTCGGGCACGTCCGCCAGCGAGCCCCACACCAAGCCGCCCTGCTCGTCCACGCCCGGCAGCAACCCCTCGAGCAGCAGCACCCTCGCGCGCCAGTTCATCAGGCCCGCCAGTGCCGCATCATCGACGCGGATGTGGTCCGCCCGGTCGATCGGCGATCCGGCGAAGGCCATGAGCGGCGCAGACGCGGGGGCGTGCATCACGCGGCCTTCTTCTTCGCGCGCATCGCCGCGAGGTCGCTCTCCATCGCGGCGAGGAATTCGTCGCGGATCGGATAGGCTTCCGACGGCATGTACTGGGTCCACAGCGCGCTGCGCAGGCCAAGCTCGAAATCGACCGCCGCCAGCGTGCCCGCCGCCCCGCCCCAGCCGAAGGTCGTGCCGGACGAGCGCCCGCCCGCGCCGTGGCCCTCGCCTTCCATCCAGCTTCCCGTGAGGTCGACCGTGGCCGGGATGAGGTTCGAGGTGCCGACGCGCACCGCCTCCTCGCTCATCACGAACTTGCCATCGAGCCGGCCGTAGCCGAGCAGCATCCTCAGGAAGCGGTCATAATCCTTGGGCGAGGACACAAGGCCCCCGCCGCCGGTGGGCACCTCGGGCGGATCGAGGTAGATCGAGTTCGCCGCCGGATCGAGCGGGAAGGCATTGCTGCCGAGTATGCCGTAATTGTCGGTAAGGCGGTGCACCTCGCTCGCGGGGACTTGCATCCAGGTGCTGGTCATGCCGCAAGGGTCGAAGATGCGCTTCTTGAGGAAGGCCTCGAAATCCATCCCGCTCGCCACCTCGATCACCCGGCCGAGCAGGTCGATCGAGCAGCTGTAGTTCCACTTCGTCGCCGGCTGGTACATCAGCGGCAGTTCGGCGAGGCGGTCGGCCCATTCTGCGAGATTGGGCGCGGGGGTCACGGGCGGGAAGCCCGGGATCGGCATCCGGCTCACCCGTCCGCCGACAAGGCCGGCAGCGCTGTAGGCATCGACCAGCGGCGATTTCGGGTTGATCTGGTAGGCCAGCCCGGCGGTGTGGGTGAGCAGCTGGCGGATGGTGATCGGACGGATCGCCGGCTCGGTGTCCATCAGGTCGGCGTCGGGGCGCACCAGCACCTGCATGTTGCGGAAGGCGGGCAGGATCTCGTGCAGCGGCTGGTCGAGGCCGAGCTTGCCCTCGTCGATCAGGATCATGGTCGCCATGCCGGTGATCGGCTTGGACATCGAATATATGCGGTAGAGCGAATTCTCGTCGACCGGGGCGGGCTTCGCCAGCGAGAGCGTGCCGCCGCCGACGGTGTGGGCGTGGTCTTCCTGCCCCCAGCCGAAGGTCAGGAACAGGTTGGCGAGCTTGCGGGTGCCGACATACTTGTTTGCCATCGCCGCGACCGCGGGCCAGTCCTCGGCAACGTCATGCGCCAGCAGCGCGCGGCCGAAGGGCAGCCCGGAAAGCGCGCCGCCTGCGGCCAGCAGCGCACCGCTGCGGAACAGGGCGCGGCGCGAGATCACGGGAGAGGCGAAGGCGTAGGTCGACATGGGGGTCGGCATGTGGGGAGAATCTCCGGCTTGGTGCGTCGCGGCCATGTCTGCGGCAGGGCGCGGCGCGGGTCAATCGGGGGCACAGGGGGTGCTTGCAATCGCGGGGCGTATTAGCCATATAAGACACATGCTCAACGTCCTCGCCTATCTCGTCGGGCTTGTCAGCCTCGTGATCGTGATCCCCGCGCAGATCCCCCTGCTCGGCTGGGCCAACTGGCTCGCGCTGCCGCTGATCGTGGTCGGGATCATCATCGGTGCCTTGTCCTCGAAGGACGGCGGGCGCAATTTCTGCCTGATCGTGCTGCTGATCGCGGGCGTCAGGCTGACGCTGGGCGGCGGGATCCTCTAGTCCGCCGCCAGCGCGATCTGCGCTGCTTTCGCAAAGAGCGTCGCGAGGCCCGCCTCGCCGATCCTTTCGACCGGCCACCAGCCGCCCTCGCCCGCCGGTTCCTGCGCGGTTTCGAGCGTCAGCACCTCCAGCGTCAGGCTGGCATGGGTGAAGCCGTGCCGCACCGCGCCGAGGCTGCGCCATTCACCCGCAAGCGGCGGCGTGCCGGATCCATCCATGCGCGCGCTCCAGCCGTCGTCGGGCAGGGCGCGCATCCCGCCGAGCATCCCCTCTGGCGGACGGGTGACGAGCCACACATCGGCGCCCCGGTTGCGGGTGATCCAGTAGGCGGTGCCCCGCCGCTCCGGCACCGCCTTCTTCGCCGGCTTGACCGGCAGGCGTTCCGGCTCGCCTGCGCGGCGACCCTCGCAGGCTTCGGCGAGCGGGCAGAGGAGGCAGCGCGGGGACTTGCTGGTGCAGATATGCGAGCCGAGGTCCATCAGGGCTTGCGCGAAGTCCCCCGCGCGCCGCTCGGGCGTGATCCTGTCCGCCGCGGCGCGGATCGCCTTGCGTCCGCCCGGCAGGGGTTCGTCGATCGCGAAGAGCCGCGCCGCCACCCGCTCGACATTGGCATCGACCACCACCGCCCGCTCGCCGAAAGCGATCGCGGCCACGGCGGCAGCGGTGTAGTCGCCAAGGCCGGGAAGCGCGCGCAGTTCGGCCTCGGTTCGGGGAAAGCCGCCCCGCTCCGCCACGGCACGCGCGCATTTCACCAGATTGCGGGCGCGCGAGTAGTACCCGAGCCCCGCCCATGCCGCCATGACGTCATGGTCCGAAGCGGCGGCGAGCGCATCGACCGTCGGCCAAGTGGCGGTGAACTTCGCGAAGTAGGGCTTCACCGCCGCCACCGTGGTCTGCTGGAGCATCACCTCCGACAGCCATACGCGATAGGGCCATGCGGGGTCATCGGGCAGCGCGCTCCCCGGCGGCAGGCGCCACGGCAGGTCGCGGGCGTTCCCGTCGTACCACGACAGCAGTTGGTCGGAGATGCTGGCAGTCACGCGCCGCCTATGGCATGGCGGGCGCAGACATGGGAAGCGACAAGAAAAGCACCGGCAAGGCCGCTCCGAAGCCCTATGCCCGCCCACGCGGACAGGGCGCGCGCGCGATCGGCGACCTGATGCCGGAAATCGGCCGCACCGCCTTCCGCCGCTTCGGCTTCGTGCAGTCCTCGGTCGTCACCCGCTGGCCCGAGATCGTCGGCCCCGCTCATGCCCGCGTGTGCAGCCCGGAGGCGATCCGCTTTCCCCCGGGCGAGAAGGCCGAGGGCATCCTCGAGCTGGTTGTGGTGCCGGCCCATGCGCCGCTCATCACGCAGGTCATCCCCGAGATCATCGAGCGGGTGAACCGCTTCTTCGGCTACCGCGCGGTCGCCCGGGTCAAGCTGAGGCAGGGCGCCGTCACCCCGCCCGCTGACGGCAGGCCGGTGCGCCCACCGCCCTCCCTGAAGCCGATCCCGCTGGAACTGGGCGACAGCTTGCGCGATATCGGCGATCCGGAACTGCGCACCGTGCTCGAATCGCTCGCCCGCAGCCTCTCGAACAGCGAAGCCGACACCCCTCAGGACGACCAGACGTGATGATCAAGCCCCTCCTCCTTTCCGCCGCCGCCGCCCTCATGGCGCTGGCGACCGGCCCGGTGACCGCGCAGCAGCAGCAGCAGCAGCCAGCCGACCTCTCGCGTCCGGGCAGCGCCTTCGGCGCGCCCGAGAACCCCGGCAACTGGCAGACCACCATCGCCCGCACCGCGCGCGGCCACCTGATCGGCAATCCGGCGGCGGATACGAAGCTCATCGAGTTCATCAGCTACACCTGCCCGCATTGCGCCGATTTCGCCGCGCGGGGCGAACCGGCGCTCGAGATCGTGCTCCTGAAGCCGGGCAAGATGAACGTCGAGGTGCGTCCGGTGATCCGCAACGGGCTCGACCTCGCGGTGACCCTCCTTGCCCAGTGCGGCGATCCGGCGGGCTTCAAGGGCCGCCACCAGGCGCTGATGCTCGCTCAGGCCGACTGGCTCGGCAAGGCGCGCGCGGCGCCCGCCAGCCAGCAGGCGATCTGGGAGCGCGGCGACAAGGCCGGCCGCGCCAATGCAGCCGCCGCGCTCGGGCTGACCGAGATGCTGGTGCGCCGCGGCCAGTCGCGCGCCGAGCTCGACGCCTGCATAGCCAACGACGCCGCCGCCAAGGCCATTCTCGCCAACGCCAAGGCCGACTACGCCGAATTCGCCGTGCCTGGCACGCCCAGCTTTGCGCTCGACGGCAAGCTACTTGAGGATGTCTACAGCTGGGAGGGGCTCTACCCCGTGCTCTCGGCGAAGTTCACCCCCACTGCGGGCTGACCCCGCGCGAGTTGTTCACACTGTTCACAGCCCCCGGACGCGGGCGCGCTTGCCGCTCCAGCCTCTCAGGGGTTATCCCTTTCCCTTCGCTGTCCCGAGGATTGCCCCGACAATGATCAAGACCCGCCTGCTCGCCCTTCCCCTGCTCGCGCTCGCGCCGCTGATGCTGGCCGCCTGCGACGATGCCGCGACCACCGACGGCGCCGGTGCCAGGGGCGAGCCCCTGCCCGCCGTCGCGCCGCCCGCCGGCCAGCAGTGGACCAATGTCGTCACCATCACGCCCGAGGGCGGCTACATGATGGGCAACCCCGATGCGCCGCTCAAGCTGGTCGAGTATGCCTCGCACACCTGCGGTGCCTGCGCCAACTTCGCCAAGACCGGCAAGGAGCCGCTCAAGAACAAGTATGTCGCCAGCGGCACCGTCAGCTTCGAGCAGCGCGAGATCTTCCTCAATCCCTTCGACGCGGTGATCGCCACCCTCGCCCAGTGCGGGGCGAAGGAGCAGTTCCAGCCGCTCTCGGACGAGGTGTGGCAGAACCTCGAGACCGTCTTCACCGGCCTGCAGGGCAACCCGCAGGCGGTCCAGGCGGCAGGCGCGCTGCCGCTGAACCAGCGCTTCGTCGCGATCGGGGAGGCGACGGGCCTGCTCGAATTCTTCGCCGCGCGCGGTCTCAGCGCCGATCAGGGCCGCGCCTGCCTCGCCGACACCACGAAGATCGAGGCGCTGGTCAAGAGCGTCGAGGCCAATCAGGCCAAGGACAAGGTCACCGGCACCCCGACCTTCTTCCTCAACGGCCAGCGGGTGGAAGGCACCACCTGGGACGTGCTCGAACCGGCCCTCCAGCGCGCCGGCGCGCGCTGAGGCTGACGGGCGGGGGCGCCAAGTCAGCCGATGCAGATCCACCGGCTCAAGCTCAGCGGGTTCAAGAGCTTCGTCGAGCCGGCGGAACTGCGCATCGAGCCCGGGCTGACCGGGGTCGTCGGGCCGAACGGCTGCGGCAAATCCAACCTGCTCGAAGCGATCCGCTGGGTCATGGGGGAAACCTCGGCCAAGTCGATGCGCTCTGGCGGGATGGAGGACGTGATCTTCGCGGGCACCTCCACAAGGCCACCCCGCGACTTCGCCGAAGTGGTGCTCCACGCCGAGGATGACGGCGGCGAGGAGCTGGTCGTCACCCGCCGGATCGAGCGCGGGGCGGGCAGCGCCTACCGCGTCAACGGGCGCGACGTGCGCGCCAAGGACGTGGCGCTCACCTTCGCCGATGCCGCCACCGGCGCGCACTCCCCGGCGCTGGTCAGCCAGGGCAAGATCGCGCAGGTGATCGCCGCAAGGCCCGCCGAACGCCGCGCGATGCTTGAGGAAGCGGCGGGGATCGCCGGCCTCCACGTCCGCCGCAAGGATGCCGAGAGCAAGCTGCGCGGGGCCGAAGCGAACCTCGCCCGGCTCGAGGACCTGATGGCCGGGCTCGACGCGCAGATCGCGAGTCTGAAGCGGCAGGCCAAGCAGGCCGAACGCTACACCGAACTCACGAACCGCATCCAGGCGGCCGAGGCGCGGCTGCTCTTCGCCCGCTGGCGCGAGGCCGCCGCCGCCGCCAAGGCCGCACGCGCCGCAGCCGAGGAGGCGGAGACCAAGGTCGCGCAGGCGCAGAAGCTGGTCGAGATCGCCCAGAAGCAGCAGGCCGAGGCGGCGCAGGCGCTCGCCGAAGCGCGCGACGAGCTTGCCGACCGGCGCGACGATGCCAGCGCCCACGGGCACCGCATGGCCGCGCTTGCCGAAAAGCTCGACGCTGCCGAAACGCGGCTCGCCGATCTCGAACGGCAGCGCAAGCGGCTCGAGGAGGACCGCTCGGATGCCGACCGCCTGACCAATGCCGCGGTCGAGGCGCTGGCTCGGCTGACGCAGGAACTCGCCGCCAGCCGCGAGGCCGCTGCTGCCGCCGAAGCGGCCCGCCCGCTGCTCGCCGAAAAGGCCGAGGACAAGGAACGCGCTGCCCGCGCCGCCGAACTCGCGCTCGCCAAGGCGACTGCCGATCAGGCCGGGGTCGAGGCCGAGTGGCGCGTCGCCGAAGCCGCCGTCGAGCAGGCCGAGGCGCGCCTCGCCCGGATCGAGGCCGAGGCCGCGCGCATCGCGCGCGCCCGCGCCGATCTCGAAAGCGCGGGCGATCCCGAAGCCGATGTCATCGCTGCGCGCGAGGCGGCAGACCTCGCCGCCGACGACCTTGCCCGGCTGCGCGCGAAACTTGCCGAGGATCAGGCGCGCAAGGGCGAATTGCAGACCGCGCGCGACGAGGCCGCCAGTGCGCTTGCCGCGGCGCGCGCCGAACTCGCCGGCGTCGAGCGCGAGCACACCGCCCTCGCCCGCGACCGCGAGGCGCGGGCCAAGCGCGAAGCAGGGCGGCAGGGCATGGCGACCCCGCTCGACCGCGTCACCGTCACCCCCGGCTACGAACGCGCGCTCGCCGCCGTGCTGGGGCGAGATGGCAAGTCCCCCCTTGGCGCGCCCGCGGGGACGCCCGACGGGCGCTTCTGGACCGGGGCCGCCGCGCCGAAGCCGGTGGCCGACAGCCTGGCAAAGCGCCTCTCGCAATGCCCCGAGGAACTCGCCGCCCGCCTCGCGCTGGTGCATTGCGTGGACGAGGACGACGGCCGCACGCTCGCGCCGGGCGAATGGCTGGTGACCCGCGCCGGGCACCTCAGGCGCTGGGACGGCTTCGTCGCCCGCGGCGAAGGCGCGGCCGAGGCGGCGCAGCTCGAGGCAGCCAACCGCTTTGCCGAACTCGAAGCCGCCCTTCCCCCCCTGCGGACCGCGGCCGCCGCAGCCGAGGCCGAGGACAAGGCTGTGCGCGAGGAACTCGCGGCACTCCAGACAGGCCTCGTCGCGCAGGAACGCAGCATCGCAGGCGCGATCGAGGCGGAGCGGCAGGCGCTGCGGCGGCTCGATCAGGCCGAGGCCGCGAAGGAACGCCTAGCCGCGCGCCTCGCCGAACTCGCCGCCAGCGCGTCCGACATCGACGCGCAGGTCGCCGCCGCGAAGGGCGAGGTCGAAACGGCCCGCGAAGCCTGCACGCGCCTTCCCGCGAAGGATGCCGGACGCGCCGCGCTCGAGGCGGCGCAGGCGAAGAACGCCGCCGCCCGCGCCGCGGTGCAGGCCGCGCTCGCCGATCTCGCCGCGCAGGACCAGGCGCTCGCCGTCGCGCGCGAAAGGCTCGCGGCGCAGACCGCCGACCACGCCGGATGGCAGGCGCGCTCCTCCGATGCCGAGCGGCGCATGGCCGAGACCACCCGCCGCCTCGCCGAGATCGCCGAGGAACACGCGGTCCACGCCGGCAAGCCTGCAATGCTGGCCGCCGAGATCGAGGCAGGCGAGGCGACCCGCAACCGCCTCGCCGAGGAACTCGCCGCCGCCGACGCGGTGATGCGCGAGGCCGACGCCCGCCAGCGCACTGCCGATGCGGCGCTGTCGCAGGCGACCGAAGTGCTGGCTCAGGCCCGAGAGAGCCGCGCCAGCCTCGCCGCGCGCGCCGAGAACGAGGAGCTGCGCCGCGCCGAGATGGCCCGCATCTCGGGCGAACGCTTCCAGTGCCCGCCCCCGCTGCTGGGCGAACGCTTCGGCTTCGACGAGAACGACCTCGCCCCCGCTGCCGACGAGTCCGCCGAGCTGGAAAAGCTCACCGCCGCGCGCGAACGGATCGGCCCGGTCAATCTGGTGGCGGCAGACGAACTCGCCCGGATCGAGGCCGAGCACGGCTCGTCCGCCGAGGAGCAGGCGGAACTGGTCGAGGCCATCGCCCGCCTGCGCGGCTCGATCGGGAGCCTGAACCGCGAGGGTCGCGAGCGCCTGCGCGCCGCCTTCGAGGCGGTCGACGGACATTTCCGCGTCCTCTTCACGCGCCTGTTCGAGGGCGGTCAGGCGCATCTGGCGCTGGTCGATTCCGACGATCCGCTCGAAGCGGGCCTCGAGATCTACGCCCAGCCGCCGGGCAAGCGGCTGCAATCGCTGTCGCTGCTCTCGGGCGGGGAGCAGGCGTTGACCGCCACGGCGCTGATCTTCGCACTGTTCCTCACCAACCCGGCCCCGATCTGCGTGCTCGACGAAGTCGACGCGCCGCTCGACGATGCCAATGTCGAACGCTTCTGCGACCTGCTGGAATCGATGGTCGCCACCACCACGACGCGTTACCTGATCGTCACCCACAACGCGGTGACGATGAGCCGGATGCACCGCCTGTTCGGGGTGACGATGGCCGAGAAAGGCGTCTCGCGCCTCGTCAGTGTCGATCTGGGCGAGGCCGCGCTGCTGGCGGCGGAGTAGCGATCAGGCCTCGAGCGCCGCCGCGAGTCTGGCGCGCACGGCCTTAAGGCCGGCGATTATCTCGGCCATGTCGGGCCCTTCGGGGACCACCACCCGCACCCCGGGCGCGGCATCGGGTTCGGCATCGGCCCTGCGGTCGCCGCTGCGGCGATCGTCCTTGCGGCGGTCGAGCGGGGACTTTGCGGCGGCGCGCAGCACCGCCTCGGCACCCTTGAGGGTGTAGCCTTCGCGGTTCACCAGCCGGTCGATGGTCTTCACCAGCTCGACATCGGCAGCGCGGTAATAGCGTCGCCCGCCGCTGCGTTTCAGCGGCTTCAGCAGCGGGAACTGCGCCTCCCAGTATCTGAGCACGTGAGGCCGGATGCCGAGCGCCTCGCTGACTTCGCCGATGGTGCGCAGCGCGCCCTCGTCCTTGCCGTCATCGAAACCGGTCATCTGGCCTCACCTCTTGCTCTCACCCCTTGGCGATCCGTTCCTTGAGCAGCTGGCTCGCGCGGAAGGTCATCACCCGTCGGGGGGTGATCGGCACCTCGATCCCGGTCTTGGGATTGCGGCCGATCCGTTCGTTCTTGTCGCGCAGCACGAAGCTGCCGAAGCCCGAAATCTTCACGTTCTCGCCCTTGGCGAGCGCATCGCTCATCTTGGCGAGAATTGCCTCGACCAGATCGAGCGACTCGGCCCGGCTGAAGCCCATCTTGCGATTGATGGTCTCCGCCAGATCGGCGCGGGTCAAAGTCCCAACCGAACGCATCATGCGATTTCTCCTTCGCGGCGCGACCCGAAAGAAGGTTTTCTGCTTACGATTTTTCTCGCGCCTTTGCAAAGCGATGCCATGCCGGGGCTTGAGTTTTCAGCAATTGTGTTAGCGAAAGGGACAGACGCGGCTCTGCGCGGTCACATGCGGATGAGGCTCGCACCCCAGGTGAAGCCGCCGCCCATCGCCTCGAGCATGACGAGATCGCCGGGCTTGATCCGCCCGTCCTTGCGCGCGACATCGAGCGCCAGCGGCACCGAGGCGGCCGAGGTGTTGGCGTGATCCTGCACCGTGACGATCACCCTTTCGGGCGCGATGCCGAGCTTCTTCGCGGTCGCGTCGAGGATCCGGGCATTGGCCTGGTGCGGCACCACCCAGTCGATCGCGTCGGCGGAAATGCCTGTCTCCTCAAGCACTTCCCTGAGCACACCCGACAGGTTGACGACCGCGTGGCGGAACACTTCCTGCCCGCGCATCCGCACATGGCCGACGGTCCGCGTGGTCGAGGGGCCGCCGTCGACATAGAGCAGATCGTGCTGCGCGCCGTCGGCATGGAGCCGCGAGGCGAGGATCCCCGGCGCGTCCTTGCCGCCCGGCTCGCCCGAGGGCGCCTCGAGCACCACTGCCCCGGCCCCGTCGCCGAACAGCACGCAGGTGGTGCGGTCCTCCCAGTCGAGGATGCGGCTGAAGGTTTCCGCGCCGATCACCAGCGCGCGCTTCGCCATGCCGGTCCTCAACAGCGAATCGGCGACGCTCAGGGCATAGAGGAAGCCCGAGCACACCGCCGCGACATCGAAGGCGACCCCGCCGTTGCACCCCAGCGCGGCCTGCACCTTGGTGGCGGTGGCGGGGAAGGTGTTGTCGGGGGTGGCAGTGGCGAGAACGATCAGCCCGATGCTCGACGCCTCGACCCCGGCATCGGCAAGCGCGGCGCGGGCGGCGGCGATGGCGAGGGTGGAGGTGGTCTCGTCGTCACCGGCGATATGGCGCTGACGGATGCCGGTGCGCGCGGTGATCCATTCGTCCGAGGTGTCGACCTTCTCCGCCAGTTCGGCGTTGGTCACGATCCGGCGCGGCAGGGCCGAACCGGTGCCGAGCACGCGCGATCCGGTCACGCGGGAGCCTCGCTGTCCTTCGGCGTCGCCGCGCGCCCGTTCTGGCGCAGCGCGCCTTCGCCGAGGCGCGAGAGATCCTGCGCGATCCGCTCGGTCAGCTTGTTCTCGAGCAGGCGAGCCGTCACAGCGACCGCATGGGCGACGCCCTTGGCCGTCGCGCTGCCGTGGCTCTTCACCACCACCCCGTTGAGCCCGAGGAAGACCGCGCCGTTGTGGTTGTTCGGATCGAGATGGTGGCGCAGCAGCTCGGTCGCCGGGCGCGAGACCAGGAAGCCGATCTTGCTCCGCAGCGAGGAAGTGAAGGCCTGGCGCAGCAGATCGGTGACGAAGCGCGCCGAACCCTCGATCGCCTTCAGCGCGATATTGCCCGAAAAGCCGTCGGTGACGACGACATGGGTCTCGCCGCGGTTGATCTTGTCGCTTTCGACGAAGCCGTCGAACTGGAGCGCGAGGCCATCGCCGGCCGATGCGGCGGTGAGCATCGCTGCCGCATCGCGCAGTTCCTCGGTGCCCTTGATCTCTTCGGTGCCGATGTTGAGCAGGCGCACCACCGGCTTGTCGAAGCCGTTGACGATCCGCGAATAGGCCGCGCCCATCACCGCGAACTGGACGAGGTTCCTCGCGTCCGCCTCGGTATTGGCGCCGAGGTCGAGCATGACAACGTCATGCGCCTGCAAGGTCGGCATGATCGCGGCGAGCGCCGGACGGTCGATTCCCGGCATGGTGCGGAGCGCGAGCTTGCTCATCGCCATCAGCGCACCGGTGTTGCCCGCGCTGACCGCGGCCCCGGCATCGCCGGTCTTCACCGCGTTGACGGCAAGGCCCATCGAGGTGGTCTTGGCGCGGCGGATCGCCTTGCTGGGCAGCTCGTCCCCGCCCACCACGTCGTCGCAGTGGAGGATTTCGGAGGCCGCGCGCAGGTTCGGGTGGTTGTCGAGCGCCGCTTCGATCCGCGCGCCATCGCCCACCAACAGGAACTTGAATTTGTCGTGCTGGCGGCGGGCGAGGGCCGCGCCCTCGACCATCACGCGCACGCCTTCATCTCCGCCCATCGCATCGACAGCGATACGGGGCAGGCTCATGGCGCTCATCTCCGGTCTATTGTCCAGGCCAGCGGCGATCAGCCGACGGCGACAACCTGACGCCCGTTATAGTGGCCGCAGTGGCCGCAGATGTTGTGCGGGCGCTTCAGCTCGCCGCAGTTCGGGCATTCGTGGAACGCCTCGACCTTCAGGGCATCGTGCGAGCGACGCATGCCGCGACGGGAAGGCGAAACTTTTCTCTTGGGGACAGCCATGGCGGCACCAATTCCTCAAATAAACAACGTGCGCGCCATCGGCGCCTGCGATTCTCGAAGGCCGCCCTTACGGCAAGGAGGGCTGGCGCACAAGCGCGAGGCTGTGCGGGCTTTCCTTGGCCAGCAGCGGCGGGAAGGCGCGCGCTATAGCGGAAAAATCGCGCGTTGCAACCCGCGAGCGCGCGCCCTAGCACGAGGGCACATCAACGAGGGGATCTCCGTCCATGATCATGCTTCCCGTGACGCTCGCGGCCGCGGCCGCTGCGGCCGTGCTCAACCTGTGGCTTTCGATCCGCGTCGGCGCGGTGCGGCGCGCGCTGTCGATCAGCGTCGGCGACGGCGGAAGCGACAGCCTGCAACGCCGGATGCGGGCGCAGGCCAACTTCGTCGAGAACACGCCTTTCGTGCTGGCGCTGATTGCCGCCATCGAGCTGGCCGGCAAGGGCGGCGGGTGGCTGAGCCTGGTCGCAGCGGCCTACATGATCGCCCGGGTGCTGCACGGCTTCGGCATGGACGGCGGCAACTGGGGCTGGGGCCGGATGGTCGGAACGCTGGTGACGATGCTGGTGCTGCTGGGCCTCGCCGTGGTCGCGGCGCTGGTGGGCGCAGGGGTGATGTGATCCGCCAAATGAAGGCTCTCACCGGCCCGCCAACGGACAGGCCGCAAGACCGACCGGCCGCCCGCAGGTGCCCGTAGCGGAGCGAAGGAACAGCACCGAGGACGACCCCGCGGAGGCGGGGTCGCAATCAAGAAAGCGCGTAGTCGCTTACGAAGGCATTGGTCTTGCGCTCGCGCCCGAAGGTGCTGGTCGGGCCGTGGCCGGGGATGAACATCACGTCCTCGCCGAGCGGCCAGAGGCGCTGGGTGATGGAATCGATCAGGTCCTGATGGTTGCCGCGCGGGAAGTCCGTGCGGCCGATCGAGCCCTGGAACAGCACATCGCCGACGATCGCGAAGCGGCTGGGCTCGTGGAAGAATACCACGTGGCCCGGCGTGTGGCCGGGACAGTGGATCACGTCGAGCGTGAGTTCGCCCACCGTCACCGTGTCGCCGTGCTGGAGCCAGCGGGTCGGAGTGAAGCTCTTGGCAACCATCCCCCAGCGCGGGCCGTCATCGTCCAATTGGTCGATCCAGAAGCGGTCGTCCTCGTGCGGGCCTTCGATCGGCAGGCCCAGTTCGTCCGCCAGCATCCCGGTCTGGCCGCAGTGGTCGAGGTGCCCGTGGGTGACGAGCAGCTTTTCGAGCGTGACACCCGCCTTGGCGACGCCCTCCTTGAGCTTGTCGAGATCACCGCCCGGATCGACCAGCGCGCCCTTCATGGTCTTCGTGCACCAGATCAGCGAGCAGTTCTGCTGGAGCGGCGTCACCGGAATGATCGCGGCGCGCATGGGGAGTTGGGGTGCGGGGGTGTCGGTCATGGGCGCAAGATAGCCCTTGTGGCAAGACTGGCAAGTGACGGGAAATTAACGACTGCCCTGCCATGTTGTCGTGAATTTACAGGGAGGTGCGATATGTTCGGCTTGAAATGGGGCCGCGAACCGGCACGGGCCGAGATGCCCGAGTCGCTGGATCTTGCCAACCCCGAAGACCTCGACTGGGTCAAGGAAAGCGGCGACCCCTTGGTGTGGCATTGCGTCGCTCTGTCGATGGTGGTGTTCGGCGTCGAAGACGCGGATTTCATGGCCTGGCTGGTGGAGCAGGAACGCATGGACCGTGTTACCGCGCTCGCGATCTTCATGGCACAATCCAACGGCATACACCGGCTCGAAGGCGGGGTGCTGCCGCCCGAGCAGCTGCCCGAGCCCTATCGAAGCAGGCAGCTCTGCATCAACCACGTGATCGATCGGCTCTGTGCGCTCGACACGCACCGTTCCTGGCCGGAGCACGGCATCGGGCTTGAACCGGGGTGGGAAGACGATCGCGCCGCCCTGCTCGCACGGTTCGCCGACGATCCGCGCTTTCCACGGCGGATGTTCGCGACGCCGGTACCGAGACAGACCGCGAGAATGCCCTATCATGACATCGGCGAGGCCGAGCTCGTGTCGGAGGCATATATCCGGAAATACATGCCCTTTATGCTGGACTGACGGACGCGGGCGTCACACCCGCCCCCCCTTCCACACAACCCGCCCGATGATTGCGACCTCCTCGGCCGCAACCTCGACCGGCGGGTAGGCGAGGTTCTGCGAGAGCAGCGCCACCCGCCCCGCCCCCGCGCTGGCGACGCGCTTCACCATCAGCGTGTCGCCCAGGCGGACCACGTGGATGCCGTCGCGGAAAGCGCGGGGCGCGCGATCGACGAGGATCTCGTCGCCATCGTTGAGGAGCGGCTCCATCGAATCCCCCTCGACCCGGATCGCCGAGAGTTCGGCGCGGGCGAGGCCCTGTTCTTCCAGCCAGCGGCGCGAGAAGCGGAAGGCGTCGAAGGCGGCCTCCCCGCCCGGAATGCGCCCCGCCCCGGCCGCCGCGCCGAGATCGAGCCGGGGCACCTCGACCCAGTCGCCTCCATCGCGGCGCCTCGGGGGCTTTACGTAGGAATTATCCTTCGCCTCGCGCAGCTCCTCCTCGCCCACCCCTAGGAACCGCGCGAGCGTCGCGCGGTCCTGTTCCTCAAGCTTGCGGGGGCTGCCCTTTCGGATGAACTGCTGCAGATAGGACGGGTTACGCCCGAGCAATTCGGACAGGGCGGCGAGACTCACCCCCCGCGCCTGGGCCAATTCGAGCAGCCGGGCACGCGGTCCGGAGAGGCTCTCGACAGCATTCTGTTGGGTTTGCATCATGGAAACTTCCTACACGAAGGATTTTTCCTAGACAAGCGCGAAAAATCATGGAACATTTCAGGAACATCAGGCGATTCGCCCGATGCCAAGCCTTCGACTCGGCAACCGACAGGGACGCAACACCATGCTGCTTCGAACCATCGAGACCTTCCTCAGGGAACACGCCATGCCCGCCACCAAGTTCGGGCGCCTTGCCGCCCATGACCCGCGCTTCGTGCTCGACCTGCGCATGGGCCGCACCGCCCGCCGCGAGACCGAACTGCGCACCCGCGCGTGGATGCAGGGCTATGCCGACGGATCGGCGGAACAGACGAGGGGGATGGCCTGATGTTGACCGAAAGCTGCGGCGATCCCTTCGCCCACCTCAACGCGCCCTTCGACCAGATCGAGGTGAAGTCCGCCACCTTCCCCCTCGGCGTGCCCGCCGCGCTGCGCGCGCGGCGCTCGCTCGCGGACCGGGTGCGCAGCGCCCTGCTGCTGATCACCGGCGGGTCCGGCACCATCCTCTCGCACGAGGAAAAGGCCTGGGCCTCGATCACCTTCGCCGGCACGCGCCATGCGGTGGTGCTGGAGTTCTGCGGTGCCGAGGCGGTGGCCGCGGGCGAGGAGCTGATCGAGCATCTGCCCGATCACGAATTCGCGATACCCGGCCAGCTGGTCGCCGACGCCACGATCACCAAGGTCGACCACCGCTTCGGCGCAATGGAGCGGCTGGAAGTCACCGCCGTGCTGCTGCTGCTGGAGGAGGGTTGAGCATCCTCCCCCGGTGGGGAGGGATTACGTGCGCCGAATGATCAAATTCCGGATCTCGCTCATGTCCTCCATCGCGAAGCGGATGCCCTCGCGGCCGAGGCCGGAGTCCTTCACGCCCCCATAGGGCATGTTGTCGACCCGGTAGCTCGGCACGTCGTTGATGACGACACCGCCGACATCGAGCTGGTCCCAGGCATCGAACATCTGGAACAGGTCGCGGGTGAAGATGCCCGCCTGAAGGCCGAACTTTGAGTTGTTCACTTCCTCCAGCGCTTCATCGAAGTGATGGAACTTCTGAAGGATCGCGAGCGGGCCGAAGGCTTCCTCGTTCTTCGCCTTGGCGTCCTCGGGCACGCCTTCGAGCAGCGTCGCCTCCAGCATGTTGCCGCGCGACAGGCCGCCGCCGCACAACAGGGTCGCGCCCGCCTCGACCGCCTCGTCGATCCAGCCCTTGAGGCGCTTCGCCTCGCCGTCCGAGATCATCGGGCCGATGAAGGTGTTGCGGTCCTTGGGATCGCCCGCGATCAGTTTTCCGGCGCGTTCGACCAGCATCGCCTTGAAGCGGTCATAGACCTCGGCGTGGATCAGGATGCGCTGCACGCCGATGCAGGACTGGCCCGACTGGTAGAAGGCGCCGAAGATCACCCGCTCCAGCGCGTCGTCGAGGTCGGCGTCCTTGTCGATGATCACCGCCGCGTTGCCGCCCAGTTCGAGCACGACCTTCTTCTTGCCGGCCTTGGCCTTGAGGTCCCAGCCCACCCCCGGCGAGCCGGTGAAGGAGAGCAGCTTCAGCCGCTCGTCCTGGGTGAAGAGGTCCGCCCCGTCGCGGCTGGCAGGCAGGATCGAGAAGGCGCCCTCGGGCAGCACGTCGCACTCGGCCAGCACCTCGCCCATGATGATCGCCCCCAAGGGCGTCTTGGAGGCGGGCTTCATCACGAAGGGGCAGCCGACCGCGATCGCAGGTGCGATCTTGTGCGCGGCGAGGTTGAGCGGGAAGTTGAACGGCGAAATGAAGCTGCACGGCCCGATCGGCACGCGCTTCCACATGCCCTGGTAGCCCTTGGCGCGCGGGGAGATGTCGAGCGGCTGAACCTCGCCGTAGTTCCTGACCGCCTCCTCGGCGGCGATGCGGAAGGTGTCGATCAGGCGCGTGACCTCGCCCTCGCTGTCCTTGATCGGCTTGCCCGCCTCGACGCACAGGGCATAGGCGAGTTCGTCGAAGCGTTCGCGGAACCGCTTGACGCAGTGCATCAGCACGTCCTGTTTCTCGTAGGAGGCAAGCCGCGCCATCGGCTCGGCAGCGCGCACGGCACCGGCGATGCCCTCCTCGATCACATCGGGCGTGGCGAGCGCGGTGCGGAAGGCGACCTCGCCGGTGTACTTGTCGGTCACCTCGAGATCGGTGTTGGGCTGCACCGCCTTGTTGTTGAGGTAGAGCGGGTAGGTTTCTTTCAGTTTCATCGGGCGTCCTTCCCCCCTCCCGCCTGCGGGAGGGGCCGGGGGTGGGCCTGTCCGGGTGAGCGCCATCCCATGACGCGCCCACCGCTGGCCCCTCCCGCGAGCGGGAGGGGTACGCGAGCGTCTACAGCTCCTTCGACAGCCGCTTGATGTCGATGTTCAGGATCTGGTCGTTCTCGGTGTAGTCAACCGGGCAATCGATGAGGTGCACCCCCGGCGTGGCGAGGCAGTGCTGGAGCAGGTCGGTGAGGTGCTCGGACGAGGTTACCCGGTGCCCGGTCGCGCCGTAGCTTTCGGCATACTGGACGAAATCGGGGTTGCCATAGGTCAGGCCGAAATCCTTGAAGCCCATGTTGGCCTGCTTCCACCGGATCATTCCGTAGGCATCGTCGCGCAGGATCAGCACGGTGAGGTTGAGGCCGAGGCGCACCGCGGTCTCCATCTCCTGCGAGTTCATCATGAACCCGCCGTCTCCGCAGATCGCCATCACCTTGCGGTCCGGATAGAGCATCGCGCTCATCATCGCGGAAGGCAGCCCCGCCCCCATCGTCGCCAGCGCATTGTCGAGCAGCACGGTGTTGGGCAGGTAGGCGGTATAGCCGCGCGCGAACCAGATTTTGTAGACCCCGTTGTCGAGGCAGATGATCCCGTCCTCCGGCATGGCGCCGCGCACCTGCTTCACCAGATGCGGCGGGAAGATCGGGAAGCGGGTGTCGTTCGCCAGCGGCTCGGTGTGCGCGACCTCGGCGGCGCGGTATTCGAGCATCCGGCGGAAGTCCCACCGGCCCTGCGGGACGATGTCTTCCTTGATCTGCCAGATCGCATTGGCGATGTCGCCGATCACCTCGATCTGCGGGAAGTAGACCGGATCGACCTCGGCAGTGCGGGTCGAGACGTGGATCACCGTGGGCGGGCTGTCGGAACCGACCGGCCCCTCGCCGTCGTTGCGCATGAAGAAGGGCGGCTTCTCGATCACGTCATGGCCGATGTTGACGATGCAGTCCGCGTCCTGGATCGCGCGGTGGACGAAATCCCCCGCCGAAAGCGCCGCGCAGCCGAGGAACAGCGGGTGGCGCTCGTCGACCACGCCCTTGCCCATCTGGGTCGTCACGAAGGGGATGCCGGTCTTGTCGATCAGCTGGCGCAGCATCCGCCCGGTCATCTTGCGGTTGGCGCCCGCGCCGATCACGAGGATCGGGGCCTTGGCCTGCTCGATCGCCAGCACCGCCTGGCGCACGGCCTTCTCCTCGGCGGAAGGCCGGCGGGCGAGGCTGGCGGCGAGCGGCCGGCTGGAGGTGTGCTCCTCGGCGATGTCCTCGGGGAATTCGAGGTGAACCGCGCCCGGCTTTTCCTCCTCGGCCAGCCGGATCGCCTCGCGCACGCGGCTCGGGATGTTGTCGGCGCTGGCGAGCTGGTGGGTGAACTTGGTGATCGGGGTCATCATCCCGACCACGTCGAGGATCTGGAAGCGGCCCTGCTTCGACTTCTTGATCGGCTTCTGACCGGTGATCATCAGCATCGGCATCCCGCCGAGCTGGGCATAGGCGGCCGCAGTCACGAAATTGGTCGCGCCCGGGCCAAGCGTCGCGATGCACACGCCGGTGCGCCCGGTGTGGCGGCCATAGGTCGCGGCCATGAAGCCGGCGCCCTGTTCGTGGCGGGTGAGGATCAGCCTGATCTTTTCCGACTTCGACAGGCTCTCGAGGAAATCGAGGTTCTCCTCCCCGGGCACGCCGAAGATGTATTCGACGCCCTCGGCCTCGAGGCATTCGATGAACAGGTCCGATGCCTTCTGCGTATCGCTCATGTGGTACTCCCCCCCTTTAGAGGCCCCCCGGCCTTGCGCGCGAGGCCCCGAGGCTTAGCGCGCGCGTGTGACCGCTCCGTGATGGCGGATCACGCGGGGCGAGTATTGCAGAAAAGCGCCAAGCCTGAAAGCGGCCCGTCGCCCGGGGTCAGTAACCGAGGCGCGGGTCGAACACCGGGGCGACAGGCTCCCCGCGCAGATAGCGGTCGAGATTGTCGAGGAAGCGGTCGCCCGATCGCTGGAACATCTTCGATTGCGCGCGGCCCGACAGGTGCATGGTGATGTGCGCGTTGTCGAGCGCCCACAGCGGGTGGTCGGCCGGCAGCGGCTCGGGCGTGGTGACATCGAGGAACGCGCCGCCGATCGCCTTTGTTTCAAGCGCTTCCAAGAGCGCCGGCTGGTCGATTACGGACCCGCGCGCGATGTTGACGATGACGCAGTCCGATTTCATCGCCGCCAGTTCCGCGGCCCCGATCATGCCTTCCGTCTCGGGCGTGGCGGGGACCGCGAGGATCACCCAGTCGAATTCATCGAGGTGTGCGCGCCATTCGTCCGGGCCGAGGGTGCCTTCGCCCGCGCTGCGGCGAACCACGGTGACATCGACATCGAAGGCCTTCAGGCGCGGCTCTATGAGCCTGCCGATCGCGCCGTAGCCGAGCAGCAGCGCCTTCGATCCGGCCAGTTCGCGCTTGCCGGGCGAATCGAGCAGCCACTCGCGCCGCTCCTGCGCGCGAACCACCTCGCGGAAACCCTTGGCGATGTTGAGCATCCCCATGACGACATATTCGGCGATGGTGATCGCATTGATCCCCGCCCCGTTGGTGACGGTGATCCCGCGCTCGATCAGCACGTCCATCGGCAGGAAATCGAGCCCCGCATAGATCGAATTGAGCCATTTGAGCTTCTTCGCCGCGCGCAGGGTTTCGGCCATCGCCTGCTGGTCGTTCATGTCGAACCAGCCGATCTCGGCCTCGGCGACGGCCTCCAGCGCCTCCTCGCGGGTCATGAACCAGCGCACGTCGAGGCCCTGCGGAAGGCGGTGTTCGAGCATCGGGCGGATGAGCCCGGAAATGGCGAGGATGGTCATGGCGGGATCGTTACTGCCGGAAAGCGAGCCACGCCACCCCTGCCAAAGCAGGCAGGCCCGCCAAGTCGACGAGCGCGATCCGCCTGAGCGGTGCGGGCGCCCCGGCCTGCCACCACAGCACGAGGAAGCTCACCATGCTGATGCCGACGACGAGCACCGCGAGCCTGCGGCCCTCGGGCACGAAGGCGGCCCAGATGCAGGCGACGAAGACCGCGAGGAACAGGCCCGCGCGGTGCTGCATGAGCAGGAACAGCGGATTGTCGGGCCGCAGGCCGTAGAGCGAGGTAAGCGTCGCCGGGCGGAAGAACGCGAGCGCCGGCATGGCGTGAATCGCGGCGAGGATCAGCCAGAGGATAGGTTGCATCATGCAACCTATGTAGCGAAAGCTACATGATGGTCAAGCCAGCTTCCACTCCCAGCCGAGCGGATCGCCGTCCATCACCTCGACACCCTGTTCCGCCAATTCCTCGCGGATCGCATCGGAGGCGGCGAAATCCTTCGCCGCGCGCGCCTCCTTGCGGCGGGCGAGCGCAGTTTCGATTTCGGCCTCGGTGATGGTGGCAGCAACGGGCCGGATGCGCAGGTCGGCGCGGGTCAGGCCGAACAGGTCAAGGCCCAGCACCGCATCCATTTCCGCGATGACCGCGCGCTTGATACCGGCATCGACCTTTTTGGTCGCCAGCGCCTCCTCCAGCGCGGTGAGCGCTATCGGGGTGTTGAGATCGTCGGCCATCGCCTCGGCAAATTTCTCAAGCGCTGGGGCGAACTTCGGGTGGGTCGTGCCCGGCTGGGGTTCGGCTTCGGCAAGCGGGGCGACCGCCATGACCATCCGCTTCAGCCGCGTCAGCGCCGCGCCGAGGCCCTCCCACGAGAACTCCAGCTCGCTGCGGTAATGCGCCTGCAGGCACATCAGCCGATAGGCGAGCGGGTGGTAGCCCTTGTCGACCAGCAGTTGCAGCCGCAGGAACTCGCCCGAGGACTTCGACATCTTGCCGCTGCGCTCGACGAGGAAGTTGTTGTGCATCCATATCTTCGCGCCCGAATTCCTCGGGTCGTCGAGGCCTTTCGTGCAGCAATAGGCCTGGTTCTGGGCGATCTCGTTCGGGTGGTGGATCTCGCGGTGGTCGATCCCGCCCGTGTGGATGTCGAAGGGAAAGCCCAAGAGCGCCTCGCCCATCACCGAGCATTCGAGATGCCACCCCGGCGCGCCCCGGCCCCAGGGCGACTCCCATTCCATCTGCCGCGTCTCGCCCGGCGGCGTCCGCCGCCAGATCGCGAAGTCGGCGGCGTTGCGTTTGCCTTCCACGTCCCCGATGCGGCTTTCGCCCTCATCGGTGGTCGCGCGCGCCAGTCGGCCGTAATCCGCCACCGTGGACACATCGAAATAGAGCCCGCTCTCCAGTTCGTAGCAGTGCTTCTCCGCGATCGACTTGCCCCATTCGATCATCGCCTCGACATATTCGGTCGCGCGCGGGTGCTGCTTGGGCTGGACGTTGAGGCGGGCAAGATCGCGCTCGAAATCCTCCTGATAGAACTTCGCGATATCCCACGCGCTCTTGCCCTCGCGCGCGGCCATCTTCTCCATCTTGTCCTCGCCCTCGTCCGCGTCCGAGGTGAGGTGGCCGACATCGGTGATGTTGACCACGTGGGTGAGCTTGTAGCCCTTCCACTGGAGCGTGCGCCCGAGCGTGTCGGCAAAGACATAGGCGCGCATGTTGCCGATGTGCTGGTAGTTGTAGACCGTCGGCCCGCAGGAATAGACGCGCGCCTCGCCTTCGTGGACGGGCTTGAACACCTCGATCTGGCGGGTGAGCGAGTTGAACAGCTTGAGAGGCGCGTCGGTCATGGGCGGGGCCTTTGGCTAGCCGGGGCCCTTCCGTCAATTACCTCGTCATTGCGAGGAGCGAAGCGGAGTCGAAGACGGGGCTCCGCCCCACCCGGCAATCCATGGCCTGCCGACCAGCTTGCTCGCCTTGGGCCATGGATTGCTTCGCTCCGCTCGCAATGACGAGGGAAGTCAGAACCCGATGAACTTGACGTGGTCCTCCAGCGGCACCCGCTCGCGCTCGAAATTGTTCACCGGCGCGTCGGGATCGCGGTAGCCGATCGCCATGCCGCAGAAGAACATGTAGCGTTCGTGATCGAGCCCGAGGAAGTCGCGGATCACGTTGGCGTAGAGCGCCATGTATTCCTGGAAGCAGGAATCGAGCCCCTCCTCGCGCAGCAGAAGGGCGACGGTCTGGAGCCACATGCCGGTGTCGGACCACTGCGGCTCCTTCATGAGGCGCGGGAAATAGACGAACATCACCGCGGGCGCATCGAAGCTGGTGGCATTGCGCATCATCGCCGCCATGCGCCCGGCGCCGTCCTCGCGCGCGATCCCCATCGCGCCGAACATCCCGGCCGAAATGCCGTTGAGGCGCTGCTTGTAGGCATCCTCGGTCCCCGGCGCGGTCCAGTCGTATTCGGCGGCCTGGGGCGGCGTGGTGGTGATCTTCGCCTGGAGGTCCTTGAGCGGCTGGCCGGTGACGATGCTCGCCTCCCACGGCTGGAAGTTGCACCCCGAGGCCGCCCAGCGCGCCTTGTCCATCACGCGGGTGAGGGTCTCGAGATCGACGGGCTTGTCGAGGAACTGCCGGATCGAGCGGCGGGAGGTGACGGCTTCGGTGACGTTCATCAGTTCAGTCCTTGTTGTAGCCGAGATAGTCTGCCCAAGCCTTCTCTCCCGCCAATCTATAGTCTTCCAGCGATTTACCCTCGGCAGTACGGAGGTAGGATATCATCGGTTCTACCCCTGCTTTGCACCGAGTCAGCTCTTCGGGACTTTCTGGTCGCAGCAAATTAAAGCCCCCGAGCGTGTTGCGGCGGAGCAGAAAAACACGCGTTTTGGCGACGTAACTCGTGTGGAGGACTGCCAGAACCGTGAGCTTTGTTTCATCGGAATTGCCATCGAGAACACGCTCGACCTCTAGGTCGACAAACCACGGCCAGCTCATAACAATGTAGCCGGGCTCTTCGATGATCTCTGTGGGAACCTGTGCTACAGGCTTTGCTCGGATCTTCAGATCGTAACATTCTGGCTCGTCAGCATAGGCAGGCTGACCGAGCGAGAAAGCGGCGAACGCTGTTAGCAAGACGCCTGATCGCATCACCGCTTCTTCACGCCCTTTTCATCCTCGAACAGTTCGGCGAGCTGTTCCATGATCGTGCCGCCGAGCTGTTCCACGTCCATGATCGTCACCGCGCGGCGGTAGTAGCGCGTCACGTCGTGACCGATGCCGATCGCCACGAGCTGGACGGGGGAGACCTTCTCGATCCACTCGATCACGCCGCGCAGGTGCGCTTCGAGATAGCCCGCCGAGTTCACCGACAGGGTCGAATCGTCCACCGGCGCGCCGTCGCTGATCACCATCAGGATGCGGCGTTCCTCGGGGCGGTAGAGCAGGCGGGAATGCGCCCAGATCAGCGCCTCGCCGTCGATGTTTTCCTTCAGCAGCCCCTCGCGCATCATCAGCCCGAGATTGCGGCGCGCGCGGCGCCACGGCTCGTCGGCCTGCTTGTAGATGATGTGCCTGAGGTCGTTGAGGCGACCCGGGTTCTGCGGCTTGCCGTCGGCGAGCCAGGCCTCGCGGCTCTGCCCGCCCTTCCACGCGCGGGTGGTGAAGCCGAGGATCTCGGTCTTGACCCCGCAGCGTTCGAGCGTGCGCGCCAGAATGTCCGCGCTGATCGCGGCGATCGAGATCGGACGGCCCCGCATCGAGCCCGAGTTGTCGATCAGCAGCGTGACGATCGTGTCCTTGAACTCGACATCGCGTTCGACCTTGTAGGACAGCGCTGTGCCGGGCGAGACGATCACGCGGGAGAGGCGCGCCGCGTCGAGAACGCCCTCCTCCTGATCAAAATCCCAGCTGCGGTTCTGCTGCGCCATCAACCGGCGCTGGAGGCGGTTGGCGAGGCGCGTAACCACGCCCTGAAGGCCGGTCAGCTGGCTGTCGAGATAGGCGCGCAGCCGGTCGAGTTCCTCGGCATCGCACAGGTCGGGGGCGGCGACTTCCTCGTCGAAGCGGGTGGTGAAGGCCTTGTAGTCGACGCTTGCCGGCACCTCGGCCTGCGGGCGGTTGGGGCGCACGGGGGCGTTGGCGGCATCGCTGTCGTCGCCCGGGTCGCCCTCGGCCATGTCGCTGTCGGTCTGGGTGTCGGAAGATTGCTCCCCCTCCCCTTCGCCCTCGGCCATGTCGCCGGCCATTTCGGCGCTCTGCGGATCGCCTTCGCCCTGGTTGTCGTCCTCGCCCTCGTTCTCGTCGTCGGCGCCGTCGTCCTCGTCCGCGTCGTCGCTGTCGCTTTCGTCGGGAGCATCGGTCGGGCGGGTCAGGTCGAGTTCGCGCAGCATGTCGAGCGCGAGCTTCTGGAAGGTCTGCTGGTCGCCGATCGCGGCGGCCAGCCCGGCGAAATCGCCGCCGACCTTCTCCTCGAGGAAGTCGCGCACCAGCTCGATCCCGCCCTGCGCCTTCTGCGGCACGGCCTCGCCGGTCAGCGCCTCGCGCACCAGCAGGGCGAGCGCGGTCTGCAAGGGAACCTCGGCCGAGTTCTGTGCACGCACGATCTTGTCGCCCGCCGTGCGCAGTTCGGTCGCGGCGTCGAGATTGGCGCGGATGCCGCCGAAGCGGTTGGCGCCCAGGGCCTCGTAGCGCACCTGCTCGATCGCGTCGTAGCAGGCGCGGGCGATCGGCTCGGGCGGGGCGGAACGGGCATGGAGCGCGGCGTCGTGGTGCCGCAGCTTCAGCGCAAACGAATCCGCAAACCCCCGCGCCTCGCGCACCTGATCGGCGGGCAGGTCGCGCCCGGGCAAGGGCACGCGGAAGCGGTTGCCGGCGCTGCCGGGCACATCGGCGCTCCATGCGACCTCGACCTCCGCATCGCGCGCAATCGCGCGGCTCGCGCCGGTGAGCGCCTGCTTGAAACGGTCGAGCGGGGACTGGTCAGCCATGATCGGTTTTCGTTAGCAACGCGAAGGCTGCCCGCGCAAGCTCACAGGATGCTCTGCCCGGTCTTGGCCCAATCGGCCATGAAGCCCTCGATCCCCTTGTCGGTGAGCACGTGCTTGAAGAGCGCGTGGATCACCGCAGGGGGGGCGGTCATCACGTCGGCGCCGATCTTGGCAGCCTGGAGCACGTGGGTGGTGTGGCGCACGCTGGCGACGAGGATTTCGGTGACGAAGTTGTAGTTGTCGTAGATCAGGCGGATGTCCTCGATCAGGTCCATGCCGTCGAAGCCGTTGTCGTCGTGCCGCCCGACGAAAGGCGAGATGAAGCTCGCCCCCGCCTTGGCCGCCAGCAGCGCCTGATTGGCCGAGAAGCACAGCGTGACGTTGACCATCGTGCCGTCGGACGTCAGCGCCTTGCAGGTCTTGAGGCCGTCGACCGTCAGCGGCACCTTGATGCAGACATTGTCTGCGATCTTCCTGAGGACTTCGGCCTCCTTCATCATCGTCTCGTGATCGAGCGCTACCACCTCGGCGCTGACCGGGCCGTCGACCAGCTTGCAGATCTCGGCGGTGACTTCCTTGAAGTCGCGCCCCGACTTGGCGATCAGCGAGGGATTGGTGGTCACCCCGTCGAGCAGACCCGTGGCGGCGAGGTCGCGGATGGCCTCGATATCAGCGGTGTCGACAAAGAATTTCATGAGTGCGCTCCAGACATTTTGCGATAGGCGGCGCGGCGGCGCGCGCCTAGGGGGCGGGCATGACTCGGATGCCCGTGCGAATTGCGATGCTGCTTGCCGCCACGCTGGCGGCTTGGCAACCGTCGAAAGCGCGGGCGGCGGAAGAGGACGTGCAATTGTGGCAGATCGCGATCGTCACCGGCGATCTTGCCAAGGACACCGCGCTCACCGTCGATGTTAGCCAGCGCTGGCGCGAGACGGCGCGCGGCGGGGATCAGCAGACCTTCCGCTTCAGCATCGACCAGCGCGTGGCCGAGGGCGTGCGGATCGGGGGCGGCGCGGCGGTGTTCGAGGCTGGGGGCAGCACCGAGCTGCGGCCGCACCAGCAGATCACGATCGTGCGCGGAGGGTTCGAATCGCGCACGCGGTTCGAGCAGCGCTTCTTCGACGGTGCCGACCGGGCCGAGCTGCGGCTGCGCCAACGCATCCAGTACACCCACCCGCTTGGCAAAGGCTGGCGCGCCAGTGTGGGGGGCGAGGTGCTCGGCCTGCTTCAGGGACGCAACGCCGGAGACGGCGCCTCGACCGACCAGTGGCGCGCGCAGGTGCGGATCATGCATGCAGTCAACGACCGGCTGGAAGTGGCCGCGAGCTACTGGCTGATCGGCTTCCCGCGCGGGGATCGTCCCGATCGCTACACCCACGTGCCCCAGACGGTCGTTACCTGGCGCTTCTGACGGCGCGGGATCAGACCCGCCCCAGCCCGCCGAACACGCCGATCAGCACGGGATCGCGCGTCGCCTGCGGATTGGCGCGGATCGCGGCTTCCTCGCGCGCGATCTCGCCCCAGATGGCATCGTCGATCTGGCGGCCGAAGCGGTCGGCGACGCCCGCCACATCGACCCCGGCGAGCGCCGAGAGCGCCTGCGCGATCAGCGGATCGCGGCTGAGGCGCAGCGCCTCGCCCAGTTCGGGCACCACCGCATCGATCAGCGCCGTGCCGACCTCCTGCCGCAGATAACCGCTCGCCGCCGTCGGCCCGCCGCGCACCAGCGCGATGGCGTTCTCGAAGCCGATCACCCGGATCGCGTCGGTCACCACCGGCGCGGCGCGGAAGCTCGCGTCGATCGCGAAGGTGGCGAAGCGTTCCTCGAGCCGGTCCTTGACCAGCGCGGAGGTGAGGATGCGCGAGAGCACGTCGCCGCGCGCGCCCAGCATGGTGCCGAGGCCGAGCTGCGCGACCTGCTCGTCCCAGAAGCCGCCCGGCGCGGTGAGGCGCGCAAAGGCGTTCTCGGTGGCGAGCAGCAGCATCCGCCGCACCGCCTCGACCATCGAGAAGCCGCCGCCGGTGCTGGCGCAGGCGGGCAGGAGCAGCAGCACGGCCCCGCCCGATGCGCCCGCAAGCAGGCGGCGGCGCGTGGTGGGGGAAGCGACAAACTCGGTCATAGACTGTGTCTCCAATCTTGCGGCTTCCTCATGCCGCTCGCCATATATCCCCACGATGAACCGCGTCCGCCTCCTTGTCCTTAACGCAGCTTTGGGCCCGCTCGACTACCGGCTGCCCGAGGGCGTGGGTGCACCTGCGGGGAGCGTGGTCATCGCCCCGCTCGGCCCGCGCAAGGTGACGGGGATCGTGTGGGACGAGGGAGCCCTGCCGGGCGACGAGATCGCCTTCGAGCGCCTGCGCCCGATCCTCGAGGTGCTGCCGGTGCCGCCCCTGCCCGCACCGCTCAGGCGGCTGATCGAGTGGACCGCCGACTACTACTGCGCCCCTCTCGCCAGCGTGGCGCGCATGGCGCTGTCCAGCGGCGGGGCGCTGGGAGGGCCGGCGACCATGACCGAATACCGCCTCACGGGGGCGGAGAGTTCGGGGCGCCTGACCGCGCAGCGCAGGGCGGCGCTGGAAAAGCTGGCGGGGCAGCAGGGCACCATGCGCGAGCTGGCGGGCATCGCGGGCGTCTCGGAAGGGGTGCTGCGCGGCATGGCGGGGGCGGGTCTGATCGAACCGGTGACGGTCGCGATCGACCGCCCCTACCCGCCAGCCGATCCGGGCTTCCACCGACCGGACCTGTCGGATGCCCAGGCGGCGGTGGCAGGGACGCTGGTCGAGGCAGTGCGCGCCCGGGCCTTCGCCCCCTTCCTGCTCGATGGGGTGACGGGTTCCGGCAAGACCGAGACCTATTTCGAGCCCGTTGCCGAGGCCATAGCGCAGGGGCGGCAAGTGCTGGTGCTGCTGCCCGAGATCGCGCTCACCGAGAACTTCCTCGCGCGGTTCGAGGCGCGGTTCGGTGCCAAGCCGGTGCTGTGGCACTCCTCGCTCAAGTCGACCGAGCGGCGCCGCGCATGGCGCGCGATCGCCGATGGTTCGGCGCAGGTCGTGGTCGGGGCGCGCTCGGCGCTGTTCCTGCCCTATGCCAGGCTCGGGCTGATCGTCGTCGACGAGGCGCACGAGATCAGCTTCAAGCAGGATGACGGCGTGCGATACAACGCCCGCGACGTGGCGGTGATGCGGGCGCGGTTCGAGGGCATCCCCGTTGTGCTCGCCAGCGCCACCCCGGCGCTCGAGAGCCTGCACATGGCCGAGATCGGGGTCTACACGAAACTCGACCTGCCCGCCCGTTTCGGCGGGGCGAGCCTGCCCGCCGTCCAACTCGTCGACCTGACGGAGGAGAAGCCCGGCAGCCAGCGATGGCTCGCCGGACCGCTGATCGATGCCCTGCGCGAGCGGCTGGACAAGGGCGAGCAATCGCTGCTGTTCCTCAACCGCCGCGGCTATGCCCCGCTCACGCTTTGCAGGAATTGCGGGCACCGCTTCAAATGCCCGAGTTGCAGCGCGTGGCTGGTCGAACACCGCCTGTCGGCGCGCCTTGCCTGCCACCATTGCGGCTTCGAGACGCGGGTGCCCGAGGCCTGCCCGGAATGCGGCGAGAGCGATTGCCTCGTCGCCTGCGGCCCGGGGGTTGAACGGATCGCGGCGGAGGTGGGCGAGCTGTTCCCCGAGGCGCGATTGGCCGTGGCGACGAGCGACACGCTCAACACCCCAGAACGCGCCGCCGAGTTCATCGCGCGAGCAGAAGGCAAGGCGATCGACATCATCATCGGCACGCAGCTGGTGACGAAGGGCTTCCACTTCCCCGATCTCACGCTGGTGGGCGTGGTCGATGCCGATCTCGGCCTGGAGGGCGGGGACCTGCGCGCGGGCGAGCGGACCTTCTCGCAGATCGCGCAGGTCGCGGGGCGCGCCGGGCGGGGCGCGAAGCCGGGCGAGGTGCTGATCCAGACCCGCCACCCCGACGCGCCCGTCATCGCCGCCCTCGCCAACAACGACCGCGACGCCTTCTACGCCGCCGAGACGCAAGGGAGGCGCGATGCGGGCGCCCCGCCGTTCGGACGCTGGGCGGCGATCATCCTGTCCAGCGAGGACGAGAAGGAGGCGCGCGAGGCCGCGGTGCGGCTCGGCGACGTCCGCCCGCGGCTGACCGATGTCCAGATCCTCGGCCCCGCCCCTGCCCCCATGGCGCTGCTGCGCGGGCGCTATCGCTACCGCTTCCTCGTCAATGCAAGGCGCAGCGCCAATCTGCAGGCGATGCTGCGCGACTGGATCGGCGCGGTCCAGTTCGCGCCGGGCGTGCGGGTGGGGGTGGATGTCGATCCTTACAGCTTTGTCTAACCCGTCATTGCGAGGCGACGCAGTCGCCGCGGCGATCCATCGACCGAACCTGTCGTAAGGCGGCAATATCCGGCCATGGATTGCTTCGCCTGCGGCTCGCAATGACGAAACCGTAAGGGGGTGGTCTGCGTAACCCCCCCATGACCCGTCCCGTTCTCGTGCCGATCCTCGGCGACCAGCTGTCGCGTAACCTGTCCAGCCTCGAAGGCCTCGCTCCCGCCGAGACCCGCATCCTGATGATGGAGGTGTGGGACGAGGCGACTTACGTGAAGCACCACAAGCAGAAGATCGTGCTGATCTTCTCGGCAATGCGCCACTTCGCCGAGGAGCTTCGGGCGGAAGGCTGGCAGGTCGATTACATCCGCCTGGGCGATCCGGAGAACACAGGCAGCTTCACCGGCGAGGTCGCCCGCGCGGTGGAACGCCACGCGCCCGGCGAAATCCGCGTCACCGAGAGCGGCGAGTGGCGGGTGCACGAGGCGATGCTCGAATGGGAAGGCCGCTTCCCCTGCCCCGTCACCATTCTCCCCGACACCCGCTTCATCGCCACCCACGCCGAATTCCGCGCCTTTGCCGAAGGGCGCAAGCACTTGACGATGGAGTATTTCTACCGCGAGATGCGGAAGAAAACGGGCCTGCTGATGCGCCCCGACGGCAAGCCTGAAGGCGGCGAATGGAACTATGACGCCGAGAACCGCGAACCGCCCAAGGCCGGACTGAAAGCCCCGCCCACCCCCAAATTCGTCCCCGACACGATCACCGAGGAGGTCATCGCGCTGGTCGGCGAACGCTTCCCCGACCACTTCGGCGATCTCGAACCCTTCGGCTGGCCGGTGACCCGCGCCGAGGCGCTGGAGGCAGCCGCGGCGTTCTTCGCGCGCCGCCTCTCGCTGTTCGGCCCCTACCAGGACGCGATGGTGCACGGGGAGGACGACCTCTACCACTCGATGCTCTCGACCAGCCTCAATTGCGGGCTGCTAGACCCGCTCGAACTGTGCCGTGCCGCCGAGGATGCCTACAAAAGAGGCACCGCTCCGTTGAACTCCGTAGAAGGCTTCATCCGCCAGATCATCGGGTGGCGCGAATATGTACGCGGGTTCTACTGGCACCAGATGCCGGGCCTTGCCGCTGCCAACGAGTTGGGCGCCCACCGTCCCCTGCCCGATTTCTTCTGGACGGGCGAGACCGACATGCGCTGCCTTGCCGACTGCGTCCGCACCACCCGCGAGGACGCCCATGCCCATCACATCCAGCGGCTGATGGTGCTCGGCAATTTCTGCCTGATCGCCGGGATCGACCCGCAAGCGGTCGCCGACTGGTATCTCGTCGTCTATGCCGACGCCTACGAGTGGGTCGAACTGCCCAACGTGGCGGGCATGATCCTCTATGCAGACGGCGGCAGGCTCGCGACCAAGCCCTATGCGGCCTCGGGCAACTACATCAACAAGATGAGCAACCACTGCGGCGGCTGCCGCTACAAGGTTGCCCAGAAGACCGGCCCGAACGCCTGCCCCTTCAACCCGCTCTACTGGCACTTCATGGCGAGGAACCGCGCGAGGCTCGAAAGCAACCACCGCATCGGGCGCATCTACGCGACGTGGGACAGGATGGGCGAGGCCAAGCAGCGGGAGTATCTGGAGAGCGCCGAGGCCTTTCTCGACAGCCTCGAACCCGCACGCGAAGGCTGGGCGCGGAACTAGGCTGCGGCGAGGCGGCGGCGCACCCACCAAGGCTGCATAACCTCGCCCGCCGCGACCGCACGCCATACCATCCACGCGCCGGCAGCGCCTCCTACGACCAGCGCGATCACCGAAGCCTCGAGCCCGAACGCCCCGCCCGAGATCAGCGGATCGCCCACCAGCCGGGCATCGACCAGCCCGTCGCCGTCATAGCCCGACACCGGCACGTCCCACACCAGCCCCTGCGTCACGTTCCAGCCGAAGTGGAGGCCCACCGGCAGCCAGAGGCTCCGCGTGAGCATGTAGGCCCCGCCCAGCAGCGTCCCCGCCACCGCCGCGATCGTCAGCCCCGACATCCAGGTCGCATTGTCGTTGCCCATATGCACCAGCCCGAACAGCGCAGAGGTGATGAGCAACGCCGCCCAGCTGCCGCCGAATTCCTCGATCCAGCGGAACAGGATGCCGCGAAAGATCAGCTCCTCGACGAAACCGGCGTTGAACCCGGCCCAGAACAGGATGAACACCCAGCTTGTCATCCCGCCCCAGCCGTCGATCACATAGGCGCCCATCAGCGCCGCGATGCCGACGACGAGGCTGAACAGCGCGGCCGCGCCAAAAGCCCCCGCTGCCAGATTGCGCGGTGCAAGGGCAAAGGGCAGGTCGTCATGCTTGCGCGCCCCAAGCTGGCGCAGCACGGTCTTCTGCAGGACGATCAGCGCCGCGATGGCTGTGATCGCGACCAGCGGCTCGACAAGGTCCCAGCCCAGCGGCCCGGACAGGGCATTGCCTGCCATGTTGACGGGGAAGATCACGGCAACGGTCAGCGCCAGCGCGATCAGCATGGTCACAAGCGGGAAATTCACGATCCGCTTCCAGAGCGGCGCGCGCGCGGGTTCGACGGTGTCCATGCTGTGCAATGCTCCCCAAGGCGTTACGCACCGAGGATGGCGCAGCCGCGTGTGATTGGCTAGGCCCTCGCCCGACACAACCCACGGGAGAGAGCGCCGCCATGCTGACCATTCACCACCTGCGCCTGTCGCAATCCGAACGCATCGTCTGGCTCGCCGAGGAGCTGGGGCTGGATTACGATCTCAAGCTCTACAACCGCCGCGCCGACAACCGCCTTGCCCCCGACGAATACAAGGCGCTGCACCCGATGGGCATCGCGCCGGTCATCACCGACGGCGATCTGGTGCTCGGCGAGAGCGGGGCGATCATGGACTACATCGTCGCCACCTACGCTCCCGCGACACCGCTCGTCCCGCGGCCGGACCATCCCGACTATGCCGACCACCTGTTCTACTACCACTGGGCCAACGCGACCTTCATGACCAACGGCATGATGGCGCTCGTGGCGCAGTTCATGGGGGCGCAGGAACTGCCCTTCTTCGTCGCCGACCGGGTGCAGAAGGGCTGGGCCATCGTCGAGAAGCGCCTCGGCGAGGCGGACTATTTCGGCGGCAGCCAGCTCACCACCGCCGACATCATGATGGGCTTCCAGCTCACCACCAGCCGCGCGATGAGCGGGATGAGCATCGACCACCTGCCCAACCTCAAGGCCTATCTCGCACGGATCGGCGAGCGCCCCGCCTACCAGCGCGCGATGGCCAAGTGCGAGCCCGGGATGCCGCCGAAGCTCGACTAGTAGAAGGCGAGCTGGTGCGACACGGCGATCAGCAGGCCGCCCGCGCTCCAGATCCTGACCGCCTGCGAGAAGCGCCCGCGGGCCACGCGCGGCGCGTCGGTCTCGACCAGCAGGTAGTCGCTCCCCAGCGCCTCGAGCTCGGCGCGGGTGCACAGCAAGTGGAGGTCATAGCTCACCGTCGCGCTGAAGCGCGGGGCGGGATCGAGGAAGAAGGTGCGCGGCATGGGGGTGTCGGAGAGTGCGAGGATCGCCTTCTCGTCCCACGGCCGCCCGCTGGCGTCGCGCACCCAGGCCGCGGTCCGCGGATGCTCCTGCGCGGTGAAGGGCTTGCCGACGGCAAGGCGCTGCTCGTAGTTCGCCAGCCAGCGCGGCCCGGGCGAGGTGGGAAGCAGAGTCGATTGCTCGGGCGGGACGACCTCGGGGAAGCCTGTGACATAGTCGAGCGCGCCCTCGCGCGCGTCGGAGAAGACGAAGTCCGCCGCGAACAGGGGTGCGGCGCGGTCTGATCCGGCGAAAGCCTCGGCACGCACGAAATCGGTGCGCCGCCCCTCGCGCAAGGTTTGCACCGTCAGCGCCAGGCCCGCTTCGGGCAGCGGCTTCATGAAATGGGCCGCGGCGCTCGCCAGCAGCCCCGCGCGCGGCCCTTCGGCCTGAACCGCTTCCAGCGCCAGCGCCAGCGCCCAGCTGCCGAAGGCCGACTGGAAGTTCCAGTAGGCCGCCCCGCCCGACGATATGAAGCTGCCATCCGCATTTCGTGCAAGCCGAGTGGCGGTGTCGAGCGGGTAATCGGTCATGGGTTTCTCCGGAGGGGACAGGATGGCGCGCGGGCCTACGCGCCTGATTATTGAACGCTACTGTTCACTTTCGGTTTCCGGCGCAAGCGCGATTTCTTGCGGTTGGCGTGCAATCGGTCCGGCGCACCGGCGGCGCGCCCTGCCTTGCCGCAGGAAACAGCCTGTCGCCCGCCGAGGTTATGCCTGCCTATCCGACAGCAGCAGCGAGAAAAGCATCATGGCCACTCCCCCTCCCCGCAGACCGATGGCGAAATGGTTCTGGGTCGCGGCGATCGTCGTGCTCGCCTTCGTGCTAGTCGTGGTGCTCCTCAACCCGACCGGAGACCGCGATGGCGCGGTCGAGGACCCGATCGTCATGCCCGAAACGGGCGAGGGCGTGGGCGTCGGGCAGGTCAACGAGCCGGAGGAAAGCAGCGCATCCCCCGCGCCCGAGCCCTTCGCTCCGGGCGGCGAGCCTTCGGAGTGATCAGCCGGCGCCCTCGCGCCTGAGCAGTTCCGCCTTGATCGTCAGGCCATAGGCATAGCCGCCCAGCGTCCCGTCGCTGGCGATCACGCGGTGGCAGGGGATCAGCACCGCGACATGGTTCGCCCCGTTCGCCCCCCCGACCGCGCGGGACGCCTTGGGTTGGCCGAGCGCGGCGGCGAGTTCGCCATAGGAGCGCGTCTCGCCGTGGGGGATGCGGCGCAGTTCCTCCCATACGCGCTGCTGGAAGGCGGTGCCGTGGACGTCGAGCGGGATCGCGGCGCTGCCGGGCCCGGGCTGTTCGACCGCCTCGAGCACCTGCGCGAACAGGGCACGGAAGGCATCGCCCGCGGGCACCAGTTCGGCCTTCGGGAAGCCCGCCCGCAATTCCGCTTCGCCTTCGCCGAAGGCGAGGCAGCACACGCCCTTGTCCGTCGCGGCGACCAGCATGTCGCCCAGCGAGGTCGCCAGCACCGCCCAGTGGATGACGCGCCCCGCGCCGCCCTTGCGCCAGTCGCTCGCCTTCATGCCCAGCCTGCCTTTCGTTTCCGCATAGAACTGTTCCGGCCCGCTGTAGCCTGCCGTCGCGATGGCATCGCCCACCCGTTGCCCGGTCGTCAGCGCCTCGTCGAGGCGTTGTTGCCGCAGCGCGCGGGCATAGGCAGCGGGCGAGAGGCCGGTGGTGCGCTTGAACAGGCGCTGGAAATGGGCGGGGGTGTAGCCGGTCAGATCGGCCAGCTGATCGAGCGTCATCGCGCCCTGCTCGCGGATCGCGGCGAGAGCGGCGAGCACGCAGGCCTCCTCGGCACTCAGGGTGTGCGGGGAGCACCGCTTGCATGGCCTAAGCCCGGCTTTTTCAGCATCTTGCGGGCTGGCATAGAAGCGCACGTTGCGGCGCAAGGGTGCCCGCGCCGGGCAGGAGGGGCGGCAATAGATGCCGGTCGAATGCACGCCGGTGACGAAGGCCCCGTCGAACCGGCGGTCCTTGGCGAGCATCGCCTGCCAGCGGTCCTCGTCCGTGATGTTTGCCGAATGTCTCACGTGGAACACTCTGCCACAGCCGCCCGCGCGCCGCACCCCGCTTCCTTGCGTTCAATGTCGCGCGGGCGCGCAAAGCGGCTATAAGCGGGCCATGACCCGGATTCTCGGCGCGCTTGCCCTGCTCTTCGCTTTCCTCGCCCTCCCCGCCTCAGCCGACCCCGGCGATGTCGAGGCGGCCGCGCGGGGCGTGGTGCGGGTGGTGTTGATCGGCAGCGAGAACGGCCAGCCCGTTCCCGTCTCCCACGGCACCGGCTTTGCCGTCAGCCCGACCCGGATCGTCACCAACGCCCATGTCGTCACCGAGGCGTCGCAGGACGACACGCTGCGCATCGGCATCGTCCCGGCGGAGGGCGAAGGCGGCGCCTTCGCGCGGGTGGTCGCCATCTCGCCCCGCAACGATCTTGCCCTGCTCGAGATCGCCAAGGGAAGCCTGCGCCTGCCGCCGCTGGCGCTCGCGGGCGGCGTCAGCGCGAACCTCGGCGAGGTCGCGGCGGTGGGCTATCCGATGAATGTCGACCTGGCGCAGGGCCTCGACATGGCCGACATCTTCCGCGCCCAGCCGCCGGTCAAGTCGCGCGGCTTCCTGTCGGGCGAGCGGCCCAGCCGGCAGTTCGACACGATCCTCCACACCGCCCCGATCGCGCGCGGCAATTCGGGTGGCCCGCTGCTCGATCCGTGCGGGCGGGTGATCGGGGTCAATTCCTTCAGCGCGGATTCCGCGGCCGGCGAGGCGGAGTTCTACTTCGCGGTGTCCTTGCGCGAACTGCTGCCCTTCCTGAAGGACAACGGCGTCGAGCCGGTCATGAACGCGCTGCCCTGCCGCTCGATCGACGAACTCAATGCAGAGGAACGCCAGCGGCTCGAGGCCGCCCAGTCCGAGGCCCGCGCCGCCCTTGCCGAGCGCAACGAGGCCCTGCGCGAGAAGCGCGACACGGCGCGCCTCGCGGCGCAGATGGAGGTGATCGGCGAGCGCGAGAACCGCATCGCCCTGGCGCTGATCGCCCTCCTCGCCGCGCTCGGCACGGGCTATGCCGCCTTCGTGTGGCGCAGACAGGAGGAGCGGCGCACCCATGTGCGCGTCGCCGCCGCCATTTCGGCCGCGACTCTCGTGGCGGCGGTGCTGCTGTGGGTCACCCGGCCGGGCCTGGCCGAGATCGAGGATCGCGTCGCCGCGGCTCTTGCCGAAACCAACAACGGCGCCGGGACGCCAGCACCCGCCGGACCCTCCACCGCCACCGAGGGCGCGCTGATCTGCACCCTGGTGCCCGAGCGCAGCCGCGTCACCTCGGCCCGAACCGATGATGTCGCCTTCGACTGGACCGCCGACGGCTGCGTCAACGGGCGCACGCAATACGGGCTCGGGCAAGGCGGCGAATGGAGCCGCGTTTTCGCCGCGCAGGATGACGCGGCGGTGGCGGTCAACACCTTTGACCCCGAGACCCGCACCCTGCGCACCGACCGCTATCTGCTCGGGGCAGAGGCACTCGCCGCCGCGCGCGAGGCCCGCGCCGCCTATACGCCGCCGTCCTGCGGGGTGAGCGATGCCGCCCGCACCCTCGGCGAGCAGCAATCGGCCCTGATCGCCGCCCTGCCCGAACGGCCCAACGAGCGGCTGGTCTACAGCTGCACCGCGAAAACAAAGGGTTAAGCCCTTGTTCAGGTAATGTGATAGAATCTCATCTCACCAGAAGATGCAAGGTGAGGAGAGGCGAGGTGGGTCGTTCCTTTGCAACCATTATCGGGGCGCTCGGCCTCGCCGCGCTGTCAGCGGCGGCCACCGCGCAGGAAGCGGCGCCCCCGCTCGCCGAGGGTAGCACCATCGAGGTGCAGGGCGACCGCGCGCTCAGCCGTGACGAGATCCTGCGCGGCCAGCGCGCGCTCTACGAGGCGGGACTCGCCTACCGCACCGCCCCGCGCTTCCACGATCCGGTCTGCGTCGCGGTGGTCGGCCTTGCCGGGCGCCAAAACGACATCGTCGCCGAGCGCATCCGTGCGAATATCCGCGAGGCCGGGGTCGAACTGGCCGGGGCCGGATGCAAGCCCAATGCGCTGGTCTCCGCCAACCGCAAGCCCAAGGCGGTGATCGACGCGCTGCGGCGCCGCGATCCGCAGCTCTTCAACCGTGCCAGCGAGGAGGCGATCCGCCGCCAGCTCGATGCGGGAAGCCCGGCGATCGCCTGGGGCGAGACGATCCTGCGCGCCAACGACGGCATCATCTTCGGCGAGCGGTCGAGCTCGAGCTCGAACCCCGCCTTCGTCGTCCCGGTGTTCTTCGGCGCGCTCCCCTCGCGCCACCGCGCGCCGCTCTATCAGGCCAAGGTCAACGCGCTGGTGTTCTTCGATCTCGACCGGCTGGAGGATGTCCACGTCAACCAGCTGGCGGACTATGCAACCCTGCACCTGCTCGGCGATCCGCGCGATCCGGCCGATCATGCCGGGGCCGGGGTGCCCTCGATCCTCAGCCTCTTTGCCGACGGGCCGGCCAAGGCCCCGCCGGCGATGACCTCGCTCGACCGCGCCTATCTGCGCGGCCTCTATGCGCTGCGCAGCAACGAGTGGGGTTGGCGGCTGAGTGCGAGCGTGCTCGCCGCCTACCGCGAGCCCGAGGCCCTGCCCGGGGCCGCGACGAGCCCCGCCAGCCCCTCCTGATCCGCGCCACGCGGCACGGCATCCGCGCGCGTCTGACTTCGCACCTGCACAATTCCCGCCCCGCACGGCTTGCGCGGGCGGGAATCAATTGCTAGGCGCGCGCCAGCCTTGCGGGCAGCCCCTGCGCTCGTCCTGCAACCCAGGCTCAAGCAAGACCCTCTGACCCTTCCGAGAGGAAACGAAGCGCGTGGATATTTCCGCCGGTATCAAGGCTAGCCTCGCTGGACGCTATGCCTCGGCCCTGTTCGATCTGGCCGCCGAGAACGGCAAGGTGACCGCGGTCGAGAAGGACCTCGGCACGCTCGGTGCCGCGCTGGCCGAATCGGGCGATCTCGCCGCGCTCACCACCAACCCGGAACTCGCCCGCAGCGCGCAAGGCGCAGCGATTGCGGCGGTGGCGAAGAAGCTGAAGCTTTCGCCCCTCACCACCAATTTCCTCGGCGTGCTCGCCGCCAACCGCCGCCTCGGCAAGCTGCCCGCGATCATCGCCGCCTTCAAGGCGATCGCCGCTGCCCAGCGCGGCGAAGTGGCCGCGACCGTCACCAGCGCCCACCCGCTCAGCGACGACCAGCTCGCCGCGCTCAAGACCAAGCTGACCGCGCGCGAAGGCCGCACCGTCATGCTCTCCGCCTCGGTCGATCCCGACCTGCTCGGCGGCCTCGTCGTCACCATCGGATCGCAGCGCATCGATGCCTCGATCCGCACCCGTCTCAACTCGCTCGCCAAGGCCATGCAGGCCTAAAGGATAAGAACCATGGAAATCCGCGCCGCAGAAATCTCGAAGGTCATCAAGGACCAGATCGCCAATTTCGGCACCGAGGCCGAAGTCAGCGAAACCGGCACCGTGCTGTCGGTGGGTGACGGGATCGCCCGCATCCACGGCCTCGACAAGGTGCAGGCCGGCGAGATGGTCGAATTCGCCAACGGGGTGCAGGGCATGGCGCTCAACCTCGAAGCCGACAATGTCGGCGTCGTGATCTTCGGCTCGGACAGCGAGATCAAGGAAGGCGATGTCGTCAAGCGCACCGGCACCATCGTCGACGTGCCGGTCGGCAAGGGCCTGCTCGGCCGCGTGGTCGACGCGCTCGGCAACCCGATCGACGGCAAGGGCCCGATCGTCGCCGAAAAGCGCAGCCGCGTCGAAGTGAAGGCGCCGGGCATCATTCCGCGCGAATCCGTGTCGGAGCCCGTCCAGACCGGCCTCAAGGCGATCGACGCCCTCGTGCCCGTCGGCCGCGGCCAGCGCGAGCTGATCATCGGTGACCGTCAGACCGGCAAGACCGCCGTCGCGATCGACACCTTCATCAACCAGAAGGAAGCCAACCAGGGCGACGACGAGAAGAAGAAGCTCTACTGCGTCTACGTCGCGGTCGGCCAGAAGCGTTCGACCGTCGCGCAGATCGTGAAGCAGCTCGAAGAAAACGGCGCGATGGAATATTCGATCGTCGTCGCCGCGACCGCTTCCGAGCCCGCCCCGCTCCAGTACCTCGCGCCCTACACCGGCTGCGCGATGGGCGAGTTCTTCCGCGACAACGGCATGCACGCCGTGATCGTGTATGACGACCTTTCCAAGCAGGCCGTCGCCTACCGCCAGATGTCGCTGCTGCTGCGTCGTCCCCCGGGCCGCGAAGCCTATCCGGGCGACGTGTTCTACCTCCACAGCCGCCTGCTCGAGCGCGCGGCGAAGATGAACGAGGAAAACGGCCACGGCTCGCTGACCGCGCTCCCGATCATCGAGACCCAGGCGGGCGACGTGTCGGCCTACATCCCGACCAACGTGATCTCGATCACCGACGGCCAGATCTTCCTCGAAACCGGCCTGTTCTACCAGGGTATCCGCCCCGCGATTAACGTGGGTCTGTCGGTGTCGCGCGTCGGCGGTGCCGCCCAGACCAAGGCGATGAAGAAGGTCTCGGGCTCGATGAAGCTCGACCTTGCGCAGTACCGCGAAATGGCGGCCTTCGCGCAGTTCGGCTCGGACCTCGATGCCGCGACGCAGAAGCTGCTGAACCGCGGCGCTCGCCTGACCGAGCTTCTGAAGCAGAAGCAGTTCTCGCCGATGCCCTTCGAGGAGCAGACCGTGTCGATCTACGCCGGGACCAACGGCTTCCTCGACAGCATTCCGGTGAACCGCGTCAACGAATACGAGAGCCAGATGCTCGAGTTCATGCGCCGCGAACACGGCGACGTGCTGGCAGAGATCCGCACCTCGAAGAAGTTCGAAGGCGAAGTCGCGGACAAGACCAGGGCCGCGCTCGAAGCTTTCGGCAAGCAGTTCGCTTAAGGACGCCCTGACGTGCCCTCACTCAAGGAACTCAAGGGCCGGATCAACTCGGTCAAGTCGACCCAGAAGATCACCAAGGCCAAGCAGATGGTTGCGGCGGCCAAGCTGCGCCGTGCCCAGGCTGCGGCCGAGGCCGGGCGGCCCTATGCCACGCGTCTCAGCGCGGTGATGGCGTCGCTGGCGAGCAAGGTGTCGGGTTCCGCCGCGCCCCGGCTGCTGGCGGGCACCGGCTCGGATCAGCGCAACCTCCTCGTGGTGGTCAACACCGACAAGGGCCTGTGCGGCGGTCTCAACTCGAACCTCGTCAAGGCCGCCAAGGCCAAGGCGCGCGAGCTGCAGGCGGCGGGCAAGTCGGTGGAATTCTACCTCGTCGGCAAGAAGGGCCGCGCCCCGCTGCGCCGCGACTTCCCCAAGCTCGTCGACAAGGGCTTCGACACCAGCACGGTCAAGACCCCGGGCTTCGATGAAGCGGAGGCCATCGCCAACGAGCTGATCGCGCTGTTCGACGCCGGCGCCTTCGATGTCGCGCACCTGATCTTCCCGACCTTCAAGTCGGCGCTGGCGCAGGAGCCGACCGTCACCCAGCTGATCCCCGTCCCCGCTCCCGCCGAGGCGGTCGCTGCGGACGCCGTGGTCGAGTACGAGCCGGGCGAGGAGGAAATCCTCGAGGAACTGCTGCCGCGCTACGTGCGCACCCAGCTGTTCGGCGCGCTGCTCGAGCGCGAGGCCTCGGAACAGGGCGCCTCGATGACCGCGATGGACAACGCCACACGGAACGCGGGCGAGCTGATCCAGAAGCTCACCATCCAGTACAACCGCAGCCGCCAGGCGGCGATCACCACCGAACTGATCGAAATCATCGCGGGCGCGGAGGCGCTCTGATGTTGGCCGAATACAAGCTTGTCGTCTGGCAGGAGCCGCAAGGGTTGGTCTATCAGAAGACCCGCGAGACGCCGTTCATGGCGTTCAGCGTCGGCGACCGGATTGACATGCTTGAAGGCAACAGCGCCGACTGGATCATCGAGAAGGTTTCGCACGCAATCTACTGGAACGGAAATGCGGATGGCCATCAGGTCACGCTCACCGTTCGCCCCGTCTAGAACAACCGATCAACACTGACACCAAGTCCTCAAGGAACGTCATCATGGCCACCGCCGCTCTCAACCAGACCACCAACGGCACGATCAGCCAAGTCATCGGCGCCGTCGTCGACGTGCAGTTCGAAGGCGAGCTGCCGCCGATCCTCACCGCGCTCGAAACCCGCAACGGCGACAAGACGCTGGTGCTCGAAGTCGCCCAGCACCTCGGCGAGAACACCGTGCGCACCATCGCGATGGACGCGACCGAGGGCCTGACCCGCGGCAGCGAAGTCATCAACACCGGCGCGCAGATCAGCGTTCCCGTTGGCCCGAAGGTTCTGGGCCGCATCATGAACGTCGTCGGCGAGGCGATCGACGAGCGCGGCCCCATCGGCGCCGAGCAGACCGCCCCGATCCACGCCGAGGCCCCCGCCTTCATCGACCAGTCGACCGAAGCGGCGATCCTCGTCACCGGCATCAAGGTGATCGACCTCCTCGCCCCCTACGCCAAGGGCGGCAAGATCGGCCTGTTCGGCGGCGCGGGCGTCGGCAAGACCGTGCTGATCCAGGAACTCATCAACAACATCGCCAAGGGCCACGGCGGCGTGTCGGTGTTCGCGGGCGTGGGTGAGCGCACCCGCGAAGGCAACGACCTCTACCACGAATTCCTCGACGCCGGCGTTATCGCCAAGGACGCCGAGGGCAATGCGACCTCGGAAGGCTCCAAGGTGGCGCTCGTCTTCGGCCAGATGAACGAGCCCCCGGGCGCCCGCGCGCGCGTCGCGCTGTCGGGCCTGACCATGGCGGAGTACTTCCGCGACGTCGAAGGCCAGGACGTGCTGTTCTTCGTCGACAACATTTTCCGCTTCACCCAGGCGGGTTCGGAAGTGTCGGCGCTGCTCGGCCGCATCCCCTCGGCGGTGGGCTACCAGCCGACGCTGGCGACCGACATGGGCAAGCTGCAGGAGCGCATCACCTCGACCACCAAGGGTTCGATCACCTCGGTCCAGGCGATCTACGTCCCCGCGGACGACCTTACCGACCCCGCGCCCGCGACCTCCTTCGCGCACCTTGACGCGACCACCACGCTGTCGCGCGCCATTTCGGAACTCGGCATCTACCCGGCGGTCGACCCGCTCGACTCGACCTCGCGCGTTCTCGAACCGCGCGTCGTCGGCCAGGAGCACTACGACACCGCCCGCCGCGTCCAGGCGATCCTGCAGAAGTACAAGTCGCTTCAGGACATCATCGCCATTCTCGGGATGGACGAGCTGTCGGAAGAGGACAAGCTGACCGTCGCCCGCGCGCGCAAGATCCAGAAGTTCCTTTCGCAGCCCTTCCACGTCGCGGAAGTCTTCACCAACATTCCGGGCGTGTTCGTGCAGCTCGAGGACACCGTGAAGAGCTTCAAGGCGGTCGTGGACGGCGAATATGACCACCTGCCCGAAAGCGCCTTCTACATGGTCGGCGGCATCGATCAGGCGGTCGAGAAGGCCAAGAAGCTGGCCGAAGAGGCGTAAGGCGCTTCCCCCTCCCGCTTGCGGGAGGGGAGCGAGACTTGCCAGCTTGCTGGCTAGTCGCAGCGGGGTGGGCCTCCACCGGCCCATTCCCACCCCCAGCCCCTCCCGCAAGCGGGAGGGCGGTTAGGAAGAGACAATGCCCCTCCACTTCGAACTCGTCACCCCTGCCAAGCTCGTCCGCTCCGAGGAGGTCCACATGGTGGTCGTCCCCGGCACCGAGGGCGAATTCGGCGTGCTCGAGGGCCACGCGCCCTTCATGAGCACGATCCGCGACGGCGCGGTGCAGGTCTTCCGCGCCGCTGGCGCGGCGCCGGAGGTGATCCAGGTGCGCGGCGGCTTTGCCGAGGTGAACGAGAAGGGCCTCACCGTCCTTGCCGAGCACGTCGAGGGCTGAGCCCTTCGCTCCCGGATGAGCGAAAAGGGGCGGGCCGCGAGGTCCGCCCTTTTTCGTCGGGCCAAGCCGAAAATTAACCATGCCCGTGGCACAGGCTGCGGTCATGTTCGCACCGCCCGACCACAAGCGGCCGTCCGCGCTGACCCGTGCCGACCTCAAGGTCGTGGGCGTGCTCGCAGTCTTCACCCTGATCGTGCGCGGGGTGTGGTTCGGCGATCCCAATGCCGACATCGACGAGCAGCTCTATTCCCTGATCGGCAGCGGGATGCTCGAGGGCAAGGTGCCCTTCGTCGACCTGTGGGACCGCAAGCCCTGGGGCCTGTTCGCGCTCTTCGCTCTGGCCCATGCGCTGGGCGGGCCGGGACCGGTCGCCTATCAGGCGTTGGCTGCGGTGTTCACGCTGGCGGGTGCGGTGATGATCTTCGTGCTCGCGCGCCCACTGGCGGCGCGCTGGACCGCGGCGGGCGCGGGGCTGCTTTATGTCGTGCTGGCGGCGCTCTATGGCGCCCATTCGGCGAACTCGGAGGTGTTCTTCATCCCGATGATGCTGGCAATGGCGATGCTTGTGCGCGAGCCCGACCATCCGCGCGCGCGCCTGCGGGCGATGGCGGCGATGCTGATCGGCGGGGCGGCGCTGCAGGTCAAATACACCGTCCTGCCGCAATGCCTGTTCTTCGGCCTGTGGGCGCTGTGGGGCGAATATCGCCGCGGCGCGGGGCTGCCGGGGCTTGCAGGTCAGGCTGCTCTGTTCGGCCTGCTCGGGCTGCTGCCGACCGTCCTTGTCGGCGCAGGCTATGCGCTGGCGGGGCATGGGGAGGCCTTCGTCTTCGCCAATTTCCTGTCCTTCTTCGACCGCCTGCCCTCGGGCGCGGGGCGACTGCATGGCCAGATCATGATGCTGCTGCTGCCGCTGCTGGGCGTGGCGCTGCTGGGGCTCAATGCCGCCCGCAGACGACCCGCGCACGAGCGGCAGACCTACGCCTTCCTCGGCCTGTGGCTGGCTGCGGCGCTCGCCACGGTGTTCATGCCCTCGACCGTCTACGGCTATTACCTCGCCGCGCTGATCCCGCCTTGCGTGCTGCTCGCCCTGCCGCTGTTCGCCCGCAGGGACCCCGCCGCCGCCAATCCGCTGATCATGGCCCCCGCCGCGCTGATCCTCGCCCTGCTGCCCTCGCAGTATGGCCTCGCGCAAGGCAGCCGCGCCGCCGCCGAGCGCATGGCCGCCGCGATCGCGCCCCATGTCGATCGCGAGGACCGCTGCCTCCTCGTCTTCGATGGCCCGACCGCGCTCTACCGCCTCTCGGGAAGCTGCCTGCCGACCCGCTTCATCTACCCCGACCATCTCAACAACGCGCTCGAACGCGATGCCCTCGGCGTTCGGCAGGAGGACGAGGTCGCCCGCATCCTCGCCGCCCGACCGCCGGTGATCGTGATCGCCGACACCGCGCTGACGCCGCAGAACCCCGCGGCGCTCGGGCAGGTGCGCGCGGCGATCGCCGAGGGCTACCGGCCGCTGGCGCAGGAGGAATTCCACAAGCGCACGATCCGGGCCTTCGTCCTTCGGGAGTAGCGAACCGCCCGGCCTTGCATTGCGCGCGATCTCCGGCCACCTTTCCCCGCATCATTCGCACCCGCACCGCCGCGGATGCATCCGAGAAGGGAGAGTCTCACTTGAAACTCGTATCGAGGCTGGCCATTGCCTTGGCCATGACCACTTCCAGCATTGCCGTCGCGCAGGACGGCGTCCCCGGCCCCGAACAGGATCCCTACATCTGGCTCGAGGAAGCCCGCAGCCCCGAGGCGCTCGACTGGGTCGCCAAAGAGAACGCGCGCACCCTCGCCGCCTTCGAGGCCGATCCGCGCTTCGCCCAGCTCAAGGCCGAGGCGCTGGCGATCTTCGACAGCAACGACCGCATCCCCTTCGTCAGCTTCCGCCCCGATGGCCTGTATAATCTCTGGCAGGACAAGGCGAACCCCAAGGGCGTGCTGCGCCGCACGACGCTGGAAAGCTACCGCACCGACAAGCCGGAATGGGAAGTGGTGCTCGATATCGACGCGCTCGCCAAGGCCGAGGGCAAGGAGTGGGTCTACCAGGGCTCGACCTGCCTGCCGCCAGCGATGACCAAGTGCATGATCGCGCTGTCGGACGGCGGCGAGGACGCCACCATCATGCGCGAGTTCGACATGACCACGAAGTCCTTCGTAGAAGGCGGCTTCGTGCTCGACCAGAAGAGCCAGGGCGGCATCCAGTGGATCGACGCGGACACGCTGCTCGTAGGCCGCGGCTTCGGCGAGGGCACCCTCACCGAAAGCGCCTATCCTTTCACCAGCCGCGTCTGGAAGCGCGGCACGCCGCTCGCCGAAGCGGAGGAGATCTTCCGCGGAGAGCCGAGCGACGTCTGGGCTGGCGCGACCCTGCTGCGCGACAACAGCGGGACGATCCACGCCCGCACCGCCTTCCGCGGCATCAGCTTCCACGAGAGCCTCAACTACGTCTGGAAGGACGGGGCATGGCTCCAGCTCGACATCCCGAAGAAGGCCGGGCTCTACGGCATCGTCGATGATCACGTGCTGATCTCGATCGACGAGGACTGGACCACGCAGGGCCAGACCTTCCGCGCCGACAGCCTCATCGCGGTCAACCTCGAGGAGTGGAAGGCCGATCCCAACGGCGCGAAGAAGACCCTCGTCTGGGCGCCGGGCGAACGCCAGACCAAGCAGGGCGGTGCGGTAACGGCCAATGCGCTCTATGTGACCCTGCTCGACAATGTCGTGGGCAAGGTGCTCGAGTTCAACTTCGACGACGGCGCATGGCGCAGCCGCGAGGTGCCGCTGCCGGACAACGCGACGCTCGGCATCGCGGCCGCTTCGGACGAGACCGACCAGATCATGTACACCGTGTCGGGCTTCCTCGAGCCGACCACGCTCTACTACACTGACGGCAGCGCCCCGCCGGCGGTGCTCAAGACCAGCCCGTCCTATTTCGATCCGGCGGGCGCCACGGTCGAGCAATACGAAGCCGTGAGCAAGGACGGGACGAAGATCCCCTACTTCATCGTCAAGCCCAAGGGGATGAAGACCGACGGCTCCACCGCCACGCTGCTGACCGGCTATGGCGGCTTCCAGGTGCCGCGCCTGCCGGCCTATCTCGGCTCGACCGGCAAGCTGTGGGTCGAGAAGGGCGGCGCCTATGTGCTCGCCAACATGCGCGGCGGCGGCGAGTTCGGCCCGATGTGGCACCAGACCGCGATCCGCGAGAACAAGCAGCGCACCTGGGACGATTTCCTCGCCGTGGCCGAGGACCTGGTGAAGCGCGGCTTCACCAAGCCGCAGCATCTCGGCATCCAGGGCGGCTCGCAGGGCGGTCTGCTGGTCGGCACCGCCTTCACCCAGCGGCCCGACCTGTTCGGCGCGGCGATCGTGCAGATCCCGCTCTTCGACATGCTGCGCTATCACGTGATCGGGCGCGGGGCCTCGTGGATCGGCGAATACGGCGATCCTCGCATCCCCGAGCAGCGCAAGTGGATCGAGGGCTATTCGCCATACCAGAAGATCGTCGCCGGGGTCGACTACCCCGAGCCCTTCCTCTGGGCCTCGACCGCCGACGACCGCACCCACCCCGCCCACGCCCGCAAGGGCGCGGCGCGGCTGAAGGAGCTGGGCCAGCCCTATTACTACTTCGAGGACACCACCGGCGGCCATTCGGGCGGGGTCGACAACGACCAGCGCGCCAAGCTGCAGGCGCTGCAGTTCATCTACCTAATGAAGCGGCTGATGGACCCGCGCCCCGCGAAGTAAACGGCGGCGCATCGTCACCTTCACGAGGGGCGGCTTCCTGCGGGGAGCCGCCCCTTCGCGTTAGGTGCGGAAGGCAACGCAACTGCCTGTAAAACAAGCCGACACAGCCGCCTCGGTTCGTCGCGCGAAAAGCACGGCGCGTTTCATCAACGCTCTCTTAACCCTGTCCGGAAAGGTCCGGTTAGCCCTCCCCGTCAACACTCGGCCCATCGGGGGCGATGAGCAAGCGACGAGGAGCATCACCGATGGCCTATGACCGGAATATCTCGATCGCCGACGCGATCAAGAGCTACTATGCCCTGCCCCGCAACCACCGCGTCCACTGGTCCAAGGCCAGGAAGGACGAGGTCGTGCGCGCGGTGCGCGAACGTGCGATCAGCTTCCACGAGGCGCGCGAACGCTACCTGCTGAGCCGGAGCGAGTTCGAGCAGTGGGAAGCGGAATACCTCGCCGGCGGCGGCGACCAGCAGGCGCGGGTCGGGCAGGACGCCTGACCCTCCCCTGCCCTAGCGCGTCGGCGCGTCGAAATCGGCGGGCTTGTTCGCGATCCAGGCGACGAACTTCGCGATGGCGGCATTGGCGCGGATCACCTCCGCGTCGGCGCCGATCCGGGCCAGTTCGTTGTTGGTGAAGTTGGCGTGGATCGTCTTGTGGCAGATCGGGTGGACCGGCACCTTCACCTTGCCCTTCTTCGACTTGGGCACGGGATGATGCCACTGCACGATCTCCCCCAACGGACGATCGCACAGCCAGCAGGTGAGGGTTTCGGCGTCCTCGCTCACTTCTTCTCCGCCGCCTTCTTCTTCTTCATCGTGTCGTGGAAGCGGTCCGCCCAGCCCGGCTTCATCAGCTGCTCGGCGCGCACCATGCGCAGTTCCCCCGGAGCCACATCGCGGCTGACGGTACTGCCCGCAGCGACGATCGCATCAGCGCCGATGGTAACGGGGGCGACCAGCGCCGAGTTGGAGCCGATGAAGGCCCGCTCGCCGATCACGGTGCGATACTTGAAATAGCCGTCGTAGTTGCAGGTGATGGTGCCCGCCCCGATGTTGGCGTTAGCACCGATGGTGGCATCGCCGAGATAGGTGAGGTGGCTCGCCTTGGCGCCTTCGTGCATCACCGCGTTCTTCACCTCGACGAAATTGCCGACGAAGCTGCCTTCCTCCATCACCGTGCCCGGGCGCAGGCGGGCGAACGGACCGACCTTGACCCCGCTGGCGAGGCGCGCGCCCTCGATGTGGGAGTTGGCGCGGATCAGGACATTGTCGGCGACCGTCACACCGGGGCCGAAGAAGACGTTCGGCTCGATGGTGACGTCGCGGCCCAGCACGGTGTCGAAGGCGAAGAACACGGTGTCGGGCGCGATCAGGGTCGCGCCTTCGTCCATCGCCTGAAGGCGCCGCACCGCCTGCCAGCGCGCCTCGGCGGCGGCGAGTTCGGCGCGGGAATTGATGCCGGCCACCTCGTCGGCGCTGGCCGCGACGATCACCGCGCAGGCGCGTCCGTCGGCGATCGCGATGTTGACGATGTCGGGCAGGTAGTATTCGCCCTGCGCATTGTCGTTGCCGACCCGCGCCAGCAGGCCGAACAGGTCCGCCGCGCGCGCGGCGAGAAGCCCGGAATTGCACAGCCGGCAGGCCCGCTCGCCCTCGTCGGCGTCCTTGTATTCGACCATCTTGAGGATCGTGCCGGCATCGTCGGCGATCACCCGGCCATAGGCGAGCGGATCGTCGGGCTCGAAGCCGAGCACCACCGCCGCGGGGCTGTCGGGCCCATGCAGCCGCTCGAGCATGGCGCGCATCGTCTCCGCCTGCACGAAGGGCACATCGCCATAGAGCACCAGCACGTCGCCATCGAAGCCCGCCAGCGCGCCCTCGGCCTGCTGCACGGCGTGTCCGGTGCCGAGCTGCGGCTCCTGCAGGCAGGTCACCGCCCGCTCGCCCACCGCCTTCTCGATCTGCTCGCGCCCCGCACCCACGACCACCGCGAGACGCTCCGGCCCCAGTTCGGCGACGCTCGCCATCAGGTGTTCGAGCATCGCCCGGCCCGCGATTGTGTGGAGCACCTTGTGCGTGTCGCTCTTCATGCGGGTGCCCTTGCCGGCGGCGAGGATGATGGCGGCGAAAGGATGTGTGGTCGTGGTCATGAAAGCCCCTGTAAGCAAAGCCGCGCCTGCCAGCAAATGCTTGCGGTTTGATGTAGGTTGGGCCACCGCGCGCCTCATGCACGACATCCCTTTCGACGCCATCGGCTTCGACCTCGACGGCACCCTGCTCGATACCTTCCGCGATCTCGGCGCGGCGGTGAACCATGCGCTGGTGCTGGGCGGGTTCGATGGGGTGTCGGTCGAGACCAGCAAGGACCTGATCGGCGGCGGGGCCAAGATCATGCTCGCCCGCGCCGTCGAGGCGCAGGGGGGCCTTCCCGAGGACGAATTCCGGCGGCTCTACAAGGCGATGCTGGCCTTCTACGAGGAAAACAACGCGGTCCACACCGTGCCCTATCCCGGGGTGCGCGAGGTTCTGGCCGATCTCGCCGCGCGCGGCATCCGCATGGCGGTGGTCACCAACAAGTTCGAGGCCTTCGCCCGCAACGTGCTCACCGCACTCGATCTGATCGAGGCCTTCGAGGCGGTGATCGGCGGGGATTCGCTCGGCAAGGGCGAGGACGGCCAGTTCCTCGCCAAGCCCCACCCCGCCCCGGTTCTCAAGGCGCGCGAGGTAACGGGCGGCGGAAGCTTCGCGTTCCTCGGCGATTCCACCTATGACGTGCGCGCGGCCAAGGCGGCGGGCGTGCCGGTGATCGCGGCGGCCTATGGCTACTGCGACCGGCCCCCGCACGATCTGGGCGCGGACGCGGTGATCGATTCGTTCGAGGGGCTGATTCCTGCCCTCGCGGGCCTGCGGACCACTGCCTGACCCTACGGCACGCGCACCTGTCAGTTCGGTTGTTGCAAGGCGCGCGCGAAAGTGCCACGCAGCGCCCCGCAATTCGGTTTACGCGGGCGTAAAGCACGCCCTCTCGCACAACAGGAGAGAACACCCATGAGCATCAGCTTCAAGGACAAGGTCGCCATCGTCACCGGCGCGGGCGGCGGGCTCGGCAAGGCCTATGCGCTCGAACTCGCGCGGCGCGGCGCGAAGGTCGTGGTCAACGACCTCGGCGGTTCGCGCGACGGCACCGGCACCTCGGACGCCGCGGCGCAGGTTGTCGCCGAGATCGAGGCGATGGGCGGCGAAGCCATCGCCAACGGCGCTTCCGTCACCGAATTCGAGCAGATGGAAAAGATGATCGCCGACGCCAAGCAGAAGTGGGGCGGCGTCCATGTCCTCATCAACAACGCGGGCGTGCTGCGCGACAAGACCTTCGCCAAGATGGAGCCGGCCGACTTCGAATTCGTCGTCAAGGTCCACCTCACCGGCTCGGCCTTCGCCACCAAGGCCGCTTGGGAAACCATGCGCGAGCAGGGCTATGGCCGCATCCTGATGACCGCCTCCTCGACCGGCCTGTTCGGCAATTTCGGCCAGGCCAACTACGGCGCGGCCAAGCTCGGCCTTGCCGGCCTCACCAAGACGCTGGCGCTCGAAGGCGCGAAGTACAACGTGCGCGTCAACACGCTCTCGCCGGTCGCGGGCACCCGCATGACCGAGGACCTCTTCCCCGAGGAAGCCTTCAAGCTCTTCGCGCCCGAGAACGTGGTCCCGGCCGCGCTCTACCTCGTCTCCGAGGACGCGCCGACCAACGCCATCGTCGGCGCGGGTGCGGGCGGCTACCACTCCTCGTGGACGGTGATGAACGAGGCCGTGTGGCTGCCGGAAGGCGAGCGCACCCTCGAAGGTTTCGCCGCGCGCTGGGAGGAGATCAATTCCTTCACCAACCTGATCGCCCCGCAATCGGGCAGCGAGCAGTCGGCCAACATCCTGAAGGCGATGCAGAAGGTGACCGGCACCGGCCCGTCGAGCGCCCGCGGCTGATCCGGCATTTCCCAACGGACAAATAGAGGCCCGTCCCCGCGAGGGGTCGGGCCTTTGCTTTGAAGCGGACAAAGCGGACACCCTGTCCGCTTTGCTTGGTCACGAATATTTCAACCTTTTCAACTGTCTGCACCCGCTTTCGCAAAGCGGACGGACAGGGAAGCGGGGCCTTGTTTCGCGCCCCGGGCGATCCAACGGCCTCGTAGACCGGGCACAACGATGGGAAAGAGCCGGGCGGATTGTAGAGGTGGGCATAGATGTAGGAAATGGCGGTATTCGCTCATCGTCAGCCAAAAGCTGACGTTCTGAAACCGACCCATAGCCGCCGCTTCCGGTTGCCTTCACCGAAGATCTTGGCGAAACAAGCGAGCGTTGATTTCGCAGCGGCGTAGGCAATCGAGCGCTGCATTCCGCGCCGGATCGGCTTATAGACCGTGGGATTGAGGAAGAATGGCCGAATACGTCTGGGTCAGCTCGCTGTTCGATAACGCGACGCTCAACCGTGGCTGGGACATCGATCTCTTCCATGACGGCAAGACAGACGAAGGCTCGCTGCTGTTTGCGAACAAGAACGGCAAGCCGATTGCGAGAGAACTGCGCCCCCACAAGATTTGGGCCAATGCTGACGACCCACCGATCGAGAAGCTGCCTCCTGTTTTCAACATCGGCTATGCGCTGCTTGTCGCCGACGACGTCACTTTCGTTTTCGATGGGCTCGACCTTGGCGAGGGCGAAGTGCTGCCGTTGAACGAAGGCATTTTTCAATCGGATCAGAAGACGAGATACGCCAAAAGCTATTCGAGCTGGGTGATCGGCAACAAGAAGACTGCCGTGGTGCTGGATGCAACTACAGCGAAGATCAAGTTAAGCTCAATGGACGTTGTGTGGGATCTTGATGGTTCACGCCTGCTGGCCGACGATGCGGTGGCCGTCACCAGAGATGCACTGGCGGGTCCGGATCAATGGGTCGATCCGCTCTTGCAAGGTTCTCTCTTCTTCAGCGCCCGTCTCGGCGACCGCATTGTGGAGGCAGGCCTGAAGGATGCCTTTTTAATGCGCCGATGCCGCGTTATCTGATCCGCTCAGGGTGACACGAAAAGCCGTCATTCGCCTTCCCACCCAGTTTCAGCCATCGAAGAAGGCAGTCAAGAAGCCCGAAAGCTGCCATTCTCGCCGCTCGGGCGCACCTCGCAGCGCCTACTCCTCCACCGCCTTCAGCAGCCGTCGCTCGACGGGCGCGAGGACGTTCGCCAGATCGTGCCCGCGTTTGAGCACCTGACCGTGCTCGCCGAACAAGGTCCACATGCCCTGCTTGCCACGCAACGCAGGCCGCTTTTCCACCCGCGCCTGCGGGCGTTCGGCGGCGCGGCGGAAGGCGGCGAAGGTGGCGGCGTGGCGGGTGAAGTCCATCGCGTAGTCGCGCCATTCGCCGGCCGCGACCATCCGTCCGTAGAGGTCGAGGATGCGCATCAGCTCGGGCCGTTCGAAGCCGACCTGGTCCGCGCCCCGACCGGGGAAGGGAACCACCTGTCCGGGCATCCCCGGCGTTTGCGGTGCAGCCATCCCTGCGCTCAGTCCTTGGTTCCGCTCTTGCGCGCCCGCACCGGCTGGAGCGGCGGCGGCGGAGCCTCGCGTTCGGCGAGCAGGGTCTTCATCGCCGCCATCTCCTCGCGCATCTGGGCGATCTCGCTCTCGAGCTTCTCGATGCAGTCGCGGCGCGGGCGGCCTTCCTCGTCGCAGGGCGGATCGTCGCAGGGCGTGCCGTAGGGCACGAATTCGCGCATCCATTGCTCCGCCGGGACCAGGGTCGAACGCGCCTTGATCCCGACCATCGTTGCGCCGGCGGGCACATCGTCGGTGACGACCGCATTGGCGCCCACGCGGGCCCGCTCGCCGACCACGATCGGCCCGATGATCTGCGCGCCCGAACCGATGATGACATTGTCCTGCAAGGTCGGGTGACGCTTGCCGCCCTTGCCGTTGGCGGGGTTGGTGCCGCCCAGCGTGACGCATTGGTAGATCGTCACGTTGTCGCCGATCTCCGCCGTCTCGCCGATCACGGTGAAGCCGTGGTCGATGAAGAAGTTCTTCCCGATGGTGGCGCCCGGGTGGATGTCGATCGCGGTCAGGAGGCGCGAGACATGGTTCACCAGCCGCGCGAGGAAATAGAGCCGCGCCTCGAACAGCCAGTGGGCGATGCGGTGGAAGCCCAAGGCCCACACGCCCGGGTAGAGCAGAATCTCCCAGCGCGAGCGCGGCGCGGGATCGCGGGCGCGGACCGAGTCCAGATAGCTGACCAGTTGCTCGAACATCGCCCCTCGCTTTTCCCACCAAAGCGCCGCCGATGCAATCGGCGAGCGCTGACCTACAGGAGCCGCTGCTGTTCGGGGCCGTGCAGGGCCTCGAGCGCAGCGCGCCAGACAGACATGGTGGCGGGCGTCTGGCGTTCAAGGGAGATCCGGTCGATCGCCGCCACCAGCGCCTCGATCGCGGCGAAGCTGCGGGTGGTGCGGGGTACCAGATAGTCCGCCGCGCCCGCCGGCAGGGAGAGGCCGCGCGCCTCGGCGTGCGCGAGGATCAGCTCGCCCGCCATCGCGTCGTCGGGGGGCTGGATCGCGAGCTGGAGCGAGCCGCCGATGCGCGAGGCGAGGTCCGGCAGCTTGATCCGCCAGCCGGGGCCGTCCGCTGCGTCGGCATTGGCGATCAGCAGCAGCGCCCCGCCCTCTCGCGTGCCGCCCTGCTGGACCGCGTTCCAGCGGTGGAACAGCTCGGCTTCCTCGAGCGTCTCGGCATCGTCGATCACCTCGAGCCCGGCGTCGGCGTGGAGCCCCTTCGCCCAGCGCCCGAGCAGGCTCTTGCCCGAGCGGGGCGGGCCGGTGAGGACGGCGACGTGGAAGGGCCAGCTGGCGGGATGCTGCAAGGCGTCGATCACCGCCGCGTTGGCAGCGCCAACCACGATCCGCTGCGTCGCCCCGGGCACGGAAAGCGGAAGGGCAATCTGGGACGGCTCGCCCATGACGGGTCAGGCCCTAGCGGCTGATAGCGAGCGCGTTCGCCCCGCGCCGCACGCTGAACCCGCGCGCCTCGAGCGCGGCGGCGAGTTCCTCGAGCGATCCGGCGAAGCTCACGCTCATCACCGAGGTGCCGCCGATCGCGGTGCTGGTCACGCCCACGCCGCGCACGCCTCCGGTGCCGCGCACCGCGCCCAGCGCGGCATCGAAGGCGGCGGCATCGGGGGTGGCGAACTGGACGACGATGTTGCGCACCTGCATTTCGCCGGGCTCGATCCCGGTGACGGGGGCGGCCTCGATCCGCGGCACGCCGGCGCCCGCCAGCGCCGCCTCGGCGGCACGGCGCGCCTGCGCGGCGCGGCCGATCTCGATCAGCCGCTGGATCGCCGGATCGATCTCGCCCACGCCGCCGAGGCGCAGCGTCGGGTCGGGCCGCAGCTTGCCCGAGGCCAGCGCGCCGGTGAAGATCTGGTCCATCCGCTCGACCGCCTGCGCGAGCATGGCCGGCAGTGCGTCGGGGTTGTCGGCCTTGAGGGTGAAGCTGCCCAGCGGCCGGCTGTCGGGGCCGTAGCGCGCGGTGAAGGTACCGGTGACCGGCCCGCCCGGGAACTGGTGGTCGAGCCGGGCGAAGGCCATCACGACGTCGGTCGCGCCGTACTGGTCGAGCGTCGAGCGCCACCAGGCGCGGCTGCGGCGGCCGGTTTGCCCGAAATTGACCAGCAGCGAATCGCCCCCCGCGCCCGACAGGCGCACGTAGTCGATGCGGCTGGTGCCCGGGTTGAACTCGGCCCAGGCGCGCTGCCAGGGGTTGCGCTGTTCGAAGGTGATGTAGGCGCCGCCGCTCTCCTGCACCGGAATCACCAGCAACGGGGCCGAGCGCGTCGCCTGCTGCGCCCCGCCGAGATAGCCGCTCGCGCGCTGGCGGTCGAACACCACGCCGAGCGTCGCGATATAGCGGCGGGGGCCGAGCCGCTCGCGCTCGATCACGATGGCGGAAACCAGCCCGTCGAGCTGGCTGTCGGAGAGCTTGGGGCCGTTGAGCTTCGCCCAGGCCTGGCGCTGCGCCTCGCGCCAGCCGTTGGCGCGGGCTTCCTCGGCGGTCTTGCCCTGCACGTCGACGCTGATGCCCTTCACCTCGATGTCGGCGCTGGCGGCGGTCGGTGCAATCCCGCGCTCGCCCGCGACCTGCGCCAGCAGGGCATAGCCGCCCCCGAGCAGGCCCAGCGCCAGCGCGGCACCACTCACCCAGCGGCGAAGCGGTCGGGAGGAGGCGGCAGCGGGGCCGGGAGGGGAAAGCGTCGCGCTCATGGGGAAAATCGCTTGTCCTTTGCCCAATGGCGAGTGGAATTCCAAGCGCGAAAGGCTAAGGGACTGCGCATGACCTCGGGGACAAACGACGAGAGCACGCCGCAAGGCACGGGCTACACCTATGCCGACGCGGGCGTTTCGATCGCGGCGGGCAATGCGCTGGTCAAGGCCATCGCGCCTTTGGCGAAGGCCACCGCGCGCCCGGGCGCGACGAGCGAGCTCGGCGGGTTCGGCGGGTTCTTCGACCCCAAGGCGGCAGGATATTCCGATCCGCTGCTAGTCGCGGCCAACGATGGCGTGGGCACCAAGCTCAAGCTCGCGATCGAGCATGACCGGCACGACACCGTCGGGATCGATCTGGTCGCGATGTGCGTCAACGACCTCATCGTGCAGGGTGCCGAGCCGCTGTTCTTCCTTGACTATTTCGCCACCGGCAAGCTCGAGAACGGAGTCGCCGAGCGGGTGATCGCGGGGATTGCGGAGGGCTGCAAGATCGCAGGCTGCGCGCTGATCGGCGGCGAGACGGCGGAGATGCCGGGGATGTATGCGCCCGGCGACTACGACCTCGCCGGCTTCTGCGTCGGCGCGGTCGAGCGCGGCGAGCAGTTGACGGGCGACAAGGTTGCGCCGGGCGACGTGCTGCTGGGCCTTGCGTCTTCGGGTGTCCATTCCAACGGCTATTCGCTGGTGCGCAGGCTCGCGGCAGACAAGGGCTGGAAGCTGAACCGCCCGGCCCTCTTCGATCAGGAGCAATTGCTGATCGACACCCTGATCGCGCCGACCCGCATCTATGTCGCGAGCCTGCTGCCGCTGATCCGCGCTGGATCCATCAACGCCCTCGCCCACATAACCGGCGGCGGCCTGCTCGAGAACATCCCGCGCATCCTGCCGCAAGGCGCGCACGCCCATGTCGATGCCGACCTCTGGCCCCAGCCCCGCCTGATGGCCTTCCTCCAGGCGCAGGGGAACATCGAGCCCGAGGAGATGGCGCGCACTTTCAACTGCGGCGTCGGCATGGTGCTGGCGGTCAGCGAAGCGAAGGTCGCCGAAGTCACGGCCCGGCTCGAGGCGGCGGGCGAGACCGTCTTCCCGGTCGGCCGGATCGAGGCGGGGGAGAAGGGTTGCACGGTGCGCGGCTCGATCGAGACCTGGTCCGCCAAGAGCGACTGGAGCGCCACGCATCTTGGCTGAACTCCGCCCTTCCCGTTCGTGTCGAGCGAAGTCGAGACACATGGCGACGGGCCTCTCGACTTCGCTCGGGGCGAACGGAGGCGGGTTGTGACCGGCAAGGCCAGAATCGCCGTCCTCATCTCCGGCGCCGGCACCAACATGGCGGCGCTGGTCTATGCCAGCCGCATCGCCCCCTGCCCATACGAGGTGGTGCTGGTCGCCTCCAACGACCCCGAAGCGGCGGGTCTGAAACTTGCCGCCGCCGAGGGGATCGCCACCTTCGCCCTGCCGCACAAGGGCATGACCCGCGAGGCACATGACGCTGCGATGGAGGCGGCGGTGCTGAAAGCGGGCGCGGACCACATCGTGCTGGCTGGCTACATGCGCATCCTCTCGGACGGTTTCGTCGAGCGGTGGGAGGGCCGGATGCTCAACATCCATCCCTCGCTGCTGCCGCTCTACAAGGGGCTCGACACCCACGCCCGCGCCATCGCGGCGGGCGACAGTCATGCGGGCACCAGCGTCCACCTCGTCACCCCCGAGCTCGACGCGGGCGAAGTGCTGGCGCAGATCGCGGTGCCGATCGTGCCCGGCGACACCCCCGCCAGCCTCGCCGAACGGGTCAAGCTTGCCGAGCACCAGCTCTACCCGCGCGCGGTGGCCGACTACGTGTCGCGCTGGCGCAACCCGGCCTGGCTGCTCGATCAGCTCCGCGCCCGCGCCCTCGCCCTGCCCGAAACCTGCGAGCAGGAAAGCTTCGGCTCGGCCGGCTTCCGCGTCGGCGAGGGCAAGTCGGGCAAGTATTTCGCCTATTTCGCCGACCGACCCCACGGCCACGAGCGCATCGCCCTTCTGGTCAAGGCCAGCGGCATGGACGAGCTCCACGCCCTCGTCGAGGATCAGCCGGAGACCTATTTCAAGCCCGCCTTCTACGGCGCGAGGGGATGGGTCGGGATCGTGCTCGACCGGCCCGATCTCGACTGGGGCGATGTCGAGGCGTGGCTCCAAAGAAGCTGGCGCGCGGTCGCGCCGAAGCGGCTGACGCGGCTGATGGACGTGGCCGAGGAATTCTGATGCCGCCCACCCGCGATCACCTGCTGGCACGCGGGCCGCTGGCCGAGCGGGCCAATGCCTTTCTGGGGCGGGCATGGGAGCGCGGCTGGCTACCGCCGCCCGTGCTCGATCCGGAGGCGCTCTGGGCGCTCGCCGCGAAGCCCTATGGCGCAAGGGCCGAGGATGTCGAGCACGGCGGGCGCAGCGGGGAGGACGTCGCCGATTTCCGCGAGCGGCTCGTCCGGCTCATCGCCGCGATCGAGGCCGACGCCGATCTCAACCCGCTCGGGCGGGCGATGGCCTGGGGGCAGCTGTCGCGGGTGGTGAAGAACCGCCTCGCCTTCGGCGCGCTATGGCGGGAGCGGCCCGAATTGCTAGAAACCCCGCTCGCCCCGCCGATCATCGTCATCGGCCATATGCGGAGCGGCACCACCCGCATCCACACCCTGCTGGCGGCGGACCCGGCCTTTTCGCACACCCGCTATTGCGACGCCTATCACCCCGTCCCCGCGCCGCTGGGCATGAACCGGGTCAAGGCGGCGTTGGAGTTGGCCATGCTGGGCGCGCTCAACCCGTGGATGCAGTCGATCCACCCGATGGCGCCGGCGGCGGTCGAGGAGGAGCTGGCGTGGATCTCCGCCGCGCTCCACCATTCGATCTACGAGAGCCAGTGGCACATCCCCGCCTATTCCGCTTGGAGCGAGGCGCGCGATCCTGCCGCCGTCTATCGCGAGTTCGCGCGCATCCTCGCCACCGACGCCGCGCACCGGGGCATTGCCGAGCGTCCCCGCGTCCTCAAGGTCCCCGCCTTCGCCGAGGACTTGTCGACCCTGCTCGCCCTGTTCCCCGACGCGCGTCTGGTGCTGGCGGAGCGCGAGCACGAGGCGGTGCTGAAAAGCGCGATCAGCCTTGCGGCGAACCAGATGGCGATGCAGTCGGATTCGTGCTGCCTCGAGAGAATCGAGGCGCGCTGGCGCCACAAGATCGCCCTGCGGGAGGCGCGCATAGCGGCGGAGCTGGGGGGCTGGGACGGGCGGATCGCGCGGGCCAGCTTCGATGCGCTCAACGAGGATTGGGAATCCGCCATCGCCTCCGTCTACGCCGAACTGGGCCTCATCCTCACCCCTGAGGCGCTCGGCGCGATGCGCCGCGTGATGGCGGCGAGCGAAGCGGGGCACCACCACGCGCACCGCGAACAGCTCGCGCGGTTCGCCGCCTCGCCGCGCTGAGCGCGTCGACCTGCCTCACCGCGCTTCCTCGGCATCGATGTTACTCTATATCATCGAGGGATGAACGCCTTCCTCGACTTCTTCAACGATCCCGCCACCGCCCCGCGCTATGCCGAGGGGCCGCCACGCTTCACGCCGGGCTTCGGCGACATGCAGACAATGACCGCGATCCTGATGGCGGAGCGGGCCGGGCCCGAGGCCGAGGTCCTGGTGCTGGGCGCAGGCGGCGGGCTGGAACTTGCGGCCTTCGCGGCGCTGTTCCCGCGCTGGCGCTTCGTCGCGGTCGATCCCGCCGGACCGATGCTGGCGCAGGCGCGCGAGGTGATGGGGGAGGCGGCGGCGCGGGCGCGCTTCGTCGAGGGCCTGATCGAAAACGCGCCTGCCGGGCCCTTTGCCGCGGGATGCTGCCTGCTGACGCTCCACTTCCTGGAAAGCGGCGAGCGGCTCGAGACCTTGCGCGCGGTCCGCCGCAGGCTCGCACCGGGCGCGCCCTTCGTCGCGGTGCATTGCAGCTTCCCGCAGGCCGAGCCCGATCGCACGACGTGGCTCGACCGCTATGAAGCCTTCGCGCTCGTGCAGGGCGTTGATGCGCAGCTGGCCGCGAAGGCGCGGGCGGTCACGACAAGCCTGCCGGTGCTCGACCCCGCCGAGGACGAAGCCCTGCTGCGCGAGGCGGGCTTCGGGGATGTCAACTTGTTCTATGCCGGCTTCGGCTGGCGGGGCTGGGTCGGCTACGCCTGACCCGCCCCGCCGGCACGGATTGGGTCAGCCGACGATCTCTTCGTCCTTGAAGAAGAAGGCGATCTCGATCGCGGCGTTTTCTTCGCTGTCCGAACCGTGGACTGTGTTCTCGCCGATCGAGAGGGCCAGTTCCTTGCGGATCGTGCCCGGGGCGGCGTCGGCGGGGTTGGTGGCGCCCATCACTTCGCGGTTCTTGGCGACGGCGTCCTCGCCCTCGAGCACCTGCACCACCACCGGCTCGCTCATCATGAACTCGACCAGCTCGCCGAAGAAGGGGCGCTCCTTGTGGACCGCGTAGAAGCCCTCGGCCTGTTCGCGGGTCATGTGGATGCGCTTGGAGGCGACGACGCGCAGGCCGGCGTCTTCCAGCATCTTGGTGACCGCACCGGTCAGGTTGCGGCGGGTGGCATCGGGCTTGATGATCGAAAAGGTACGGGTGACCGCCATGGGAAGCTCCTGTGAACGTCTTTTGTTGTTGGGGGAGAGTTTGGCCGCGCCCCTAGATGCTGCGCTGCAAAATGGCAAGCCTGTGCGGGCGGGCCTGCCGATGTGCGGCGGACCCGCGCCGATCAACGGCGCCGGGGCGCGCTGGCAGGCCGGTTCAGCCGCCCTTTTCGCTGCCGATGATGATCTGTCCGGTCGTGGGCTTCCCGTCGGTCGCGGTGACCGAGAGCGAGGAGCCGTCGGCCTTGCGCTCGCCGCCGACCATGCGCGTGCCGTTGGTGTTCATCTCGAGCTGGATGTCGAACCCGGCCGCCTTGGCCGCGTCGCGGTAGTGGGCGACGACCGCCTCGGCGGGAGCGTCGGCCTCGAAGGTGATCATCGTGCCCTGCCCGCCGGGCTGGTTGACGACGGTGTTGGTGACGATCTTCGATCCGGGGAACAGGGTGAACCCGTCCGGCAGGCTGACCGGCACCCCCGCGCCCGAGCGCATGGTGGCGGTGCCGTCCGGCCCCTCGACCGTCATGCTGGTCTCGCCGGTGTCCTTGTCGATGGTGTATTCGGCGTTCTGGCCGTCCTCGGTGGTGAACTCGCCCGAGGTCTCCGAACCGCAGGCGGCGAGCGCCAGCGCGGCGGCGCCTGCGAGGATGATGGCGGTCTTGCGCATGGATCATGTCCCCCCTGTCACTGGGGCGGGAGCATCCCCCATCGGCGGCCCGGGCGCAAGCCCTCAGCCCTTCTTGACCCAGCGCCCGTCTTCCTGCGCGAAATAGGCGCGCTCGATGCCCTCGCGCCCGTCCTGCGCGCGCCACGCCTGCCGCGCCTCGGGTGCGAGGTCGGGGGGGAAGAGCAGGAAGACGCGGGCGAAGCCGGGGCAGTCGCGGAAGGTGCCGTCGGCGAGGATCAGGTGGCTCGCGCCGTTGGCGGCGACGGGCTCTGCAGCGAGCAGGATCGGCTGGCGCTCGGCTCCCGGCGCATCGGCGGCGCCGTGGGCGAGGAAGCTTTCCGGCCCCGCCTGCCACAGCGCGGCATCGATCGCGGCGCGCTGCCCGGCATCGGCCGAAACGACCAGCACGCGCTCACCCTGCCCGATCGCGCGCCGGGCGATGAGGGTGACGACCTTCTCGACCGGATCGTCGGTGACCTGCCAGAAATCCAGTTTCATGAGTCTTGGTCGTCCTACCGCTGCGCTACTTGAGGACGGGGGCCTTCCCCCGCCTGCACCGATCGGAACAATACTTCACATTGTCCCAGTCCCGCTCCCACTTCTTGCGCCATGCGAAGGGCAGCCCGCAGGCGAGGCAGGTCTTGGTGGGCAGGTCACTTTTCTTCCGCATTTTTGGCATGAACGGCCTACCGCTTCGCTACTCGAGGCCGTTCATGCGTGGCATCAACCCTCGACCACATCCCGCACGAACTGGTCGATCAGGCGCACGCCGTAGCCGGTCGCACCCTTGTCCCAGGTGTGGCCGGGCTTGTTCGACCAGACCATCCCCGCGATGTCGAGGTGCGCCCAGGGGGTGCCTTCCTTGACGAAGCGCTGGAGGAACTGCGCCGCGGTGATGGAACCGGCCTCGCGCGGGCCGATGTTCTTGATGTCGGCGACCGGCGAATCGATCAGCTTGTCGTAAGCGGGGCCGAGCGGCATCCGCCACAGCTTGTCGCCGCTCGCCTTGCCGGCGGCGTCGAGCTGCTGGGCGAGCGTGTCGTCATTGGCGAACATCCCGCCATACTCGTTGCCGAGCGAGATGATCATCGCGCCGGTCAGCGTCGCGAGGTCGACGATCCGGGCGGGGGCATATTGCTCCTGCGCCCAGTGGAGCGCGTCGCACAGCACCAGCCGGCCTTCGGCATCGGTGTTGAGCACCTCGACCGTCTGGCCGCTCATGGTGGTGACGATGTCGCCGGGGCGCTGGGCCTTGCCGTCGGGCATGTTCTCGACGAGGCCCATGACGCCGATGACGTTGGCCTTGGCCTTGCGGCCCGCCAGCGCGAGCATCGCGCCCGCGACCGCGCCCGCGCCGCCCATGTCCCACTTCATGTCTTCCATGCCGGGGCCGGGCTTCAGCGAGATGCCGCCGGTGTCGAAGGTCACGCCCTTGCCGACGAAGACCGTGGGCGCCTCGCCCGCCGCGCCGCCGTTCAAGCGGATCGCGAGCAGCCGGGATTCGCGCTCCGAACCCTTGCCGACGCCGAGCAGCGCGCCCATGCCGAGCGCCTCCATCTCGGGTTCGCCCAGCACCGTGATCTCGACCCCGGTGCCCGCGAAGGCTTCCTCGCAGGCAGCGACGAAGGTGGCGGGGTAGATGATGTTGGCGGGCTCGGTCACGAGGCGGCGGGTGAATTCGACCCCGCGGGCGACCGCTTCCTCGCGGGCCCATGCGGCCTCGGTGCCCTCGGGCGCGTTGGCGACGTGGACCGCGGCGAGCGAGGGCCGCTTGTCGGCGGCAAGCCGCGTGCGATAGGCGTCGTGCCGCCACGCGCGCAGGCGCAGGCCCAGCAGCACCGCCGCGGCGTCATCCGCCGAAAGGCCCGCACCGCCAAGGTCGAGCGCCAGCGCCGTCTCGCCCGAGACCAGATACTTGGCCGTGATCGCCGCGCCGGCGCGTTCGCAATTGGCGCGGCGGTCGGCGGAGCCGGTCTCGCCAAGGCCCGCCAGCGCGATCCGCCGGACCGCCCCGCCCACGCCTGCGAAGCCCTCGAACAGCTGCCCCGCCCGGCCCGAGAAGCGCGATGCGGCCGCGCCCTCGACGATCGTCTCGTCCAGCCCGGAGAGGCTCTGGCCCTGATTGATCACCCGCGCCTGGAGGCGGACATCGGAGGGAGCGGCGGCGGTGAAATGGATCTGCATGGATACTCCGGCAAAGGCTTGTGCAGGCACGCCAGCGGAAGGGCGGCCACGAGGTGTCCCGCGCGTGCGACGAACCGTGCGAAAGGCCCCGCCGCCCCGGGCGCAATGGCGATTGCGATTAGGCCCGAGCGGTGCAATAGGCAAGGCCATGTCGGGAGGCTCTCACGTGGACACGCGCATCGCCGCGGACCCCGCCCAGCGCCTCCCGGCGCGGGGCGCGGCTCGCTCGCGCCTGTCGCGCCTTGCGCTCGCGCTCGTCCTCGGCGCCGCCGCCGCGCCGCTCGCCGCGCAGGACGATGCCCCGGCACCCGAGGAGGCCGAAGAAACCGCCCGCCGGATCGACTTCGAGGCGCGCGAGCTCGCCTACAACAGCGAAAGCGACATCGTCACCGCCCGCGGCGACGTGATCCTGCGCTCGGAGGACCGCTCGGTCCGCGCCGACGAGGTGATCTGGGACCGCAACACCGGCCGGATCATCGCCAGCGGCAATATCCGCCTCGTCGACGAGGCCGGCAATCAGCTCTTCACCGATCAGGTCGAACTCACCGAGGAATTCGACACCGGCGCCATGAGCGAACTGCTGATCGCCCTGCGCGCCGGAGGCCGGCTCGCCGCGCGCTCGGCGGAACGCGGGGCGGACGGGAGCGCGGTGCTGACCGATGCCGCCTATTCGGCCTGCCCGGTGGTCGATGCCGAGGGCTGCCCGCAGGACCCGAGCTGGCGCGTCACCGCCCGGCGGGTGATCTACGACCAGAAGGCCAACCGCGTGCGGTTCGAGGGCGCGATGCTCGAACTCTTCGGCGCGCGCATCCTGCCCCTGCCGGGCCTCGCGATCCGCACCGATGGCAAGGCGGAAAGCGGCTTTCTGGTGCCCGACGTGCGGGTCACGCAGGTCAACGGCTTCGAGCTTTCGGGCGAATACTACTGGCGCGTCGCCGACAATGCCGATCTGACGCTGGGCGCCTATGTCTTCTCCAACGCCGCCCCGATGGCGAGCGCGAAATGGCGGCACCTCACCGAGAAGGGCGCCTATCAGGCCAGCGGCTTCGTCACCTTTTCCGACCGCGCGACCGATTTCACCGGGGGCGAGAGCTTCCGCAGCGATCCTCGCGGCTATTTCGACGGCAACGGCCGCTTCCAGTTCTCGCCCGACTGGAGCCTGACCGGCTCGATCCGCCTCGCCAGCGACCGCACCTTCCTGCGCCGCTACGACATCAGCCGCGACGATCGGCTGCGCTCGACCCTCAATCTCGAACGCATCACCGACCGGTCCTATCTCTCGATCGCCGGCTGGGCGACCCAGACCCTGCGGCTGAACGCGGATCAGGGGCAGGTGCCGCTCGCCCTGCCCGCCATCGACTACCGCCAGAAGATCGGCGACACCGTGCTCGGCGGCAACCTGATGGTGCAGGCCAACACCCTCGCCCTGCTGCGCAACGACGGGCAGGACACCCAGCGCGCCTTCGCGGGCGCGCAGTGGGACTGGAAGCGCCTCACCGGCATGGGGCAGGTCGTGACGCTCACCGGGCTGGTGCGCGGCGATGTCTACAACACCAGCAATTCGCTCGCGACGACCACGCTGTCCTATCGCGGCACCGAGGGCTGGACCACGCGCGGCATCGCCACCGCCGCGCTCGACATCGAATGGCCGTTCGCTGGCGCCGCCTTCGGGGGGACGCAGGTGTTCAAGCCGCGGCTGCAATTCGTTGCCAGCCCGAAGATCCGCAACCTCGCCGTTCCCAACGAGGACGCCCGCGCCATCGATCTCGAGGATTCCAACCTCTTCGCCCTCAACCGCTTCCCCGGCTACGACCGGGTCGAGGATGGCAGCCGCGTGACCTGGGGCGTCGACTGGGAGTTGCAGCGCCCGGGCTGGCGGGTGCGTTCGACCGTCGGCCAGTCCTTCCGGCTGGAGCGGCCCGAACCCGGCCTGTTCCCCGAAGGCACCGGCCTGTCCGAGCGCGTCTCCGATTTCGTCGGCCGCACCGAGGTGCGTTTCCGCAACCTCGTCAGCTTCACCCACCGCTTCCGGCTCGACAAGGACAATTTCGCGGTGCGCCGCAACGAGATCGACGCGACCATCGGCTCGCGCCGCACCTATCTCGAGGTCGGCTACCTCAGGCTCGACCGCGACATCGCCACCGTCGAGGACCTGCGCGACCGCGAGGAACTGCGCGCCGCCGCGCGGGTGGCGATCGGGCGCAAGTGGTCGGTGTTCGGCTCGGGCGTGTTCAACCTCACCGATCCCGAGGAAGACCCGGTATTCCAGCCCGACGGATTCGAGCCGATCCGCACGCGCCTCGGCATCGCCTATGCCGACGACTGCATCGAATTCGGCACCACCTGGCGGCGCGACTTCATCGACGCGGGCGACGCGCGGCGCGGCAACGCATTCCAGGTGTTCTTCGCCCTGCGCAACCTCGGCTTCCGCTAACCCCGAACCCGATGCCTGCAACAATTGGCAGGGCGGACAAATGGCGTTAAAGGGGCCGCGGAAGGCTGGTTGCCCGGGACTCAGCTTCCATTCAGCCGGTGCGGGGCATCGGCACCCCATCACGCACACGATGGGTGCGGGAATTTCGAGAAGGCGGATTGAACGCGTGAGAGTGAAGCTGTTTTCCAAGGCCCTGCTGGCCCGGACCGGAAGCGTGCTGGCGGCAGCCGGCCTCGTGGGCCTTGCCCTCACCCCGGCCACCCTGCCCGCCCAGACCGTCGCCGTGCCGACCGCGGACAATCCCTTCGGCCTGCCCGAGGACATCACCCTGTTCGGCAAGGCCGACCCGGACAAGCGCACCGCGACCGCGATCGTCAACGGCTATGTCATCACCGGCACCGACATCGATCAGCGCGTGGCGCTGGTGACGGCGGCCTCGGAAGCGCCGATCGCAGAGGAAGAAATGCTGCGCCTGCGCGTGCAGGTGCTGCGCAACCTGATCGACGAGACGCTCAAGATCCAGGCCGCCGAAGCGGCCGAACTGGCGGTCAAGCGCGAGGAGGTCGAACAGACCTACCAGCAGCTCGCCGGCCAGAACTTCGGCGGCGATACCAAGAAGATGGACGCCTACCTGGCCTCGATCGGCTCCTCTGCGGCCTCGCTCAAGCGCCAGATCGAGGGCGAAGTGGCATGGGAGAACCTCCTGCGCCGCAACATCATGCCTTTCGTCAACGTCTCGGCCGAAGAGGTCAACGACGTGCTCAAGCGCATGAACGAGGCCAAGGGCACCGACGAATACCGGGTCGGCGAGATCTTCCTCTCGGCCACCACCGAAAACCGCGCGACGGTGCTGCAGAACGCCCAGGCGATCATGCAGCAGCTCCAGCAGGGCGGCAGCTTCGTCGCCTATGCGCGGCAATATTCCGAGGCGAGCAGCGCGGTCGTCGGCGGCGATCTGGGCTGGCTGCGGCTCGGCCAGCTCCCCCCGCAGCTCGCCGCATCGCTGCGCAACATGCAGGCCGGGCAGTTGCAGGGCCCGATCGAGATCCCGGGCGGCTTCTCGATCGTCTACCTCATCAACAAGCGCCAGGTGCTGATGGCCGATCCGTCCGAGGCGATGCTGAGCCTCAAGCAGATCTCGATCGACTTCCCCGATGGGGTGACCCAGGCCCAGGCCGAGGCGCGGGTGGCCGAGTTCAACACCTACCTCCAGTCGCTGCGCGGCTGCGCCGATGTCGAGGCGGGGGCGGCGAAGATCGGGGCGGAGGTCGTCTCGAACGACCAGATCAAGGCCGCGAACCTGCCCGAACAGCTGCGCGCGATCATCCTCAACCTCCAGATCGGCCAGGCGACCCCGCCCTTCGGCGGGATCCAGGAAGGCGTGCGCGTGCTGATGCTGTGCGGGCGCGACGATCCCAAGGATTCGGGCGCGCCGACCTTCGCGGCGGTGATGGACCAGATCGAGCAGGAGCGCGTCAACAAGCGCGCCCAGCGGTTCCTGCGCGACCTCCGCAACGACGCCTATATCGAGTACAATTGACGCCGGGCAGTTCATCTCCGGGCGCCCCGCTCGCGATCACGCTGGGCGATCCGGCGGGCATCGGCCCGGAAGTGATCCTCGGCGCATGGGCGCGATTGCGGGCCGAACGCCGCGCGCCGCCCGCCTTCGTGGCCGGCGGGCCGGAGCTTTTGCGAAATGCCGCCGAAAGGCTCGGGATCGACTGCCCGATCGTGCCGATCGCGGAACCGGCCGATGCGCAGTTCGCCTCGGCTGCGGGACTGCCCGTGATGGCGGGGCTCGATGGCATGTCGTCGCCCGGTCATCCCACGGTCGTTGGCGCCCGGTTGGCGCTCGGTTCGCTGCAATGGGGGGCGAAACTGGTGCTGTCGGGGGAGGCGGCGGGGCTGGTGACGGCCCCGATATCGAAGGCGGCATTGGCGGCGGTGGGCTGGGACTATCCGGGCCAGACCGAATTCCTCGCCGAGGCCTGCGGGCGACCCTGGCGCGACGCGGTGATGATGCTGGCGGGGCCTTCGCTGCGCACCGTGCCGCTGACCGTCCATGTCGCGCTCGCCGAGGTGCCGGGGCTGATTTCGGAGGGCCTGATCCTCCACAAGGCGCGCATCGTGGTGGAAGGATTGCGCAGGAATTTCGGTGTGTTGCAGCCCAGACTTGCGATTGCGGCGCTGAACCCCCACGCGGGCGAAGGCGGCCAGTTCGGCGACGAGGAGGCGCGCATCATCGCCCCCGCCATCGCCGCGCTCCGGGCCGAGGGGATCGATGCCTTCGGCCCCGTCCCGGGCGACGCGCTGTTCACCCCGCGCGCCCGCGCCGGCTATGACGCGGCGCTGTGCATGTATCACGATCAGGCACTTATCCCCTTGAAAGCACTGGAATTCGACGAGGGTGTGAACGTCACGCTCGGCCTGCCGATCATCCGCACCTCCCCTGATCACGGCACCGCCTTCGACATCGCGGGCAAGGGTCTGGCGGACCCGGGCGCGATGGCGGCGGCGATCAGCATGGCGAGCGGGATGGCCGAGGCGCGGGCTAGTGCCGATGCCTGAGCTCCCCCCGATCCGCGAGGTTATCCAGAGACATAACCTCGCCGCCTCCAAGGCGCTGGGGCAGAATTTCCTGCTCGACGAACAGTTGCTCGCCCGCATCGCCGCGCTCCCGGGCGATCTTGCGGGCCAGCAGGTGCTCGAGGTCGGCCCCGGCCCCGGCGGTCTCACCCGCGCGCTGCTGCGCGCCGGGGCGCGGGTCACCGCCATCGAGATGGACCGCCGCTGCCTCCCCGCGCTGGCTGAACTGGGCGAGAGCTTTCCCGGACAACTGACTGTTATCGAAGGCGATGCTCTCAAGCTCGATCATGCGGAACTGATGGGCGGGGAGCCGTTCCACGTCCTCTCGAACCTGCCGTACAATGTCGGCACCGCGCTGTTCGTGCGCTGGCTCGGCGGGGAAAGCTGGCCGCCCCTCTGGCGCTCGCTCACCCTTATGTTCCAGCGCGAGGTGGCCGACCGGATCGTCGCCGCCGCGGGCGAGGATGCCTATGGCCGCCTCGCCGTGCTCGCCCAGTGGCGGGCCGAGGCGCGCCTCGCGATGAAGGTGCACCGCAGCGCCTTCACCCCGCCGCCCAAGGTGATGAGCGCGATCGTGCACGTCACCCCCGCCGCCGCACCCGAGGGCGTCAGCGCACGCACTCTCGAACGTCTCACGGAAGCCGCCTTCGGCCAGCGCCGCAAGATGCTGCGCCAGAGCATGAAGAGCGTGCCGGGCGCACTGGAGGCGCTGGCGGCGCTCGGCATCGACGAGACGCGCCGTGCGGAAACGGTCAGCGTAGCCGAATTCGTCAGCGTGGCGCGGGCACTCGGTTAGCGGCGGGGCCAGACATTTCACGCACCAGCTCGGCCCGTCGCAGCATCAGATCGAGGATTTCGGACCTCTCGGCAGCCCATTGCATGATGTTGGAAAACATCTGGATCTCGATCCCGTCGACGCCTTCCATACGGATGCCGTACTCCTTGTCGGACATGTCCCATGCGGCAGGTTCGACCGTCATCCTGTCGAACGGCAGAAACAGGTCTCGGCAGCCGTAACGGAACGGCGGCACGATCGACAGGCTCAGGCCCTCGGGATGAACGCCGACCACAACGGGCGGATGGCGATGCGATTTGAGATCGCCCGACATATGCCCCCAGCGAAAACCCGGCTTCGCAAAGCGCACCATGCCTGTCAGCTTTTTCGCCAGCGGTTCGCGCGGTTCGAAGGCGGCGTAAAGCTGTTCGTACTCGCGCCAGCGGGAATTGCTGGCGTGCATGATGTAGAACGCCAGCCCACCGAAGAAAGCGAGGCTGAGCATGCTGACGACAGTCATGTAGAGCTGTTCGAGGATCTCGCCCATTGTCCATTGCTCCGCCAAGGCCCGGCCGTTCGGGCAACCTTATGCGGAAGCTATGGAGAAAGAGTTTACCCCGCCTTCTTGCGCAATCTCCACGCGTGCAGCAGCGGCTCGGTATAGCCGCTCGGCTGCTCCACCCCCTTGAAGATCAGGTCCTTCGCCGCGCTGAAGGCCGCGCCGTTCTCGTTGCCCGTCAGCGGCACATAGAGCGGGTCGCCCCCGTTTTGCGCGTCGACCTTGGCGGCCATGCGGGCGAGGCTGTCCATCACCTGCGCTTCGCTGATCACCCCGTGCAGCAGCCAGTTGGCGATGTGCTGCGAGGAGATGCGCAGCGTCGCGCGGTCCTCCATCAGGCCGACATCGTTGATGTCGGGCACCTTGGAGCAGCCGACCCCCTGATCGATCCAGCGCACCACGTAGCCGAGCAGGCCCTGGCAATTGTTGTCGAGTTCCTCGCGGATTTCCTCCTCCGACCAGTTCGCGCCCTCGGCGAGCGGGATCGCCAGCAGGTCGTCGAGCCCGGCGGGTTCGGGCAGGTGCTTCTGCACGTCGAACACGTCGATCTGGTGGTAGTGCAGCGCATGGAGCGTCGCGGCGGTGGGGGACGGCACCCATGCGGTGTTGGCACCCGCCTTGAGGTGGCCGATCTTCTCGACCATCATCTGCCCCATCAGGTCGGGCGCGGCCCACATGCCCTTGCCGATCTGCGCCTTGCCCGAAAGGCCGTGCCTGAGGCCGATGGCGACGTTCCTCGCCTCGTAGGACTTGAGCCACGCGCTGGTCTTCATGGCGCCCTTGCGCAGCATCGGCCCGGCGCGCATCGAGGTGTGGATTTCGTCGCCGGTCCGGTCGAGGAATCCGGTGTTGATGAAGACGATGCGGTCCTTCACCGCTTGGATGCAGGCGGCAAGGTTGGCCGAGGTGCGGCGCTCCTCGTCCATCACGCCGACCTTGATGGTGTGGCGCTTGAGGCCGAGCAGGTCTTCCACCGCGTCGAAAAGGTCGTTGGTGAAGGCGCATTCCTCGGGCCCGTGCATCTTGGGCTTCACAATGTAGATGCTGCCGGTGCGCGAGTTGCCGAACTTGCCGTGGCCCTCGACATCGAGCGTGCTGATCGCGCTGGTGAAGACCGCGTCCATGATGCCCTCGGGGATTTCGCTGCCATCGGGCAGGCGGATCGCGGGGTTGGTCATCAGGTGGCCGACATTGCGCACGAACATCAGGCTGCGGCCCTTGAGCGTCTGCGCCGTGCCGTCGGTCGCGGCGTAGGCCTTGTCCTCCGCGAGCTTGCGGGTGAGCGTCCTGCCGCCCTTCTCGAAACTCTCCTGAAGATCGCCGCGGATGATGCCGAGCCAGTTGGTGTAGGCGAGCAGCTTGTCCTCGGCATCGACGGCCGCGACCGAATCCTCGCAGTCGGCGATGGTGGTGAGCGCTGCTTCGACGATGATGTCGGCGATCGCCGCCCTGTCAGTCGCGCCGACGGGGGTCGCGGGATCGAAGACGATCTCGACGTGAAGACCGTTGTTCCGCAGCAGCACCCCCTTTTCGGTGGTGCCCACCTGCTGCGCCGGATCGGCGAGCGCGATGGCCTCGCGGCTTGCCAGGTCGGTCCAGCTTGCACCGCCCGCGAGCGGGAAGGTCTCGTCGAGGAACCGGCGCCCGCGCGCGATCACCGCCGCGCCGCGGTCCTCGTCATATCCGCCCGGCCGGGCAGGGGCGGCATCGAGCGCGTCGGTGCCGTAGAAGGCGTCGTAGAGGCTCCCCCAGCGCGCATTCGCGGCGTTGAGCAGGAAGCGGGCGTTGAGGATCGGCACCACCAGCTGCGGCCCGGCCATGGTCGCGATCTCGGGATCGACGTTCTGCGTGCCGATCTGGAAGTCAGCGGGCTCGGGGACGAGGTAGCCGATCTCGGTCAGGAATGCCTTGTAGGCCGCCGCGTCGTGAGGCTTGCCCGCCCGCTCCACGTGCCATGCGTCGATCTGCGCCTGGAGGCTTTCCCGCTTGGCCAGCAGCGCCCGGTTCCTCGGGGCGAACTCGGCCAGCAGCGCCGCGAAACCCTGCCAGAAGGCGTCCACATCGCGCCCCAGCGGCCCCAGCACTTCGCTTTCGAGGAAGGCGGCCAACCGGGAGTCGATGCTCACTCCGGCGCGGGCGGTCATGTCAGTCATGGTAGTCCTCGTGTGGTAAGCGTGAAGCCGAACCCGGGGAGGAGAGGACGGGCCGCCCTATGGCGCAGCGCTGCCACGATTGCAACGGGTTGGACTAGCGCCTTGAGACGGCTAGAGGGAGGTCATGGACGGGACCATGGGAACGATAGACCCAGCCGCGATGCTGGCGCAGGTGCGCGCGTGGAGCGCGATCAACACCGGCACGTCCAATCTCGCCGGGCTGGCCGAACAGGCCGATGCTCTGGCCGAGGCCTTCGCGGTGCTGCCCGGAACGGTCGAGCAGGTCGATCCCGCCCCCGTCACCGCCATCGCCGCCGACGGCACTGCGTTCGACAAGCCCCACGGCCGGCATCTGGTGGTGCGGGTGCGCCCGCAGGCGAACCGGCGCATTCTGCTGACCGGCCACATGGACACGGTGTTTCCCGCCGATCACCCGTTCCAGCACCAGCGCTGGCTCGACGGGGAGACGCTGAACGGCCCCGGCGTCGCCGACATGAAGGGCGGGATCGCGGTGATGCTGCATGCGCTGATGGCCTTCGAGGCCACCCCCGGCGCCTCGGCCCTCGGCTACGACGTTCTCATCAATTCCGACGAGGAGACCGGCTCTCTCGCCAGCGCGGCGCTGATCGCCGAGCTGGCGGCGGGCAAGATGGCGGCGCTCACCTACGAGCCCGCCGCGCTGCCCGACGGCACGCTGGCGCACGAGCGGGGCGGCACGGGCAATTATTCGATCACGATCACCGGCAAGAGCGCCCACGCCGGTCGCAATCCGCACGAGGGGCGCAACGCCATCGTCGCGGCGGCTGACCTGATCCTGCGACTCAAGGCGCTGGAGACGCCCGAGATCACGATCAACCCGGCCAAGCTCGAAGGCGGGTCGGCCAACAATGTCGTGCCAGACCATGCCGTGCTGCGCTTCAACATCCGCCCGCGGAGCGTGGAAGCGGGTGCGGCGTTCGACCATGCGCTCGACCACCTGCTGATCGACATCCAGGCAGCCCACGAGGTCGCCACCCGCCGCCACGGCGGTGTCACCCGCCCGCCGAAAAAGGTCGATGCCGCCGCACAGAGGCTGTTCGATCTCGTGCGCGCCTGCGGGGCCGAGCTCGGGCAGGACATCCGCTGGCAATCGACCGGCGGGGTGTGCGACGGCAACAACATCGCGGCCTGCGGGGTGCCGGTGGTCGACACGATGGGAGTGCGCGGCGGCGCGATCCATTCGCCGGACGAATATCTCATCGTCCCCAGTCTTGCCGAGCGTGCCGCCCTGTCCGCGCGCGTCATCACCCGCCTTTCCCAAGGAGCCCTCAATTGACCTTCCGCCTGCGCGCCGCGCGCCCCGCCGATCTCGAGGCGCTCTACGAGATGGCCAAGCTGACCGGTGGAGGCTTCACCAACCTTCCGCCCGACCGCGCGGCGCTACGCACCAAGCTCGAGCGGGCCGAGGCGGCCTTTGCGCGCGATGGCGATACGCTCGGCGACGAGCTCTTCGTGCTGGTGCTCGAGAACGCCCGCACCGGCGCGGTACGCGGCACCTGCCAGCTGATGAGCCAGGTCGGCCAGCGCTGGCCGTTCTACTCCTACCGGCTCAACACGCTGACCCAGTATTCGCAGGAACTCGACCGCACGGTGCGCGCGGAACTGCTCAGCCTCGTCACCGATCTGGAAGGGTCGAGCGAGGTCGGCGGGCTGTTCCTCCACCCCAACGAGCGCGCCGGGGGCCTCGGCCTGCTGCTCGCCCGCTCGCGCTATCTGTTTGTCGCAATGCACCGCCCGCGCTTTGCCGAGCGCATCCTTGCGGAACTGCGCGGCATCATCGACGAGCGCGGCGGGTCGCCCTTCTGGGAGGGCGTGGCGGGGCGCTTCTTCGGGATGAATTTCCAGGACGCGGACTATTTCAACGCGATCCACGGCAACCAGTTCATCGCCGACCTCATGCCGAAGCACCCGGTCTATGTCGCGATGCTGAGCGAGGATGCGAGGAGCGTGATCGGCATCCCCCACCCCACGGGCCGCGCGGCGATGCGGATGCTCGAGGACGAGGGCTTCCGCTTCGAGAACTATGTCGACATCTTCGACGGCGGCCCGACGATGGTCGCGCGGACCGACAATGTCACCAGCGTGCGAAACAGCAGCGAGGCCCGGGTCACCGCGCTCGACGTGGCCGAGGGCGAACGCGCGATCCTCGCCACCGGCCGCCTCGGCACCTTCCGCGCCTGCTTCGGCGCGAGGGTGCTGGACAGCGAGGGCGGCATCGCGATCGACAGCGCCAGCGCCGACCTGCTCGATGTGCGGGCGGGCGACATGGTGTGGAGCGTGGCGCGGTAGCCAACCCTTTCCCCGTTCGTGTCGAGCGAAGTCGAGACACGACCAGCCCCGGGGTTCTCGACTTCGCTCGAACCGAACGGACATTTGCATGCTCACCGAGATCAATTTCGACGGGATCGTCGGCCCTTCGCACAATTATGCCGGCCTCAGCCTCGGCAACATCGCCAGCGCGAGCCATGCGGGCGATCCGTCCTATCCGCGCGCGGCGGCGTTGCAGGGGGTGGCGAAGATGCGCGGCAACCTCGGGCGGCTGGGCGTGCAAGGCTTCCTCTTGCCCCTGCCCCGCCCGAACCGCGCGCTCGAGGCCGCGCTCGCGCTCGACGGCACCGAGCCCGCGCAGCTGCGCGCGGTGCCGTGGTCGGCCTCCTCGATGTGGACCGCCAATGCGGCGACGGTCAGCCCCGCCCCGGACACTGCCGACGGGCGCTGCCATCTCACCCCCGCGAACCTCGTCACGATGCTCCACCGCGCGCAGGAATGGCCCGACACGCAGGCGCAGCTGAAGATCGCCTTCGCCGACACCCGCCACTTCGCGATCCACGACGCCGTGCCGCCGACCTTCGGCGACGAGGGCGCGGCCAATCACATGCGGCTGTGCGAGAGCCACGAGGCACCGGGCGTCGAGGTGTTCGTCTACGGCAGGCCCGGCGGCCGCTTCCCCGCGCGCCAGCACGAACAGGCGAGCCGCCTCGTCGCCCGCGCCCACGGCCTCGCACCGGAGCGCACCGTGTTCATCGAGCAGAACCCCGAGGCGATCGCGGCGGGTGCCTTCCACAATGACGTGGTCGCGGTGGCCAACGGGCGGGTGCTGTTCACCCACGACATGGCCTTCGCCGACCAGCAGGGCGCCTATGCTGCGATCCGCGCCGCCTTCCCCGCGCTCGAGGTGGTCGAGGTGCCCTCCTCCGCCGTCAGCCTCGAGGAGGCGATCCGCACCTATCTGTTCAACGCGCAGCTCCTCACCCTGCCGAGCGGCGAGATGGCACTGATCGTCCCTGAGGAATGCCGGGAGAGCGCGGCCGTGTGGGGCTGGGCGCAGGAGATGCTCGCGGGCAATGGCCCGATCCGGCAGGTCATTCCGGTCGACGTGCGCCAGTCGATGGCGAACGGCGGCGGCCCTGCCTGTCTGCGGCTCAGGGTGGTGTGCGATCCGGCGACGGTCGACCCGCGCTTCCTGCTCGATGAGGCCAAGGCCTACCTGCTGGAGCGCGTCATCGCCGCGCATTGGCCCGAGCAGATCGATCCGTCCGATCTTGGGTCACCCGCGCTGGCGGACAGCGTGATTGCAGCCCGGCTCGCCCTGCTGGAGGCGCTCGATCTGGCACAGCTTGGTTAACGCGTTTGGCGCCCGGCCCGCGCAGGCGTAAGGTTACCCCGATATTAAAGGCGACTCAGCCCCCGGGCCGGTCGCAGACGGTCGGGAGGCGCCATGCTGCGCAAGCTGGGACGGTTGTTCGTGATCAAGACGCGCTTCGAGGCGTTCCTGATCATCTACGCACTCGCCCTCGGCTCGAGCGCGCGCGGGATGGTCTATCTGCACGAATATCCCGGCTTCGGCGGCAAGCTGCTGTTCCTCGCGACGACCGGCGCGGTGTTCCTGGCGGGGGCGAAGATTCTCGATTGCCTGAAGCTCGAGAAGGAAGTGGCCGAATTCCGGGCAGCTCAAGTCCGCAGCGAATAGGGCGAGCCGCCGCCGCGCGCCGGCCCGCCCCTCTCTTCAGATCAGCGCCTTGCGGAAGATGACCTTGTCGTCGCCGGTCGTATAGTAGTCGCGGATGCGCGCTTCCCGCTCGTAGCCGAGCATGTCGTAGAAGCGGCGCGTGCGCCGGAACTCCGGCGTCCCCGAGGTTTCGACGAGCAGCACCCGGGCGCCCTGCCTGCGCAATTCACCCTCGATGTGGCGCATCAGGGCCGTGCCGATCCCCTGCCCATGGGCACCGGGATCGACGCAGATCAGAAGCGTGTTCCACGTGCCCTCGGTCAGCGGTTCGGGCACGGTAAAGGCAACACCTTGAGCGACCCCGTCGCACGCAGCGACGATCCAGCGCTGGGTTTCGCCGTCTCCGGCAAAATAGGCCGCTGTCATCCCTTCGAGCATTTCGGAGGGAAACATGGCGTTGGCGTCGACCAAACAGGAAACGTGCGCGAGATCGCCGCGCGCGAGCGGGCGAATGACAATATGAGGCATGGAGATATCTTTCGGTAGATTGTGACTACGAGGAACCGATCGTCAGCGCATGGCGCGCTGCCGCCGGTTCGTGCAGATGCCGACCTGTCGGAAGGTCAGCGGATGGTTGCAATCGTAGTCAAAAAATCTCCGAGTACGGGTGGGGGATTCTGTTGCTACGCTCCCCCGGGCGCCCGGTTTCCGATTCTGTTACCCGGTTCGGTCCGAACCGTGCTCGTAGCTTTGTAAATTCAGGCCGCTAGGCCGTCACATTACGCAGCGAGAGCAAGTGCTTCGTTGTCGTTGGCACTTATGGGTTTTGAGCCTTTAACGGGTTACTCAGCCCGGACGAAAACTACGCTTTTCAACACACGTCGATCCTGGTTCGGCCCCGTCAGGAGTTGCGGCCAATCTTCGCTGACCGCCCCTTCTGGTGGAGCCGCCGGGTACTGCCCCCGGGTCCGTTGCGTCTATTGCACGCAGCAGTTTATCGTCATAGCCGGCCGAAACCGGCGAGACCCCATATAGCGATCGCCAGCTTAATGTGAAGTGAGCGGCGGCGCTTACTTCTTCAGCGCGTCGCGGATCTCGATCAGCAGGTCCACCTCGGTCGGGCCGGCGGGAGCGGCGGCCTCCTCGTGGCGGGCGAACTGGGCGGTCACCTTGTTCACGTAGCGAACCATCAGGAAGATGATGAAGGCGAGGATCAGGAAGTTGATCACCACCGACACGAAGGCGCCCAGCCCCAGCACATTCGCCCCCGCCTCGCGCGCGGCAGCAAGCGGCGTACCCGGCGCGACCTCGCCCGAGAGGACGATGTAGCGGTCCGAAAAGTCGATATTGCCGAAGAGCGCGCCGACCACCGGCATGATGATCTCGTCCGTCAGCGACTTGACGATGGCGCCGAAAGCCGCGCCGATGATCACCCCGACCGCCAGGTCCATGACATTGCCCTTGGCGATGAAAGCCCTGAATTCCGACAGCATCACGATCCCCTTTGCCATTGCCGTTAGGGATGTTCTGGCACCCGCACGCCGCTCTGCCAAGCGTGAGGGTGCTGTCAGTCCACCGCTTGAACGGGCAAAGTGGTGTGCTATATGCGCAATACAGATTGACCGCTGCCGGCATGCGACCGGCGCGCTTTCAGGAGGGATTGCCACATGACTCTCGCCACCACCCTGCGCGGCGCCTTCGCCGCCCTCGCCGCGCTGAGCCTTGCCGCCTGCGGGATCAACTCGGTCCCGACCGCCGAGGAGGAGGCCAAGGCCAAGTGGGCCGATGTCGAGGCGCAGTTTCAGCGCCGCGCCAACCTCATCCCCAACCTCGCCGAAGTGACCAAGGGCGCGGGCGAGAACGAGCGCACCATCCTGACCCAGGTGACCGAGGCCCGCGCCCGCGCGACCAGCATCAACGTCACTGCCGACGATCTCAACGACCCGGCCAAGATGGAGCAGTTCGCCGCCGCGCAGAGCCAGCTCGGCGCCGGGATCGGCCGCCTGCTCGCCAGCGTCGAGGCCTATCCGCAGGTCCAGTCGAACCAGAACTACCTCGCGCTGCAAAGCCAGCTCGAAGGCACCGAGAACCGCATCGCCGTCGCCATCCGCGACTACAACGAGGCGGTGCGCAAGTATAACACCACGATCCGCACCTTCCCGGATTCGATCGGCGCGAACATCATCCACGGTGCCGAGCCGATGGTGCCCTACAAGGCCGTGACCGAAGGCGCCGAGGCCGCGCCGACACTCGACATGACGTCGAACTGAGCGGCGTGCTCCGCTCGCTTGTCCTGTTGCTGGCGGCCGTAGCGGCGTGGCTTGCCGCGCCGCTCGCCGCGCAGCCGCAGTTCCCCGAACTGACGGGGCGCGTGGTCGACAATGCCGACCTGCTGACGCCCGAGGCCGAGGCGGCGCTGACGACCAAACTCGAAGCGCTGGAAACCCAGTCGCAGCGCCAGCTGGTCGTGGCGACCGTGCCGGACCTGCAAGGCTACGACATCTCCGATTACGGCTATCAGCTGGGCCGCGCTTGGGGCCTCGGCGATGCGGAGCGCAACGACGGCGCGCTGCTGCTGGTCGCCCCCAACGACCGCAAGGTGCGGATCGAGGTCGGTTATGGGCTGGAGGGCTATCTCACCGATGCCCTGTCCTCCCTGATCATCCAGAACCAGATCCTGCCGCGTTTCCGCGACGGTGATTTCCCCGGCGGAATCGAGGCAGGAACCGACGCGATCATTGCCCAGCTCCAGCTTTCGCCCGAGGAGGCCGCGAAGGTCGCCTCCGAGGCGGGCAAGGCGCGCGAGAGCGACGGCGGCTTCCCTGTCGGCGTGCTGATCTGGCTGGCCTTCATGTTCTTCTTCTTCATTCTGCCGCTGCTCGCCGGACGCGGGCGGCGCCGGCGCTACCGTTCGCGCGGGAAAGGCCCTTGGGGCAGCCGCGACCTCGGCGACACGGCGCGCGACATCATCCTGTGGGAAGTCGGCAGCGCGGTCGCGCGCGGCCTGCTCTCCGGCGGCGACAATGATGGCGGCGGTGGCTGGGGCGGAGGCGGCTTCGGCGGCGGCGGCGGTTTTTCCGGCGGTGGCGGCTCCTTCGGGGGCGGCGGCGCCTCGGGAGGGTGGTGAGACATGGCCTATCTTGACGATGCCGGCCGCGCACGTGTCGGCGCGGCGGTGACGGAGGCGGAGAGCGCCACCTCGGGCGAGATCGTCACGGTGCTCGCCGATGCCTCGGACGGCTACACCGATGTCGCCCTGCTGTGGGCGGTCGGCGCGGCCTTCACCGCCATGAGCGTCTTCGCCGCCCTCCCCCAGCCCTTCCTCGACCTGTGGGATCGCCTGATCGGCGGATGGGGCCACGAATGGACCACGGGCGAGCTCGCCAGCATGGTGATCGGGCTCGGGTTGGTGAAGTTCCTCGCCGTGCTGCTCGTGCAGCAGTGGCAGCCGCTCAAGTTCGCGCTGATCCCCGGCCCGACCAAGACGATCCGCGTCCACAATCAGGCAGTGCGCCAGTTCAAGGTCGGCGCGGAACGGCGCACCACCGGGCGCACCGGCGTGCTGATCTACCTCTCGATGCGCGAGCACCGGGCCGAGATCGTCGCCGACGAGAGCATCGCCGCCAAGGTCTCCGCCGAGGTGTGGGGCGAGGCGATGGGCGACATGCTCGCCCTGATCCGCAAGGGCCAAGTTGCCGAGGGGCTGGCGGTCGGCATCCGCGATGTCGGCTTCGTCCTCGCCGAGCATTTCCCGCGCGGCGCCGAGGACGTGAACGAGCTGCCCGACCGGCTGATCGAGGTTTAGCTCCCCTTCCCTATTGACCCGCCGCGCGAAGCTGTCGAAGGGCCGTCCTTCCCCAGCCGACGGAGCCCCCAATTGGAACGAGACCGCGACGCCGACCTTCCCGAAGAGGTGATGTGGGAAGGGCGCTTCATCACCGCCAAGAAGCGCGGCCGGTGGGAATATGTCGGCCGCGCGCGCGGCATCCGGGCGGCGGCGATCATCGCGCTCGACGAGGACCCGGACGGCACCCGCCATGTGATCCTCGTCAGCCAGTACCGCGTGCCGCTCGGCCGCTTCAGCCTTGAAATTCCCGCCGGCCTGATCGGCGATGACGAGGGCAAGGAAGGCGAGGATGCAACCCTCGCCGCCGCGCGAGAGCTCGAGGAGGAGACCGGCTACCGCGCCGGCAAGCTCGAAGTGCTGGGCGAGTTCTACTCCTCGCCCGGCATGGTCTCGGAATGCTTCACCCTGCTGAAGGCAACCGCGCTCGAACGGGTGAGCGCAGGCGGAGGGACCGAGGGCGAGAACATCCTCGTCCACCGCGTCGCCCTGCGCGATCTGGCGCGCTTCGTCGCCGAGTGGCGCAGGGCTGGCCATGCGGTCGATGTGCGGATAGCGATGCTTCTGACACCGGGATACTTGGGAGAGGAATAGAACATGGCAGGACGTGTGGCGGGCAAGCTCGCATTGGTGACCGGGGCTGCGCAGGGCCTCGGCCGGGCGCATTGCATCCGGCTGGCGCAGGAAGGCGCGCGGGTGCTGGCGACCGACATCAACGGCGCGGGCGCGGAGGAGACCGCGGCGATCGTCAACGCGGAAGTGGGCGAAGGCACCGCCTTCGGCATGGCCCATGACGTCACCGACCCCGCCCAGTGGGAAGCCGCGGTCGATGCCGCGCGCGAGAAGCTCGGCGGCCTCAACGTGCTGGTCAACAATGCCGGGATCGGCGTTCCCGGCAACATCGAGGCCTGCGATTTCGGCGACTGGCAGCGGTGCTTCGACATCAACGTCAACTCGATCTTCCACGGCTGCCAGAAGGCCCTGCCCCTGATGCGCGAGCACGCGCCGGGATCGATCATCAACATCTCCTCGATCGCGGGGCTGATCGCGAGCGACACCATGCCGGCCTACAACGCCTCGAAGGCGGCGGTGTGGATGCTGTCGAAGTCGATCGCGCTGCACTGCGCGAAGAAGGGGATGCAGATCCGCTGCAACTCGGTGCATCCCACCTTCGTCGACACCCCGATCCTTGACGGGACGGCCCGCGCCCATGCGCTCGACAAGGACGTGCTGATGGAAAAGCTCGCGCGACAGATCCCGCTGAAGTTCGTCGGCGAGCCCAACGACATCGCCAACGCGGTGGTCTACCTCGCCAGCGACGAGAGCCGCTTCATGACCGGCGCGGAGCTCAAGCTCGACGGCGGCATTTCGGCGATGTGATCGGCAAGAGCCAGACAAAAAGAAAGGGGCCCCGAAGGCCCCTTCCCGGTTTTCTCGATCAGGTGCAGCGGCCCGATAACCGGGAACCGCTTGTCTGGCGCTGCACTCAATCGGCGATCAGAGCGATCGCCAGGTAGATCAGGATGAAGCTGCCGAAGCCGAGCAGGGTGCCGGCGACGAAGCCGATCCGCACCAGCATGGCGTCGATCCCGAAGTGGTCGGCGATCCCTGCGCACACGCCGAAGATCTTGCCGTTGGTCTTGTCGAGGCGGAAGCCGCGGCTGGGCGGCTTGCCGCCGGAGTGACCGGTGATGTCGTTCATATGTCTCGTGTCCTTTGCGGGTTCGATCAGGCGGTCAGGCCGGGGGTGGCGGGAACGATCGCGTAGGCGAAGCTGGCGACGGTCAGGATGACAGCGAAGGCGGCCGAGGCGAAGCGGGCGGTCTGGTCGGGGGAGAACATGGTCAATGGTCCTTTGTCTTGGTCGGGTACTGAGGATCAGGCGACGAGGGTCGGGGTGGCGGGGATGATCGCGTAGGCGAAGACGGCGGCGGAAAGCACGACCGAGAAGGCGGCGGCGAAGAAGCGGTTGCTGGTTTCGATGGCGGTCATTGGAAGTCTCCTTTGGTGTTTCTTGTGATGTTTCCGGGACCATCCCGGGATGCCAGATACATTGCAGGAGGCGTGCCAAACTCGAAAAACGGCGGATTTCCGCCATTTCCATCCTTGCTCCAGGCAAACGCGCCGTTCAGCCAAACGAAAGCTTGGGAATTTTTCCCAAGCATTGGGATCGGCGATTTCGCCGCCTCGCGTCTGGCCAAATCTCACCCCTCCCGCTACCCCCGCCCGAGCCATGGGCCTCAGCCGCATCAGCCTCGAGAACTTCCGCAACCACGCCGCGACGAACCTCGGCGAGACCGCGCATTTCAATCTGCTCGTGGGCGAGAACGGCGCGGGAAAGACCAACCTGCTCGAGGCGCTCTCGCTGCTCGGTCCGGGGCGCGGGCTGCGGCGCGCGAACCTCGGCGATCTGGCGCGGCGCGCGATGCCGGGCGATGCGCCGCTCCCCTTCGCCATCGGCGCGAGCCTGACCGAGGCCGGCACCGTCTCCGCCCGCATCGGGACCTATACCGAGGCTGGCCAGCCGGCGCGGCGGCTGGTGCGGGTCAACGGCGCGCCCGCCAGCGCGTCGAGCCTTGCCGAATGGCTTGCGCTCTCGTGGCTGACCCCTGCGATGGACGGGTTGTTCACCGACAGCGCCGGGGCGCGGCGGCGCTTCATGGACCGCATGGCGCTCGCCCTCGCCCCCGATCATGCGCGCCGCGTCAATGCGCTCGAGGCGGCCTTGCGGGAGCGCGGCAAGCTCCTCGAGAACCGCGCCGATCCGCGCTGGCTCGATGCCGTCGAGGCGCAGGTCGCAGAGCACGGCGCATCCGTCGCCCGGGCCCGCGCCGAGCTTGTCCTGCGCCTGGCCGACGAGCTTTCCGCCCTCCCTCCGGAGCCCTTCGCGCGGCCTGCGCTCGCCTATCTGCCGGGAGGCCCCACTGACCAGACCGCCCTGCGCGCCGAACTCGCCCGCGCCCGCCCGCGCGACCGCGCCGCGGGGCGCGCCCTCACCGGCCCGCAGCGCGACGAGTTGCAGGTGAAGATGGCCTCCTCCGGCCAGCCCGCCGCATCCTGTTCGACCGGTGAGCAGAAGGCGATGCTGATCGCGATCACCCTCGCCCACGGCATCCTTGCCGCCGCCGGACGGCCCTCGGTGCTGCTCCTCGACGAGGTCGCCGCGCACCTTGACCCGGTGCGCCGGACCGAGCTTTTCAACCGGCTCCGGACCGGCAAGGCCCAGGTCTGGATGACCGGCACCGAACTTGCCCCCTTCGATCCGATCCGGGCCGAGGCAGCGGTCTGGCGGGTGGCGGGCGGAGGCGTGGAGCGGCTCTAGAGCGGGCGAAGTTTACAAAGTTGACACTGTAAACTTCACAATCCTACAGTAATTCCGCTGTAAAATCATGTTCTTGAAGCGCAAAACCGAAGTTGACACTTTGTTTTCGCTTTTTCGGCCCTTCCTTGGCTTCGCCGCTGCCTGACAATGGGAAAGAGCCGCGCTCCCCCCATAACGCCCCGGCTTCCAGTAGGAAATCGGCCGCAGCGACCGGCCTGCGCCCGCCTATTCGGCCGGCGGCAGGGCTTCCTGCACCTCACCGAGGGTCGATTCCACCAGCTTCTCGATCCCCTCGGCGGTCGGGTGGATGCGGTCGGACTGGAACAGCGCCGGATCGCGGTAGATGTCCTCCAGCCAGAAGGGGATCAGCGCCGCGCCGTATTCCTTCGCGAGATCGCGGTAGATCGCATCGAACTGGGCCTGGTACTCCGGCCCGTAATTCGGCGGCGCACGCATCCCCATCAGCAACACCGGCACCTTCTGCTTCTGCAGGATCGCCAGCATCTTGCCGAGGTTTTCGCGGGTCTGCTCGGGCGAGATGCCGCGCAGCAGGTCGTTGCCGCCCAATTCGAGGATGAACAGCGCCGGCGGCGTCTTCTGCGCGGCCAGCGTGAATTCCAGCCGGTTGAGCCCCGCCGCGCTGGTATCGCCCGAGACGCCCGCGTTCACCACGTCGGCATTGATCCCCTTCGCCCGCAGCGCCGCTTCGAGCTTCTCCGGATAGGCGTCACGCGGGTCGAGGCCGTAGCCTGCGAAAAGACTGTCCCCGAAGGCGATGATCACGCGCTCGGGCCCCATTACCGGCACGGCGGGCAGTTCGGGCCGGCCATCCTCGGCCAGCGGGGCGGCAGGCGCAGCCTCGTCTGCCCCCTCCCCGCACGCTGCCAGCGCCAGCGACACGGCGGCCAAGAGGGCAATATTCGACCAAGAGCGCTTGTGCATCTGCACACCTTCCATACCTGTAGCTTGTTGCAACCCATCACCTATGCCATCGGAACCCCGTGACAAGCCCCTCTCTCGCGATCAGCGCCCGCAACCTCACCCTCACCCTCGGCAGCACAGCTTCGCCGGTGACGATCCTGCGCGGGATCGATCTCGACATTCCGCGCGGGGAAGTGGTGGCGCTGCTCGGGCCATCGGGATCGGGCAAGAGCTCGCTAATGGCGGTGCTCTCCGGCCTCGAACGCGCCAGCGGCGGGAGCCTCGATGTCGCCGGCGCGGATTTCGCCGCGCTCGACGAGGACGGGCTGGCGGCCGCGCGGCGGGGACGGATCGGGATTGTGCTCCAGGCCTTCCACCTCCTGCCCACCATGACCGCCGCCGAGAACGTCGCCACCCCGATGGAACTCGCGGGCATGGCCGATGCTGCGCCCCGCGCGCTGGCGGAACTGGAAGCGGTCGGCCTCGGCCACCGCACCGGGCACTACCCCACCCAGCTTTCGGGCGGCGAGCAGCAGCGGGTCGCCATCGCCCGCGCCACCGCCCCGCGGCCCGACCTGATCTTCGCAGACGAGCCGACCGGCAATCTCGATGCCGCGACCGGCGAGGAGATCATCAAGCTGCTATTCGCCCGCCGCGCCGAGACCGGGGCGACGCTGCTGATCATCACCCATGACGCCGCCCTTGCTGCCCGCTGCGAGCGGGTTCTGACCATGGCGGACGGGGTGATCGTCTCCGACACCCGGGCGAAGGCCGCCGCATGAGCCTGCCGCTCGGCACGGCATGGCGCATCGCCCGGCGCGATCTCAACGCGCGCTTCCGTGGCCTGAGGCTGCTGCTGGTGTGCATCTTCCTCGGCACCGCCGCGCTCGCCGCGATCGGGACCCTGACCGCCGCGATCGAGCGCGAACTGGCGTCCAGTGGGCAGGAGCTGCTCGGCGGCGATCTCGAGGTCGAGGTGTGGCAGCGCGACCTCAGGCCCGAGGAAGTCGAGGCGCTCGGCGCATATGGCGAGGTCTCCAGCGGCTACCGGATGCAGGCGATGGCGAGCACGCCCGAGGCGGCGGCGCCCGTCGAGCTCAAGGCGGTCGATGCGAAATGGCCGTTGTTCGGCCGGCTGGAGCTGGCCGACGGGCGCCGCGTCGGCGCGCCTTCGGGCAATGACGCCTACCTCGCCGCGACCGCGCTCGAACGGCTCGGCATCGCGGTGGGCGACAGCTTCCGGGTCGGGACCCTCACCCTGCAGGTCGCCGGAGTGATCGCGGATGAGCCCGACCGCCTGTCCGAAGGCTTCCAGCTCGGCCCGACGATCATCACCGCGCAAGACATTCCCGCCCGCGCCGGCCTGCTGCAACCGGGCGCGCTCTACCAGAGCAAGCACCGCGTCGCCTTCGCCGATGCAGGGCGCGATCCGGAGGTGGTCGAGGACGCGCTGACCAAGCAGTTTCCGACCGCCGGGTTCGACATCCGCACGCGCGACCGCGCCTCGCCCGGCGCGGACCGCTTCGTGCGGCAGATGAGCGACTTCCTGACGCTGGTGGGCCTCGCCGCGCTGGTGATCGCGGGGATCGGCATCGCGGGCGGCGTCTCCTCCTATCTCGACCAGCGCCGTGCGAGCATCGCGACGCTGAAGGTGCTGGGCGCGACCTCCTCCGACATCGTGCGCATCTATGCCATGCAGATCGGCGTGGCGGCGCTGGCCGGGAGCCTTGCCGGGCTGGCGGCGGGCGTGGCGGTGACGCCGCTGCTGGCGGGGGCCTTGCAGGGCCTGCTGCCGGTCGAGAGCGGGTTCATCGTCTCGCCCCCCGCCCTGCTTCTGGCGGCGAGCTACGGTCTGCTGGTCGCCTTCGCCTTCGCCGCCGCGCCCCTGCTGCGCGCGCGGACCTTTCCGGCGATGGCGCTGATGCGATCGGGGATCGTGCCGCTGGCGCGAGACCGGCGCGCGCTGCTGGCGACGGCGCTCGGCCTTGCGGCGATCTGCGCGCTGGCGCTGGCGACGACCGCGCAGCCGATGCTCTCGGGCGGGTTCCTGCTCGGCGCAGGCGGCGCGCTGGTGCTGCTGGCGGGCATCGGCTGGGGCATTCAGGCCCTCGCCCGCCGCCTGCCGCGTCCGGCCAATCCGCTGCTCAGGAGCGCCATCGCCAACATCCACCGCCCCGGCGCGCCCACGGGGGCGCTGGTGACGGCGCTGGGCTTCGGCCTTGCCGCCTTCGTGCTGCTGGCGGCGGTGCAGAGCGCGATCGACGGCAATATCCAGAGCCGCGTGCCGCAAGAGGCCCCCGATTACTTCGTGCTCGACGTGCCCCCCGCCAAGGAGCCGCGCTTCTTCCAACTGGTGCAGGGCGAATTCCCCAAGGCCGGGATCCGCACCGTGCCGACGATGCGCGGCGCGGTGCTCGCCTATGGGCCCAAGGACAAGATGGTGCGCGTCGCCGACCTCAAGGAGATCCCCGAAGGCGCATGGGCGCTGCGCGGCGAGCGCGGGCTGACCTATGCCGACACCCTGCCCCAGGGCAACCGCGTGGTGGCGGGGGAATGGTGGAGCCCCTTCCACAAGGGCGAGCCGCTGGTCTCGGTCGATGCCGATTTCGCCCGCGCGGTGGGCCTGAAGCCCGGCGACTACCTTACCATCGGCATTCTCGGCGTGGAGCGCACCGCGCGCGTCGCCAACCTGCGCGAGATCGACTGGGAGAGCATGGGCTTCAATTTCGCGCTGGTCTTCAGCCGCAACGCGATCGCCGATGCACCGCACAACCTCTCGGCGACCATCGACCTACCCGAGGGCGCCGACAGCGCCGCAAGGGGCCGGTTGCTGCGCGCGATGGTGAAGGAGATGCCCTCGTCCTCGGTGATCGAGGTGGGCGGCATTTTGGTCGAGGCGCGGAAGCTCCTCCAGCAGGTCAGCCTCGCCACGCTGGCGGCGGCGGCGGTGACGGTGCTGGCGGGGCTTGCGGTGCTGATGGGCGCGATCGCGGCGGCGCGGGCGGCGCGGACCTATGACACGGTGATGCTGCGCGTGCTGGGCGCGAGCCGGCGGCAGGTGCTGCTGCTCCAGCTGGCCGAATACGGGCTGATTGCAGGGATCCTCGCGCTGGTGGCGCTGGCACTCGGCGGGGGTCTGGCCTGGGTGGTGATCACCCAGCTGTTCGAATTCGACTGGCTGCCCGACTGGGGCGAGGTTCTCGCCGTGCTCGGTCTCGGGGTGGCGCTGGTGCTGGCCTTCGCGCTCGGCGGCTCGCTGCCGCTGCTGCGGGCCAAGCCGGCGCGCGCCCTGCGGGAACTCTAGGCGAAGACCTCCTCGAGCGCCTCGGCCCCGCCGCCTGTCACCTCGCTGTGCAGCGCCGCATTGAAAGCTGCCGCGAAGATGGTGACGAGGATGAACAGGAGCACGATCAGCAGCACGCCTAGAAGAACCACGCCCTCCGAGGCGACAGCACCTTGCCCGCCGTCCGGCAGCGCGCTGAAAACGAGCACGAAGGGCAGGCCAAGCCCCACCGCCATCAGCGCCGTCAAGGCGATCATCGCGAGCAGGATGGAAAGCACCTTGCCGCGCGTCAGCACCCATGAGCGGCGCAGCGCGGCGAGCGGGTTGTACACCTGGTCGACCGCCACGACCGGCACAAGCACCGAAAAGCGGCAGGCGAGGTAGATCGCCACCGGCAGCAGCACGAGACCGATCACCGTGCCCGCGGCCGAGCTTTCCCCGCTCTCGCTGCCGCCGGTCGCCGTCTCTACCGCCACGGCGAGGGCGACATAGGCGGCCGTCGCCAGCACCGCGACGACGAAGAACGGCAGGGCACTGCGGAAGCCGCGCGCCATTGCCGGGCCGAAGGCCGGCTCCTCCAGCGGCGAGGCGAGCGTGACCATCGCCGCCTGCTGCGCCAGCACCAGCACCAGATAGGCGCCGTAGAACAGCACCACCATCGCCAGCATCCCGATCCCCATGCCGGCGATCGCCGTGGTGTCCTCGAGCCCCTCGAGGCTCTCCATGCCCGACAGGCTCATCATCACAATCCCGACGCCCAGCGCGATCGAGCCCGCGATCTGGATCGCGAAGAACACCGCCCACATCCCCGCCAGCTTCCAGAACCGCTGCCGCAGCATGGCGAAACTCGTCGCAAACACGCGTCCGATCTGCATTGTGCGAAACCCCTTGCGGCCATCCCCGTGCCGCCAGGTCAGGAATGCACCGGCCAAGCCCTTGGCGCAAACACAAAAAAGCCCCGCACCTTGCCGGTGCGGGGCCTTTTTCTTGCCGGAGGGCCGAAGCCCTCCCGCGATCAGAAGCGGAAGCGCACGAGACCGCCATAGGTGCGCGGCTGGTTCGGATAGCCCGAAACCGTGCCGGCCTGCGCGACGCCGTCGAACACCGTGATGATGAACTGGTCGTCGAGAAGGTTGCGCGCCCACAGGCCGACTTCCAGCCCGTTCTCCATCTGGAAGATCATCGAGGCGTTGACCAGGTTGGTCTCGCGCTGGAAGATCCGCGGGTCGCGGCGGGCGTTAACCGGGCCGTTGAAGGTCGGCAAGCCGTTGTTGATCGCGACGTTGCTTTCATGGGCATAGTCGATGCGGCTGATCAGCTTGTTGCCGCTGCTGCCGAATTCGAGCGTGTGGGTCGCCGAGGTGGCAAGGCTCCACGAAGGGATGCCGCCCGGACGGAAGCCGGTCAGGTCGCCCACCGGGCTTGCGGTGAAGCTGTCGAAGTTCGGATCGAGGTGGGTCGCCGCGAAGGTGAACACCAGGCTGTCGCTCGGACGGACCGTGGCGTCGAATTCGAAGCCGCGCACCGACTGCTGACCGGCATTGTTCAGCTGGAAGCCGGTGCCGGTGAACAGGAAGCTCTGGAAGCCCTGGATGGTCTGGTCGAACAGCGCGAGGTTGAAGCCGAAGCCCGGCCACTGCGCCTTCATGCCCAGTTCGTAGACTTCCGCCTCTTCCGGCCCGGCAAAGCGCGAACCGGTGGTGAGGTTGGGAACCGCGAGACCCGCGTTGGTCACCGGCGAGGCCGGTGCGGCGAAGGTCGAACGGCCCGGACCGGGAATGAAGTCGCCGAACACCGGACGGCTGTCACGCGAGAGGTTGATCGAGCTCGCCTTGAAGCCGGTCGCGTAGCTCGCGTAGATGTTGACCTCGTTCGAGACCTGATAGGCGGCGCGCAGCAGGTAGGTGAACTGGTCGTCCTGCGTGCGGCCCGGCTCCACCGAGTTGGGGACGTTGAGGAACGGCGGCTGGAACTGGAACGGCGTCAGCCCGAGGAAGGGGTTGGTCGCCGGGTTGGTCGCCACCGCCAGCAGCGCCTGCTGGTTGGCCGCCGGAAGCGCCTGGAACTGCGCCCGGTTACGCACCGCACCGCCGCTCGCCAAGGTGATGAAGGCATCGACGAGGTTGGTGCTCGACAGCTCGTCGAAAGCCTGCTGCGACAGCGCGAAGTCCTTGCGGTCGTCGGTGTAGTTGAAGCCGGCGGTGAAGACGAGGCCATCGACCGGTTCGAAGTCCACGGTGCCGAACACCGACCACGCCTTGTTGTCCATCGCGAACTGTTCGGCGGTCAGCGGTCCGGCGCTGAAGATCGCGCCCTGCGGCAGGCCGAGCGCGGCCTCGACCCCGTTGAACACGGTGGGGTTGCCGGTCAGCAGGCTGAAGAACCGACGGGCGTCCGCGCCGGTGGTGAGGCGGCTGTCCTGGGTGATCGACTCGTCGAAGTAGAAGCCGCCCAGCAGGAAGTTGATCGGGCCATCGAAGTCCGAGGCCAGACGCAGTTCCTGCGTGAAGGTATCGACCTTCTGGTCACGCACTTCGGTCACCACGTTGGCGCTGGTGAAGTCGACGTCCTGATCGAGGAAGTTCTTCAGTTCGCGGTAGGCGGTGATCGAGGTGAAGGTCAGGTTGCCCACGTTCCAGTCGGCCTGGATCGAGCCGCCGTAGTTGTCGACGGTGTTGCGCGGGACCTGGCTGAGGAAGGTGTTGTAGCTGAAGAAGTCGGTGTCGAGCGCGCCGCCGACGGCGCGGATCGCGCCCGCCGTCGGGCCGGCGACCAGGGTCGAGACCTGGCAGCACACCTCGTCGATTGCCGAATAGTCGGCGATGGCGCGGATCTTGAAGTCGGGGGTCGGCTCGATCAGCAGCTGGCCGCGGGCCGACCAGCGGTTGCGGTCCGACAGTTCCTCGTCGAGGTTGACGATCGTGGCATAGCCGTCACGCCGGTTGTAGCTGCCGTCGAGCGCGAAGGCGATGTTCTCGCTGATCGGGCCGGTCACCTCGCCGCGCAGGACGAAGGCGTTGTAGTTGCCGTAGCTCGCTTCGACGAGGCCGCCGAATTCGTACTGCGGCTCCTTGGTGACGACCGAGATCACGCCCGCCGACGCGTTCTTGCCGAACAGGGTCGATTGCGGCCCGTTCAGCACTTCGATGCGCTGGACCATGTTGAGGTCGGACAGGGCCGCGGCCGAGCGCGAGCGGAACACGCCGTCGATGAACACGCCGACCGAAGGCTCGATCCCGAAGTTGTTGTCGCCATTGCCGAAGCCGCGGATGATGAAGGTGGTGGCCGATGCGCTCTGCAGCTGGCTGACGCGCAGCGAGGGGGTGACGGTCTGCAGGTCGAGCACGTCGCGGATCTGCGCCTGCTCGAGCACCTCGCCGCTGGTCACCGAGACCGAGATCGGGGTTTCCTGAAGCGTCTGCTCGCGCTTGGAGGCGGTGACGATGATGACGTTGCTGCTCTCGGGCGCCTCGACTTCGGGCTCCCCGTCCTGGGCCAGCGCGACACCCGGCATGGCCAGGGCGAAGGACGCGGCACCCGCGAGCAGGGTGAATCGATACGCGCCGGCAGTGCCGGTGAAGGTCGAACGCATGGAAGCTCCTCTCCAAAAATCCCGCGACCCCGGCGCCCGTTGCGGGCACGCACCTCCCTGTGCGCTCTCTCCCGTGGTCGTGTGAGGCGCCTGATAAGCCAGCGCAGGGCGACCGACAAGCCGCGCCCCACTGCTTTTGACAGTCGAACAGGGAGAATGTTGCGCAAGAGTCACACTGGTTTCACCCCCTCCGGAGCCCCGCGCTTGCCCCGGAGCCACACCCCTGCTAGGCGCCGCGGCGATGTTGCATCGCAGCACACGGTCGCGGCCGCGGCGCTTGCCGTAGCGTCCGGCGCTGTCGCCAACCCGCCACAATCCCCTCCTAACGCGAGCGCCCCCGGCCGCGTTGCCTGTTTCCCCGCCCGGATGCGAGCGCGTCCGGCTTTTCACCGGAAGTTTTCCCGAATGTCGTCCGCCCTCAGAAATATCGCGATCATCGCCCACGTCGACCACGGCAAGACCACGCTCGTCGACCAGCTCTTCCGCCAATCGGGCACCTTCCGCGAGAACCAGCGGGTCGAGGAACGCGCGATGGATTCGGGCGATCTCGAAAAGGAACGCGGGATCACCATTCTCGCCAAGTGCACAAGCGTGGAGTGGGAACAGGACGGCACCACCACCCGCATCAACATCGTCGATACCCCCGGCCACGCCGACTTCGGCGCCGAGGTGGAGCGCATCCTCTCGATGGTCGACGGGGTGATCCTGCTGGTCGACAGCGCCGAAGGCGCGATGCCGCAGACCAAGTTCGTGACCGGCAAGGCGCTCGCGCTGGGCCTGCGCCCCATCGTCGTCGTCAACAAGATCGACCGCCCCGACGGCCGCCCGCAGGAAGTGCTCGACGAGGTGTTCGACCTCTTCGTCAGCCTTGATGCCAATGACGAGCAGCTCGATTTCCCCGTGCTCTACGCCTCGGGCCGCGAAGGCTATGCCAGCGAAGATGCCGATGCGCGCGAGGGCACGCTGGCCCCGCTGTTCGCCAAGATCATCGAGCACGTCCCCGCCCCCGGCCTCGACCCCGACGCCAAGTTCGCCTTCCTTGCGACCCTGCTCGACCGCGACAACTTCATGGGCCGCGTGCTGACGGGCCGCGTCCAGTCCGGCACGATCCGCGTCAACGATCCGATCCACGCGATCGACGCCGACGGCAAGGTGATCGAGACCGGCCGCGCCACCAAGCTGATGAGCTTCGACGGGCTCGAGCGCGTGCCGGTCGACATCGCGCGCGCCGGCGACATCATCGCCATCGCGGGGCTGGAGAAGGCGACCGTCGCCAACACCATCTGCGATCCTTCCGTCACCGAACCCATCGCCGCCCAGCCGATCGACCCGCCGACGCTGGCGATGCGTTTCTCGGTCAATGATTCGCCGCTTGCGGGCCGCGAGGGCAGCAAGGTCACGAGCCGCATGATCCGCGACCGCCTGCTGCGCGAGGCGGAAACCAACGTCGCGATCCGCGTCACGGAATCCGAGGACAAGGACAGCTTCGAAGTCGCGGGCCGCGGCGAATTGCAGCTCGGCGTCCTCATCGAGACGATGCGCCGCGAGGGCTTCGAACTCGGTATCTCGCGCCCCCGCGTCCTGTTCCGCGAGGAAGACGGCCAGCGCATGGAACCTTACGAGACGGTCGTGATCGACGTCGATGACGAGCACTCGGGCACGGTCGTCGAGAAGATGCAGCGCCGCAAGGCCGACTTGGCCGAGATGCGCCCCTCGGGCCAGGGCAAGACCCGCATCACCTTCTCGGCCCCCTCGCGCGGCCTCATCGGCTATCACGGCGAATTTCTCTCCGACACGCGCGGGACGGGCATCATGAACCGCCTGTTCGAGAAATACGGCCCCTACAAGGGCCCGATCGAAGGCCGGATCAACGGCGTGCTGATCTCCAACGGCGATGGCGAGGCGGTGGCCTATGCCCTCAACTCGCTGGAGGAGCGCGGCACCCTGTTCATCTCGCCCCAGATGAAGGTCTACGAAGGCATGGTGATCGGCGAGAACGCCAAGCCCGAGGATCTCGAGGTCAACCCCCTCAAGGCCAAGCAGCTCACCAACATCCGCTCGAGCGGCAAGGACGACGCGATCCGCCTCACCCCGCCGCGCCGCATGAGCCTCGAGCAAGCCATCGCCTATATCGACGATGACGAGATGGTCGAGGTCACCCCCCAGTCGATCCGCCTGCGCAAGGCGATCCTGTGCCCGCACGAACGCAAGAAGGCGCGGCGCAAGAAGGAGGATTGATCCTCCCGCGCCCCAGCGTTCCCCCTGTTGCACACTTGCGGGCTGCCGCTTAACTCTCCGGCCTGAAACAGGAGGGGGGACACGAACGGGATCGATGGGCAGACTGGCGGCCGCGTGCAGGTCGGAGACGCGACCGGCGTTGCGAGCGGCTTCAGCAAACGCTTCGAGCTTGCCGCAAGCGAGGCGGGACAGCAGGTGGTGGTGGCCACGGCATGGGGCGGCGGCGATAACGTCCGCATCAGCCTCGCCTGCTCCGGCACCAACCGGGTGATGCATGCAGATGGCAGGACAGGGGCCAGCGTGACGCAGATCTTCGCCGTCGACGCCGGCTTCCGTCCCTGGGTCGAAGCGCGGGTGGAAGGACCGGGCGCCAGCTATGACATGGTGTTGCGGGTGACGGCCCTGTGAACGATTAAAGCGGGGGCCTACGCGGCCGCTGGCCAAGCGCGCCTGCACCCGTTACCCCCGCGGGCATGAACCCCTATACCATCGCCACGCTCGCCGCCTATTTCGTGCTCATGCTCGCCATCGGGCTCTATGCCTGGCGCAAGTCGACGCAGGATAGCGCGGGCTACCTGCTGGCGGGGCGTAATCTGCCGCCTTCGGTGGCGGCGCTTTCGGCCGGGGCCTCGGATATGTCGGGGTGGCTGCTGCTGGGGCTGCCGGGGGCGCTCTATGCCTCCGGGCTGGTCGAGGCGTGGATCGCCATCGGCCTTACGGCGGGCGCGGCGGCGAACTGGATCATCGTCGCCCCGCGCCTGCGCGAACAGACCGAGCGGATGGGCAATGCGCTCACCATCCCGCAATTCCTCGCCAACCGCTTCCCCGAGCGCGCGACGCTGCTGCGGGTGACCTCGGCTGTCATCATCGTCGCCTTCTTCACCGTCTACACCGCGAGCGGCATGGTCGGCGGAGGCAAGCTTTTCGCCACCGCCTTTGCCGGCGTGCTGCCGCCGACCGGGCTTTCCGACTACATGCTCGGCATCTGGATCACCGCCGGGATCGTGCTGGTCTACACCATGATCGGCGGGTTCCTCGCGGTCAGCCTGACCGACTTCGTGCAGGGCCTCATCATGATGGTCGCGCTGGTGGTGATGCCGCTGGTGATCATGTTCGGCCCCGGCGGGAGCGCAGGGGGGAGCATCGTCGCCGTGCCGCAGGAGGGGTTCCTGAGCCTCACGCAGGGCCTTAGCGGCATCGGCCTCGTCAGCGCAGTGACTTGGGGGCTGGGCTATTTCGGCCAGCCGCACATCATCGTGCGCTTCATGGCGATCGACCGGGTGGAGAACGTGCCCCGCGCCGGCTGGATCGGCATGGGCTGGATGGTGATCTCGCTGGTGGGCGCGGTGGCGATGGGGCTTGCAGGGCGCGCCTATGTCGAGCGCAACGGCCTCGTGGTCGAGGACCCCGAGACGATCTTCATCATCCTCGCCAACCTCCTGTTCCACCCGGCCGTGACCGGCTTTCTCTATGCCGCCCTGCTGGCGGCGATCATGAGCACGATCTCCTCGCAGCTGCTGGTCTCCTCCTCTTCGCTCACCGAGGATTTCTATCGCCTGTTCCTGCGCCGCGACGCCTCGGAGCGCGAGGCGGTGAACATCGGGCGCGTCAGCGTTGCGCTGGTGGCGGCAGCGGCGATGGTGATCGCGGCCGATCCGGAGAGCGAGGTGCTGGGGCTGGTGGCGAACGCCTGGGCGGGCTTCGGCGCGGCCTTCGGCCCGCTCATCCTGCTAGGGCTGACCTGGGACCGGATGACGGGCGCGGGCGCGGTCGCGGGGCTGGTGACGGGCGCGCTCGTCGTCGCAGGATGGATCGCGCTGGGCTGGAACAAGGCCTTTCTGGGCGGTCCCGGCCTCTACGAGATCGTGCCGGGCTTCTTCGCCGCGCTGGCGGCGATCGTGGCGGTGAGCCTGCTGACCGCCGATCGCAGGCGCGCGGCGCTGTAACCGCAGGCGCGGGCGCGGCGAACAGGGCCGTGCGAGGCCCGCGCCGCCCCGCCCTCCGCCCCCGACCGGGACGGAAGCGGGTCTCGCGCCCTTTCCACGGTCCCTGCCTTCGGGCATGATCGCGGCGGGGAGGACAGGACATGGCGGTTTCGGACAAGGCAGGTCCGCGGGTGACGGGGCTCGGCGGGGTCTTCTACGTGGTGCGCGATCCCGAGGCGACCCGCGCGTGGTACCGCGAGACGCTGGGGATCGACGGCCCCTACGGCCCGCAGTTCGCCTGGGCCAACGAGCCGCGCGCGCACCCCTACTCGCTGATCAGCCACTTTGCCGACGACCAGTATATCCGGCCCGGCACGGGCGGCTTCATGATCAACCTCAGGGTCGACGACGTGGCCGGCCTTGCCGCCATGCTGCGCGACAAGGGCGTGGAGATCCTCGGCGAGGCGGACGAGGGTTACGGCAAGTTCGCCTGGCTGCTCGACCCCGACGGGGTGAAAATCGAGCTGTGGGAGCAGGTCGAGGACAGCCTGCCCTAGGGGATTTCCCGGGGGCGATGGTCAATTTTCGCTTAGCCGTCGACGTTTCCGGCGCGTTAACCATTCCTGCGTGATAATCCATAGTCATGGAACGCAAGGGCAGGATTCGCGCCGGAGCGCTTTTAGCAGCCGCAGCCATGGCGCTGGCAGGCTGCGGTTCGCTGGTCCCTGGCGGGAGCGGCGGAGCGGCCCCCGCCTCTCCCGGCCAGACCGCCCGTGCGCCAGCGCGGCCCGCGGTGCCGGTCGCCTCGGTTCAGCAGAGCCTCGCCCCGCGCCCGGGTGACGCGAGCTGCCTTGCCGATCTGGGCGCAAGCGGGGCCCGTTTCGATCCCCTGCCCGACACCTATGCCGCGCCGGGGTGCAACAAGCTCGGCACGGTGCAGCTGATGGCGCTGGCGGGCGACCGCGCGCCGCTCAGCGTCGCCAATCTCGGCCCGGTGCAGTGCCAGGTCGCCAAGGCATTCGGCGACTGGGCGCGCTTCGGGGTGGACCGCGCCGCACGCCAGATCCTCGGCAGCCCGGTGGCGCGCATCGAGACGATGGGATCCTACGCCTGCCGCAACGTCGCCGGGACCGAGCGGCTTTCAGCCCACGCCCGCGCGGAGGCGATCGACGTGTCGGGCTTCGTGCTCGCCGATGGCCGACGCATCGTGCTCAAGCGCGACTGGAACGGCGGCGATGCGGCGACGCGCGAGTTCCTGCGGGTGGTGCATCGCAGCGCCTGCAAGCGGTTCGGCACGGTGCTCGGCCCGGAATACAACGCCGCGCACGAGGATCACTTCCATCTCGAAGGCACCGGCGCGAAGTTCTGCCGCTGACGCAGCACGGAGGGGATTTCCTGCCGCAAGCGCTCAGGGCCTGAGCCCCCCCGACCACCCCGCTAACCGGCCCTTGGAGCCGACCGCCTCGCGCTCGTGTCGCAAAACAGGGGAACGGCGACCCCTTGACCGAAGGCCGGGCCCTGAGGGCCACCTCGGGGGAGAAACCTCCATCGTCCGGACCTGCCGGCGGCCGCGGTCCGAAACGGGGGCGGACGGACCGCCGGACTGCCGCGCGTCAGTTCACGCGCGCAGCTTCGGTTCGAGTTTCGCTTCCAGCTTCAGGCGCACCGCTTCGGCCGCGTGGCGCGCGCCGAGCTTGGTCATCATGTTGGCGCGGTGGATCTCGACGGTTCGGGGGCTGATGTCGAGTTCGCGCGCGATCGCCTTGTTGCTGCTGCCCTCGGCCAGCCAGTCGAGCACTTCGCGTTCACGCTGCGAGAGGGTCGAGATGCGGTCCCGCGCCTCGATCATGCGGCGGCGGGCGGCGCCGAACTGTTCGGCCTCCTTCTCGATGCGCAGCAGGCAGCGGGTGAAGCGTTCCGGATCGAGCGGCAGGGCGAGATAGTCGAGGGCGCCGGCCTTGATCGCCTCGACGATGCGGCCCGGGCGCGGCTGGATGTCGACCGCGATCAGCGGGAGCCAGATGCCGAGCCGCCCGAGCCGGTCGAGGATCATGCCGACCCCGCCCTCTTCGGCGGTGTCGCGAGCGATGATGATGCCTTCGCGCGGCGGATGCACCGCCAGTTCGGAAAGGTCGCCATAGACCTCGCAGTGATGGCCCAGGCCGAAGCCGACTCTGGCCAGTTCGGCGCGTTGACGGCTGCAAGAGTCGACGAAGTGGAGAGAGGCTTTGCGTGTCATGCAACGGTGTCTGCTCTAACCCATTATGGGTTTCACGCAGGAGCGCCGCCAATCCGGAGGATTTACCATCTCCGGAAAGGATCATCCCTTTGAAGTAAAAGGAAATCTTATCTCCGGATTGGAGCGATATGGGGCCCGTGTCCTAAGCGTCGTTGCCGAACTTGTACGGAGGGAGCGAATGGAACGCGGACCTCAGGGCATTGCCCCAACCCGATGAAATTGCATCGAAATATTCGTCCTCGGCGGTGACGCGGTGCTCATGCAAAGGTTTGAAGCCGTCCCTGCCGATCACCAGCAGATCGAGCGGCAATCCGACCGAAAGATTTGCCTTCAGAGTCGAATCAAAGCTTACCATCAACAACTTGACCGCTTCCTCGAAGCTCATGTCCCGCTCGTAGCCGCGGATCAGGATCGGGCGGCCGTATTTGGTCTCGCCGATCTGGAAGAAGGGCGTGTCCCAGCTCGCCTCGATGAAGTTGCCCTCCGGGTAGATCATGAACAGCCGCGGCTGCATGCCGGCGATCTGCCCGGCGACGATCATCGTCGCGGTGAAGCGGCCCTTGCCTCCGTCGCCGTTGGCTCGCTGCACTTCCTCGATCGTCCCGCGCAGGATGCGGCCGATCTCGGTCGCGACCTGGAACATGGTGGTGCCCTTGAGCAGGCAGTTCTCGCGTTCCGAGGGAGCCTTTGTGCGCTCCTCGAGCTGGCTGATCACCGCCTGGGTGGTGGCAAGGTTGCCCGCGGTCATCACCGCGATCATGCGCTCCCCCGGCACGCTCCAGTGGAATAGCTTGCGAAAGGTCGAGATGTTGTCGACGCCGGAATTGGTGCGCGTGTCGCTCATGAGCACAAGCCCCTTCTCGAGCACCATGCCAACGCAATAGGTCATGCCGTGTCCTTTTCCTCGCCCCGCGGTCCGTCCGCCGCCCTAGCCCCAAGACGGCGCTAGCGCAAAATCGCCGGGCGGTCTGTCCGATTATTGGTTCGACTGGCCCTGGCTCTGGCTCTGGCCCGCGGCGGGCTGCGCCTCGACCGCGACGCCGACCGTCAGGCGCTGGTCGGACGCGCCGATACTGATTCCGGTGACGGGGGCGGCATCGCGGTAGTCGCTCCCCGTGGCGACGCGGACATAGCGCGGATCGGGCGAGATGCCGTTCGAGACGTCGAAGCCGACCCAGCCCAGCCCCTCGACATGGGCCTCGGCCCAGGCATGGGTCGCCTCCTGCTCGATGCGGTCGTCCATCAGGAGGTAGCCGCTCACATAGCGCGCCGGAATGCCGCTCGCCCGCGCGGCGCCGATGAAGATGTGCGCATGATCCTGGCACACCCCCGCGCCGTGCCCGATCGCTTCCTCGGCGGTGGTGGCCGAATGGGTGCGGCCGGCTTCGTAGACGATGCGCTCGCGGATCGTCGCGGAGAGCGCGTGGAGATAATCGAGCGGCGCGTCGGATGCGGCGGCGGGCACCTCGCGCAGCAGGGCGCGCAGCTTCGCACCCGGGCGGGTCAGGGGGGTCTGGCGCAGAAAGCTCCACAGCGGCAGGTGGCCCGAATGGCGGCCGATCACCCCGGCATTGTCCTCGGTCTCGACCAGCCCTTCGCAGGTCACCGTCACCTCGCGCGCGCCGGGGGCGAGGCTGACGAGGGTGACGTGGTTGAAATGCTGGTCGTCGTAGTGGAGCTCGGCGCGGGCGTTGTCGAAGCGCATCTGCCAGTCGATCACGCGCTGGCCCTGCGTCTCCTTGGGCGTCAGCCGCAGCCGCTGGAGCGCGTGCACCACCGGCTCGCTGAAGGCGTAGTGGGTGGTGTGGCGGACCTGGAGTTTGAGCTTGCTCATGCGTGGAACCGGTAATCCCCCGCGATCGCCCCGGCGATGGCGTTGTTGCGGGCGAGGAAATCGACGAGGAATTCGTGCAGGCCCTGGTCGAAGATCTCGTCCACGGTGAGGTGGCTGATGCGGGTGTCGGCATCGCGCATCAGCGCCACCGCCTCGCCCTCGACGCCGTGGGTCCGGGCGAGCGCGGCGAGGCAATCGCGCAGGGCATTGCGGCAGAAGGCGAGGCTTCTCGGGAAGCGTTCGTCGAGCACCACGAACTCGACGATCCCGCGCGCCTCGATCTGCCCGGCGTTGAGCCAGGAATAGACCCGCGCCCCCGCGACCGAGCGCAGCACCTGTTCCCACTGTCCGGTATCGAGGCTGGAGCCGACATAGGAGAGCGAGGGGAGCAGCAGGAAATACTTCATGTCGAGAATGCGCGCGGTGGAATCGGCGCGCTCGATGAAGGTGCCGGCGCGGCTGAAGTGGTAGCCCTCGTCGCGCAGGATCGAGCCGTCGAAGGCGCCGTGGACCTGCGTGCCCGCGCGGCGGATCGCGGCGAGCACCTCGCCCACCATCGTCTGCCCGACGGGGCGCGCGAGCAGCCGGTCGAGCCGCATCCAGTTCTCGTTGACCGCCTCCCACACGTCGGAGGAGATGTTGATCCGCGCCGCCCGCGCATTGGCGCGCACCGCCCCGATCATCGCGCGGACATTGCCGGGGTTGGACGGCCCGCGCAGCACGAAGTTCCACACCGACAGCCCGTCATAGCCGTCATGCGTCGCATCGAAGGCCTGCTGCAGCCCCAGCGTCGCGATCACCGAACGCCATTCGGCCTCGGCGGTCACCACGTCGCGGGTCAGCGCCATCCGCAGCGCCGCCTCGAGCAGGCGCGCGGTATTCTCGGCCCGCTCGAGATAGCGGAACATCCAGAACAGGCTGTTGGCGGTTCTCCCGAGCATGTCAGTCCTTCAGCACCCAGGTGTCCTTGGTGCCGCCCCCTTGCGAGGAGTTGACCACCAGCGACCCCTTCTTGAGCGCCACCCGGGTGAGCCCGCCCGGGGTGATGTCGATCCCTTCCGGGCTGACCAGCACGAAGGGCCGCAGGTCCACGTGCCGCGGCGCGAGGCCCTTGGCGGTGTAGATCGGGCAGGTCGACAGGGCGAGCGTGGGCTGGGCGATGTAGTTCTCGGGCTTGGCGACGAGTTTCTCGCGGAAGGCGGCGATCTCGCGCTTCGACGAGGTCGGGCCGATCAGCATCCCGTAGCCGCCCGAGCCGTGGACCTCCTTCACCACCAGTTCGGCGAGGTTGTCGAGCACATAGGCGAGGCTGTCCTTGTCGGCGCAGCGCCAGGTCTGGACATTGGGAAGCAGCGGCCGCTCGCCGGTGTAGAACTCGACGATCTCGGGCATGAAGGAATAGATCGCCTTGTCGTCGGAAATGCCCGTGCCCGGCGCATTGGCGATGGTGATCCCGCCCGAGCGGTAGACGTCCATGATGCCCGGCACCCCGAGCACGCTATCGGGGTTGAAGGTGAGCGGATCGAGGAACTCGTCGTCGACCCGGCGATAGAGCACGTCGATCGGCTGGTAGCCGCGCGTGGTGCGCATCTGCACCCGCCCTTCCACCACACGCAGGTCGCTGCCCTCGACCAGCTCGGCGCCCATCTGGTCGGCGAGGAAGGCGTGCTCGAAATAGGCCGAATTGTAGATCCCCGGCGTCAGCACCGCCACGGTCGGCTTGCCCCCGGTATAGGCGGGCGGCACGCAGGCCGCGAGGCTGCGGGCGAGGCGGCGGGGGTAATTGGAAACGGACTCCACCCCGATCCGGCTGAACAGATCGGGGAACATCCCCATCATCGTCTCGCGGTTTTCCAGCATGTAGGAGACGCCCGAAGGCGTGCGGGCGTTGTCTTCCAGCACGAAGAACTCGTCCGGCCCGGTGCGCACTAGATCGATGCCGACGATGTGCGTGTAGATACCGCCCGGCGGGGTGAAGCCGACCATGTTGGCGAGCCACGCGTCGTTGCCGCGCAGCAGGCGTTCGGGCAGGCGTCCGGCGCGCACGATCTCCTGCCGGTGGTAGAGATCGTAGAGAAAGGAATTCAGCGCCCGCACCCGCTGCTCGATCCCGCGCGAGAGGCGGCGCCATTCGGCGGCGGTGATGATGCGCGGCACCATGTCGAAGGGGATGAGGCGCTCCTCGGCCTCGTTCTCGCCATAGACGTTGAAGGTGATCCCGGTGCGGCGGAAGGTGTCGTCCGCCTCGCGGTTCTTGCGGCGCATCAGTTCTGGCGGCTGTTCGTCGTACCAGCGGCAATATTCGGCATAGGCCGGGCGCGTGCCGCCCTCGCCGTCGAACATCTCGTCGAAATTGCTGCCCCGCCCGTGCATCGACCCTTCGCATCGTCCCCTTAGGTGCAATGCAACAAGTAACCGGAGTTTCGCAAAAGGGAAGCGGTCACATCACTTTGCGCAAGAATGCTGCGGAGGTGTGTCAGGCCCGGGTGGATTCGAGCTCCGCGAGCAACGTGGCGATCACCTGCGGGTCGTAGGTGAAGCCCATGTGGGTGCAGCGCAGCGGGATCGCGCGGTCGCGCTCGCCCGGGCGGCCGGCGGCGCAGCGCGGGCCGATAACCCCGTCGTTCGCACTCCACAGCGCGACTGTCTCGACCGGGGGTTTGACCTTGAGTTCGGCGGCGACCGGGGGGGCGTCGACCGAGTGGCCGGTGATGAACTGGTAAGCGCGCCACACGTTGTTCGCGCGGGGGGAGCCGGAGAAGGGCGAGCCCATCGTGATGACCTTCGCCACGGCCTGCGGCTGGCGCTTGGCCATCTCGCGCGCATAGAGCCCGCCGAGGCTCCAGCCGATCAGCACCACCTTGCGCCCGTGGCGGGCGTGGAGCTGGAGCAGCCGTTCCTCGATCGCGGCGAAGTTCTCGTCCGTCGGCCCCCAGTTGAAGCCCAGCCCCCAGCGCTTGGCGACATGCCCGGCGCTCTCGAGCTGACGCGCGAGATAGCGCATCCGCATCGGGTGGGTGGCGAAACCGGGGAGGATCATCGCGACCTGCGGGTTGCTCGTTGCCGCGATCGGCACCGAACGGCGCGGCCGGCGGATCGGTTCGAGCAGCACCTCGGCCTCGCCCAGCAGGCGCACCAGGCGCGGTTTGCCGGCCTCGAATTCCTCGGGGATGGCCTCGCGCGCCAGGGCGAGACGGCGGGCAAGCTCGGTCGCGGCGTAGGCCTGCTGCGCCTGCGCGCCAGCCGCGCTCGCCACCGCGATCAGCGGCGCGGGAAGGCGGGGACGGTCAAAGGCGAAGCGCGGCGATGCCATGCCTGGCACCAAGCCAGAACCGCACTGAATGTTCAATGAATTGTCACCATTGTAACAATTCCGACATTTTTCACTTCGCCGGAGGACACTCGCCGATCCGCTCGTGCTTGGCGGTGAATCGCATCGTGCCCTTGCCCGCGCCGTCGAACTCCATCGCCATCTCGGCCTCGAGATCAGCGCCGGTGGCGGTGGTGGTGCCGGTCATCTCCATCCGCGCGGCCCGCCCTTGCGCGTTGCAGACCATCACCGCATCGAGCTTGCCGCCCGCCACGTCGAAGCGTTCGTAGCTGCACTCGCCGTCCTGTCCCCGCTTGACCAGCTCGCCGAAGCCCTTGTCGACCTCGGCCTGGGTGAGGCAATGTTCCGAGGTGGTGGTCAGCCCCGCCCCGTGACCCGCCATCTCGGGCGGCATCCCCGGGATCTCGAGCCCGGTCATGGTGACGGTGGTCTTGTAGAGGCCCGGCTGCGGGCGCGGCATTTCGTCCCGGGCCTTGTCCGCCGCCTCCTTCATGCTGACCTCGCCATTGCCGTCGGCATCGGCGTTCCCGCCCGAACAGCCCGCGACCAGCAGGGCAGCCGCTGCGCTTGCGGCGATGATGGTGATGCGTGTCATGTGCTCGTCTCCTGCTGCGCTTGTCCCAGCATAACAGCATTCGCTGCCGTTCGTGCCCGAAAAGCGCCAACTGCTGCCGCCCCGCCTTGCACGTCCCCGCTTTGTTCCCCATAGATGAAGCATGGCCGAACTCGTGATCCGCCGCGGACTGGACGAGCCCGAAACGGGCGCGGACTTCACCCCCCACCGCCCTGCGCGCCCCGACAAGTCAATGGGCGGCATCCCGTTCAAACTTGTGTCGGACTACGAGCCGGCGGGCGACCAGCCGACCGCGATCGCCGAACTGGTGGGCGCCGCGCAAGAGGGCGAGAAGACCCAGGTGCTGCTCGGCGTCACCGGGAGCGGCAAGACCTTCACCATGGCGAAGGTGATCGAGACGCTCCAGCGCCCGGCGCTGATCCTCGCCCCCAACAAGATCCTCGCCGCCCAGCTCTACGGCGAGTTCAAGAGCTTCTTTCCCGAGAACGCGGTCGAGTACTTCGTTTCCTACTACGATTACTACCAGCCCGAGGCCTACGTCCCGCGCTCCGACACCTATATCGAGAAGGAGTCGAGCGTGAACGAGGCGATCGACCGGATGCGCCACTCGGCCACCCGGGCGCTGCTCGAACGCGACGACGTGATCATCGTGGCGTCCGTGTCGTGCCTCTACGGTATCGGCTCGGTCGAGACCTATTCGGCGATGATCTTCGACATCAAGGTCGGCGAGGTGGTCGACCAGCGCGAGCTGATCAGGAAGCTCGTGGCCCTGCAATACAAGAGGAACGACGCCGCCTTCACCCGCGGGTGCTTCCGGGTGCGCGGCGACAGCCTCGAAATCTTCCCCTCGCACTACGAGGACATGGCCTGGCGGGTCAGCTTCTTCGGCGACGAGATCGAGGCGATCAGCGAGTTCGATCCGCTCACCGGCACCAAGGGCGCGGCGCTGGAGAAGGTGCGGGTCTATGCCAATTCGCACTACGTCACGCCCGGCCCGACGATGAAGCAAGCCATGGCCGCCATCAAGTTCGAGCTGGAGGAGCGGCTCAAGGAACTGGAGATCGAGGGCAAGCTCTTGGAGCGCCAGCGCCTCGAGCAGCGCACCAATTTCGACCTCGAGATGATCGCCGCGACCGGCAGCTGCGCGGGGATCGAGAACTACAGCCGCTTCCTTACCGGCCGCCTGCCCGGCGAGCCGCCGCCGACCCTGTTCGAATACCTGCCTGAAAACGCCCTGCTCTTCGTCGATGAAAGCCACCAGACCGTGCCGCAGATCGGCGCGATGGCGCGCGGGGACCACCGCCGCAAGCTGACGCTCGCCGAATACGGCTTCCGCCTGCCCTCCTGCATCGACAACCGGCCCTTGCGGTTCAACGAGTGGGACGCGATGCGCCCGCAGACCTTCTGCGTCTCGGCCACCCCCGGCGGCTGGGAGATGGAGCAGACCGGAGGGGTCTTCGCCGAACAGGTGATCCGCCCCACCGGCCTCATCGACCCGCCCGTCACCATCCGTCCGGTCGAGGACCAGGTGCAGGACTGCATCGCCGAGTGCAAGGCGACCGCCGCCTTGGGATACCGCACGCTCGTCACCACTCTCACCAAGCGCATGGCCGAAGACCTCACCGAGTTCATGCACGAGGCGGGCGTGCGCGTGCGCTACATGCACTCGGACGTCGAGACGCTGGAACGCATCGAGCTGATCCGCGACCTCAGGCTCGGGGTCTATGACGTGCTGGTCGGCATCAACCTGCTGCGCGAGGGTCTCGACATCCCCGAATGCGGCCTCGTCTGCATTCTCGATGCCGACAAGGAAGGCTTCCTGCGCTCCGAAACCTCGCTGATCCAGACCATCGGCCGCGCCGCGCGCAATGTCGATGGCCGGGTGATCCTCTACGCCGACCGCATCACCGGCAGCATGGAGCGCGCGCTCGCCGAAACAGACCGCCGCCGCGCCAAACAGCAGGCTTTCAACGAGGAACACGGGATCACCCCGCAGACCATCAAGCGCAACATCCACGACATCGTCGCGCACACCGCCTCGCAGGACAGCGTGGTGGTGGATACGGGCGACGAGGAGCGCAACAACCTTGTCGGCCACAACCTGCGCAGCTACATCGAGGACCTGGAAAAGCGGATGCGCGAGGCGGCGGCGAACCTCGAATTCGAGGAAGCCGGAAGGCTGCGCGACGAGATCCGCCGTCTGGAGGCGGACGAGCTCGGCCTGCCCGACGACCAGAAACGCGCGCCGATCGTCGGCCGTTCCAACGAGGGCAAGCCGGGGACGCGCAAGACCCGCTATGGCAAGACACGCTACAAGCGGATGGGGGGCAAACCCTAGGCCGAGGGCTTGAACCGCCGTCACAAGCCTGTCACTCCCCTCGGCCCATGAACGCCCGATTCCTCGCGCTGCTGGCCGCTGCCGGCACCCTCGCCTTCACCGTTCCCACCATCGCGCAGGATGCGCCCAAGGACGAGGCCGCCAAGCCGGCCGCCGCCTCCCCCGCCCCGCAGGTGCGCACGCGCGATCTCGCGGGGACCTTCGGCGGGCAGCGGATCGCCTACCGCGCGACCATCGCCGACACGATCCTGACCGACGATGCCGGCAAGGCCGAGGCGGTGATCGTCACCACTTCCTACGTGAAGACGCCCGTCGATCCGACGCGGCCGGTGTTCTTCATCTACAACGGCGGCCCCGGCTCGGGCTCGGTCTGGCTCCAGATGGGCGCCTTCGGGCCCAAGCGGGTCGCGATCCCCTCGGACGCGCGCGATGACGGGGCGCCGCCCTATCCGCTGCTCGACAACCCCGACAGCCTGCTCGACGTCGCCGACCTCGTGTTCATCGATCCGCCGGGCACCGGGTTCAGCCATCTGACGCAGGGCACCGACCCCAAGAAGTATTACGGCCTCAGGCAGGACGGCCGCGCCGTCGCCAAGGTGATCCGCCGCTGGATCAACGACAACGGCCGCTGGAACAGCCCCAAGTTCCTCGGCGGCGAGAGCTACGGCACGACCCGCACCGCCATGGTCGCCGACGAGTTGGAAGGCAGCACCTACAACGATGTCGGCCTCAACGGCCTGATCCTGATCTCGACGATCCTCGATTTCGGCGTGGAGGACACGACGCCGGGCAACGAGCTTGCCTATGTCGTCACCCTGCCGAACATGGCCGCGGCGGCCTATTACCACGGGAAGGTGCAGGCCCCCTCGGTCGAGGCGATCGCCGAGGAAGCGCGGCGCTTTGCCATCGGCCCCTTCGCCAGCGCGCTGCTCAAGGGGCAGGACCTGCCCGCCGATGAACGCGCCGCGGTGCGCAAGGAACTCTCGCGCCTCACCGGCCTGTCGGAGACCTATCTCGAACAGGCCAACCTGCGCGTCACCGACCAGCGGTTCTACAAGGAACTGCTGCGCGACCGGGGCCGGACCATCGGCCGGCTCGATGCGCGCTACACCGGCACGGATTACGACGCCGCCGGCGAGACGCCCGACAACGATCCGAGCTTCTACGGCATCGACGCGGGCTACACCGCCGCGGTCAACAGCTGGGCGCGCGAGACGCTGGGCTACAAGACCGACCGCGAATACCAGTCGATCGGCCGCGAACCGGGGCGCAACTGGGACTGGAGCCTCGACGGTTCGTTCCGCGGCGCCTATCTCAACGTCGCCCCGCTGATCGGGCGCGCGATGCGGCAGAACAGCCAGCTGCGCCTGTTCAACGCGCAGGGCTACTACGATTTCGCCACGCCCTTCTTCGGGGCGGAATATTCGCTCAAGCGCCCCGGCATTCCGCAGGACCGGATCACGTGGAAATATTACGACGCCGGCCACATGATGTATGTGCGCGACGAGGATCGCGCGAAGCTCTCGGCCGATCTGCGCGCCTTCATCCGCGCCCGATGATCCGGGCCCGCGCCCTTCTGGCGGGGCTGGCGCTGGCGGGCGGCCTTGCCGGCTGCAAGCCCCCGCCGACCGATGCCGCCGTGGCGCGCGTGTCGCTGCTGGGGCCGACGGGCGCGCCGTCGGAGCCGCTGCCCTCGCCCGATGTCACCGGCGCGATCTGGACGAGCACGGCGAACCCGCTGCGGCTGGTCTACGGCGTGCCGGGCAAGCCGGTGCTGATCGCGCTCGAATGCCTCGAACCCGCGAGCGCCGCCGCGCGGCTCAGGATCACCCGCCATGCCCCGGCAGACCCGGGCGCGAGCGCGCTGCTGGCGCTGATCGGCAATGGCTGGATCGGGCGCTTCCCGGTCGATGCGACGAGGGTCGGCAACCGGGCGCTGTGGCAGGGCGAAGTGCCCGCTGCGGCGCGCGAGTGGGATGCGCTGAAGCCCGTGCGCGAGGCGACGGTCACCGTGCCGGGCGCGGGGCTGGTGCGGCTCAACCCCAGCCCGCTGCCGATGGCGCTGGTGGAGGCCTGCCGCGCTAGGGCCGGGGACGGTTCGGACGCGCCGCCTGCGCTTCCAGCAGTTCCGGCGTGAGCACCTGCGGCAGCTGCTCGGGCGCAGCGGCACCCGGCGCATACCACAGGTAGAGCGGCACGCCCGCCGCGCCCTGTTCTGTCAGGAACTGCGTGATCGCCGCATCGCGCCGCGTCCAGTCGCCGACCATCGTCACCACGCCCGCTTTATCGAAGGCCGCCCGCACGGCCTCGCGCTCGATCGCGGCGGCCTCGTTGACCTTGCAGGTCACGCACCAGTCGGCGGTGAACCACAGGAACACCGGCTTGCCGCTCGCGCGCGCGTCGGCGAGGGACTCGGCGCTGAAGGCCCGCGGGGCATGGATGCTCTGCTTCGCCTCGGCGCCCCTGGCCTCGTAGAGGTTGGGGAGCGCGATCAGGGCAAAGGCGAGGAAGGGCGCGGCGACGAGGCCGAAGGCGGGCCAGGCCATCTTGCCGCCGCGTTGCAGCCTGCCGGTCACGAACAGGCCGAGCAGCACGCCGAACACCAGCACCAGCGCCACCACCCCGAAGGACCGTCCGCCGAGCTGCACCGTCAGCCACAGGAGGGCGAGGAAGGTCAGCGCCATCGGGATCGCCATGATCCGCCGGAACCGCTCCATCCACGCGCCGGGCTTGGGCAGCATCCGCCGCAGGGGCGGGACGAAGCCGAGCAGCAGGAAGGGCAGCGCCAGCCCCAGCCCGAGCAAGGCGAACAGCAGCAGCGCCTGCGGCACCGGCAGCAGCAGCGCCGCGCCGAGCGCCGCGGCCATGAAGGGGCCGGTGCAGGGCGTGGCGACGAAGGCCGCGAGCAGGCCCGTGGCGAAGGCCCCGGCCCGCTCGCCCCCCATCCGCACCGAGATCGCGGGCAGTTCGAACAGCCCGGCGAAGTTCGCCGTGATCGCCGCCGCCAGCACAAGCAGCGCGACGACTACGCCCGGCTCCTGCAACTGGAACGCCCACCCGACCTGCTCGCCCGCCGCGCGCAGGGCCAGCAGCAGCGCGCCCAATCCGAGGCAGGCGATCACCACGCCTGCGGTGTAGGCCAGCCCTTCGGCCCGCGCCCGCGCCTCGCTCTCGCCCGCCCGCGCGAGCGCGATCGCCTTGAGGCTGAGGATCGGGAAGACGCAGGGCATGATGTTGAGCAGCAGCCCGCCGAGCAATGCGCCCAACACCAGCGTCCACCACGGCGGGGCCCCGGCGGCGGCGGCAGGGCCCTTCACCACCTCGCCGCCGGCGGGCACCGCGCCGAGCGCGGCGGTGAAGCGCACCCCCGATCCGTCGCCGAAAGCGAGGATGCCCGCCAGCCCCTCGGCCTTGCCGGTGCCGTAGGAATCGAGCGGAATCTCGGCCACCAGCACGTCGCCCGCGCGGCGGAAGGTCTGGGGCGCGGCATAGGCGACCAGCTGCTCGTTCGCGACGAAGACATGGGGATCGGCAAGGCCCATGCCCTCGGGCAGGGGAATGGCGATCCGCAGCGTCTTGCCCCTGATCGCGAAACGCGCCTTCGCATCGAGCAGCGGCGCGACCTCGGCCCGCCAGCGCGCGAAGTCCCCGCCCGGCTCGGCGGTCAGCAGCGCATCCTGCGGCACGCAGATCTGGTCGGTGCAGGCGAGGAACTCCACATGGCCCTTTAGCGGCGGAGTGAAGGTCCTGACGCTCGGCCCCGGGGTGACGGGCACCAGCACCGTGTAGGGGCCTTCGTAGATGTGGTTCATGAGCCCGCTGATCAGCAGGCGCTTGGGCACTGGATAGCGCGCCTCGCCCACCTCCCAGTCGGGCGGCAGGTCGAGGCTGAGGCGCATCCCCGCCCCCGCATCGCCGGGGTTCGACCAGTAGCCGTGCCATTCGGGCGCGCTCGGCATGAAGCGCAGCGCGAGGAGCCACTCCCTGCCCTCCTGCGGCGCGCCCTCGGCGTGGAGCGTGACGGCGATGTTGGCATCGCCGAACACCTCCTTGCGCCCGCCCGCCTCCTGCGCCACCGCGCCGGTGGCGAGCAGAGCGAGGCTTGCGGCCAGCGCAAGCACCCATGCAGCGAATTGTCGCGTCAGGCGGGGGAAGATTCTTGCGCGGTGCACGGGCTACCCTCTAGGCATGAGCCCGTGACTTCGCAATCGGAGCGGCCAAGGTGACAGCGACTTCAGACAAACCCCGCGATCTCGTCATCCTCGGCGGCGGCCTCGTGGGCATGACCCTCGCGCTCGCGGCGGCCAGGAAGGGCCTGTCGAGCCACGTGATCGACCGCGCCGACCCGGCTGAACTGACCGCCGAGGGCTTCGACGACCGCGCGACCGCGATCTCGACCGCGAGCTGGCACCTGTTCGAGAATATCGGCATCGCCGAGGGTCTGGAGGAATTCGCCTGCGACATCGCCAGCATCGCCGTGACCGACCAGCAGAAGCCCGGGCGGCTCGACTTCGTCCCCGGCGAGGGTGACGGCACGCTCGGGCGGATGTTCCCCAACCGCCGCCTGCGCCTCGCCCTGTTCGAGGCCGCGGCGAAGGAGCCGCTGATCCAGTGGACCAGCAAGGCCACCGTCACCGAGCGCCAGCGCAGCGAATACGGCGTCGCGGCGGTGACCGCCGACGGGCGCAAGTTCCGCGGCAGCCTGATGGTCGCCGCCGAGGGCCGCCAGTCCCCGACCCGTGACGCGGCGGGAATCACCATCGCCAAGTGGGACTACAAGCACCGCGCGATCATCTGCGGCCTCACCCACGAAAAGCCGCACGGCAATGTCGCGTGGGAAATCTTCTACCCTGCCGGGCCCTTCGCGCTGCTGCCCCTGAACGACGATGCCGACGGCACCCACCGCTGCTCGCTTGTGTGGACCGTGTCGGAAAGCGATGCGGCGGGCGTCACCAAATTGGGCGACCGGGCCTTCCTCGCCGAGGTCGAGAAGCGCATGGGTGGGGTGCTGGGCAAGGTGCTTTCGGTGGGGCAGCGGTCGAGCTACCCGCTCGGCTTCCATCACACGGCGAAGATCACCGCCGAGCGGCTCGCCCTGATCGGCGATTCCGCCCACGGCATCCACCCGATTGCAGGGCAGGGCCTCAACCTCGGGCTGCGCGATGTCGGCGCGCTGGTCGAGGTGCTGGCGGACGGCGCGCGGCTGGGCCTCGATCCGGGCGATCCGGAGATCCTCAAGCGTTACGAGAACTGGCGCGGGCTCGACAGCTTCATGGTCGCGCTGGCGACGGACGGGCTGACCCGCCTGTTCGGCGTCCCCGGCAACGCGGCAAGCGCGGTGCGCCGCCTCGGCATGGCGGCGGTGCAGCGCACGCCGCTGCTCAAGCAGTTCTTCATGGACGAGGCGCGCGGGGTCTCGGGCGACCTGCCGGAACTGCTGCGGGGTTGATTGGCTTTCGATCGCGCTTGCGCGCGATGCAGACCCCCCGCCCCGCCTCCCCACCCGGCCACCAATAGTACCACTATGTTGTGGTGGCCGGGTGGGGAGGCGGGGCGGGGGGTCTGCGCCACCGGAGGTGGCCGAGAAACTAAGGCCGCACCAGCGGGCTCAATTGCCGCACCGGATTGCCCGCGCCGTCGCGCAGGCCGCGCTGGTCGAGCACGGCGGCGGTCTCGATCACCTCGAGCGCGTCCATGGCCTTCTTGTAGCGTTCCGCGTCCGCAATCCAGCCTTCGGCCTTGGCGGCGCCCGGCATCCCCCGAACCTCGTCGATCGCCGCCTGGTAGCGCCCCTGTTCGAGCGCCCAGCGCGCGCGTTCCATCCGGCGTTCGGGCTGGGGCGACGGGGTGCTCTCGCGGCGGAACACGAAAAGCTGCTTCAGCTCGCGCTTGAAGGCGCCCCACGAGGGGCCTTCGCTGCTTTCGCGCAGCTGCGGCGAGAGGCCCTCAAGCCGGGCGACGAGGCTGTCGAGCCGGATCGGCTTGCGCGAGAAATCGATGATCGTGCCCACGGCGTTGGGCCACTGGTCGCCGAAGCGCAGGCGTAGCTGGTCGGCGAGATAGCCCAGCTCCGCCCCGCGCTCGACCGCGCGGCGGGTGGCGAAGGCGATCAGCAGGCTCTCCGCGCGCGCGGCATTGCCGGCGGCGGCCTGGGCCTGGAGGTCGAGCTGGGTGAGGCGCTGCTCGGCCGCGGCAAGGCGCTGGTCGAGCCCGCCCTGCTGCTCGGCCACCCGCTCCACCGCCTGTTCGGCCTTGCGCGCATCGGCGAGCGGGGTTGGCGAGGCGGTGAGCGCGGGAGTCGGCGCGGCGGGATCGGCGCCCGCCTCGGCCATCACGTCGGCGCGCGGGGCGGCGGCGCGGTCGCCGGCGAGGTTGTACCAAACCACCCAGCCCACCAGCGCGCCGCCCGCAATGAAGGCGAGCGCGGCGGCGAGCATGAGCGTGCGCGCCGAACTCGGCTTGCGCGGGCTAGCTTGCGTCGATGGTCCGGGTTGCGATGCCATCCTGATCCGTTCTTTGCGACCCTGTCCTGTCCCCGGTGCCGCGCTTACGGCTCCCGGTGCGGGGAGCCGGGAATGGAGCGCGCCTGTTCGCACAAGTCAAATGCCAATTGCAGGAAAGTGCTCTCGTCGGGACGCGCGGCGACATGGACGCCCGCCCATCCCCCGCCCGCAGCGTCTGCAATACGGGACCCGAGCGCGGCGAGGGTGACGGTGCCGCGCGGCAGGCCGAGCCTGTCGCATTCGGCGGCGAAGTGCCGTGCGGTGGCGGCGGAATGGAGCAGCACCAGCGCCTCGCCCGAACCAAGCAGCGCGGCGGCGGGATCGAGCGGCAGAGGCACCAAGCGATAGGCGATCACCTCGGCGAAAGTGACGCCGGCAGGCGGGGTGAGCGGCACGTGCTCCTCGCCGGCGATGCGCAGCAGGTGGCAGGGACGGGCGATCGCGTCGAGCACGCCCTGCAGCCCTCCGCTCCCCGTCATGGCGACGGTGAACCCGGCCGCGCGCGCGGCGGCGGCGGTCGCCTCGCCCACGGCGAAAACAGGCTTGTCCGCGAGCCGGGCGAGGTTCTCGCCGCCGTGGAGGATGGCGTTGGCGCTGCCGACCAGCAGGCCGTCGATCCCCGCCGGATCGGGGCAGTCCCAAGCCACCGGACGGATTTCCGAGAGCGCATGGCCGGCGATCGCCAGCCCCATTGCGCGGGCCTTCTCGATGGTCGCGGACAGCCCCGGTTCGGGCCTGAGCGCGAGAAGCCGGAAGCTCACCCTGCCGCCCTGAAATGCGGCGCGATGCCCGGCGTCGCGCGCGAAAGCAGGTCGGCGGCGAGCGCGCGCACCGGGGCATGATCGCCGGGCGCGAAGCTGGCAGACCCCTCGATCCGCTCGGCCCCGTCGGGCGAGAACAGCGCGGCGCGCATCGTCAACGTGCCCTGCGCCAGTTCGCACAGGACCGCGACCGGCGAATGGCAGGTGCCGCCCAGTTCGGCGAGCAGCGCGCGCTCCGCTTCCAGCTCGGCGCGGGTGGGCGCGTGGTCGATCGCGGCAAGAAGCGCGGTGGTCGCGGCATCATCCGAGCGGCATTCGATCGCGATCACGCCCTGGGCCGCGGCGGGGATCCATTCGTCGGAGCCGAGCGGCGCGCCGACCTCGGACTGCTCCAGCCGCTCCAGTCCGGCAGCGGCAAGGAAGGTCACGTCGGCCTCGCCCTCGGTGAGTTTCTTCAGCCGCGTGGCGACATTGCCGCGGAAGGTGACGACCGTGCAATCGGGCCTGAGGTTGAGGAGCTGCGCCGCCCGCCGCGGCGCGCTGGTGCCGACCACCGCCCCTTGCGGGATCGCAGCGATGCTCGAGGCGCCGACGAGGCAATCGCGCCGGTCGGCGCGCGGCAGGAAGGCCGGGAAGTGGAACTGCGGCGGGCGGATCGTCTCGACATCCTTGGCCGAGTGCACCGACAGGTCGATGCGCCCCTCGCCGAGCCATTGATCCAGCTCCTTGGTCCACAGCGCCTTGCCGCCGATCTCCGACAGGGGCCGGTCCAGAACCTTGTCGCCGCTCGCAAGGACGGGGACAAGTTCGACCTCCTCCTCCGCCCAGCCGTGGGCGGCGCACAGCCTTGCGCGGGTCTCGTGGGCCTGGGCCATCGCGAGGGGAGAATTGCGGGTGCCGAGGCGGAGTCTCGGGGCTGCTCGGGATGCTTGGGTCATGGCTAGCCTTGCCCTAGCCTTCACAAAGACTAGATGGAAGCCGGATGGGATCGCGAACGCACACCTCTGACAAGGCGCCCCTGGTGCTGGGGATCGAATCGAGCTGCGACGAGACCGCGGTCGCGCTGGTGCGCGGCGACGGAACGATCGTCGCGCAGGCGATTGCCAGCCAGGAGGCCGAGCACGCGCCCTATGGCGGCGTCGTGCCCGAGATCGCCGCGCGCGCCCATGCCGAGCGGCTCGCCCCGATGCTGGCGAGGGTGATGGACGAGGCAGGCGTCGCGCTCGACGATGTCGACGCCATTGCCGCCACCGCCGGCCCCGGGCTGATCGGCGGGGTGATGGTCGGGCTGGTGAGCGCCAAGGCGCTCGCGATGGCGAGCGGCAAGCCGCTGCTGGCGGTCAACCACCTCGAAGGCCACGCGCTCTCGCCGCGCCTCGCGGACGCAGGGCTGGCCTTCCCCTACCTGCTGCTGCTGGTGTCGGGCGGGCACTGCCAGATCCTCGCGGTGGAGGGCGTCGGGCGCTATCGCCGCCTTGCCACCACCATCGACGATGCGCTGGGCGAGGCTTTCGACAAGACCGCGAAGATTCTCGGCCTCGGCTATCCCGGGGGTCCGGCGGTCGAGAGGCTGGCGCTGGAGGGCGATCCCGCGGCGGTCCCCCTGCCCCGCCCGCTCAAGGGTTCGAGCGAGCCGCATTTCTCCTTCGCGGGGCTGAAAAGCGCGGTGCTGCGCGCGGTCGAGAGCGGCGCGCACAGTCCCGCCGATATCGCCGCGAGCTTCCAGCAGGCTGCGGTCGAGTGCCTGATCGACCGGCTCGAACGCGCGCTGGACAGCGCCGGCCCCTTCCCGGCGCTGGTCGTCGCAGGCGGGGTCGCCGCCAACAAGACAGTGCGCACCGCGCTGGAGGCGCTGGCCGCGCGGCACGCGATGCGCTTCACCGCCCCGCCGCTCGCGCTTTGCACCGACAATGCCGCGATGATCGCCTGGGCCGGGTGCGAGCGGCTCGCGCTCGAGGGTGAGGGCTTCGCCGGCGACCCGCTCGATTTCGTCGCCCGCCCGCGCTGGCCGCTCGATCCGGCGGCCGAGGCGGTGCGCGGCGCGGGGGTTAAGGCATGAGCCCGGTCGGCGTCATCGGCGCAGGGGCATGGGGCACGGCGCTCGCGCAGATGCTGGCGAGCGACGGGCGCGAGGTCGTGCTCTGGGCTTACGAGACCGAGGTGGTGCAGGCGATAAACGCGGATCGCCGCAACCCGCTCTACCTGCCCTCCGCCACCCTCGCCCCGAGCATCCGTGCGACCGGCGACCTCGGCGAACTGGCCGGGATCGGCACGGTGCTGGTGGTGACGCCCGCGCAGGTGCTGGGCAAGGTGCTCTCGGGCCTTTCCGAAGCCCCGCGCGATCTGGTGCTGTGCTCCAAGGGGATCGAGGCGGGCACCGGCCGCTTGATGAACGACGTCGCGCGCGAGGCCGCACCCGGCAGCGCGGTCGCGGTGCTCTCCGGCCCGACCTTCGCGCACGAGGTTGCCGCAGGCCTTCCGACCGCGGTGACGCTGGCGTGCAGCGGCGGGCGCGCGCAGTGGGAACGCCTCGCGCCCGCCATCGCGCGGCCCGCCTTCCGGCCCTACTACTCCGACGACGTGACCGGCGCGGAGATCGGCGGGGCGGTCAAGAACGTGCTCGCCATCGCCTGCGGGGTGGTGGAGGGCCTTGCGCTCGGCCAGAACGCGCGCGCCGCGATCATCTCGCGCGGTTTTGCCGAGATGCTGCGCTTCGGCGAGGCGCTGGGGGCCGAGGCCGAGACGCTGTCGGGCCTGTGCGGGCTCGGCGATCTGGTGCTGACCTGCTCCTCGACCTCGAGCCGCAATTTCAGCCTCGGCAAGGCGCTGGGCGAAGGCGCGCGCGCCGCCGACCTGATGGCCGATCGGCGCACCGTGGCGGAGGGCGCCTTCACCGCCCCCGTCCTCGCCGATCTTGCCGCCGCGCGCGGGATCGCCATGCCGATCGTCGATGCGGTGGACGCGATCCTCAAGGGCGCCGGGGCGCGCGCGGTGGTCGCCGCGCTGCTCGCCCGCCCCTTGCGCGCCGAGCTCGAAAGCGATGCCGGAGACCTCGGCGCGTGACCACCCAAAGCACGGCAGCACCGGGGGACGGCGACGATCTCGCGCAGCTCGCCAAGGGCGGGCGGACGAACACGCTGGGCTTCGTCATCCGCCTGATCGCGCGCATCCCCTTCCTTGTCATCGCCACCCGCCTCTACGGGGCCGAGGCGCTCGGGCGCTTCGCCTCGGCGCTGGTGCTGATCGAGATCGTCGCCCTGCTCTGCTCGCTGGGCGAGAAGCGCGGGCTTGCGCAACGCCTGTCGGAAGGGGCGGGCGAGAACCGCAGCGCCGAGACCAATCTCGTCTATGACGGCATCCTGCTGGCGCTGCTCTACTCTGCCGTCGCGGCGGGCGTGCTGCTGGTGTTCCCCGAACCGATGTTCCCCAACGGGATGAACAGCGAGTGGGATATCTGGCTGGTCGCCACCATCCCCGCCTTCGCCGTTACCGAGATCCTGCTCGCGGCGCAGGCCTACCGCTTCGACATCGCCACCACCGTGCGCGCGCGGGCGGTGGTGGAGCCGTGGACCATCTCGATCGGGGCGGGGGTGTTCTTCTTCATCCCCGCGACGCGCGAGGCGGGGCTGGCGCTGGCCTTCATCGCCTCGATCTATGCCGGGCTCCTGACCGCGCTGTGGCCCTTCCTGCGCTCCTACGGCCTGCCGCGGGGGTGGCAGCCGCAGGGCCGCGCGATGCTCTCCATGTCGGCCCGCGCCTTCCCGATCGTCGGCGCCGACGCGATCGAGCGGGGCACGCGGCTGCTCGACATCTTCATCCTCGGCCTTTTCGCCCCGCCGCAGGCGGTGGGGATCTACTACGCCGCACAGCAGATCGCCTCGCTGCCGCAAAAGCTCAAGACCAGCTTCGAGCCGATCCTCTCGCCGGTCATCACCAAGAACCTGCGCGTCGGCAACATGGAGGCGATCGCCGCGCAGGTGCGGCAGGTGGGGTTCTGGATCATCGCCGTCCAGCTCGGCATCGCGCTGGTGCTGGGCGTGCCGGGCGAGGCGGTGATGGGGCTGTGGGGGCCGGATTACGTCGCGGGCACCGGCGCGCTCGCCTTCCTGCTCGCCGCCGAGGTCGCCGCCTCGATGGCGGTCGTCTCGGAAAGCGTGCTGGTCTACATCGCGCGCAAGCGCAACCTAGCCATTTCGGTCGCGATCATCGCGCTCCAGGCGACGCTCACCATTGCGCTGATCAAGGCAGCGGATGCCTATGGCCTCGGCAAGGGCTACGAGGCCGCGAGCGCCGCAGGCGCGCTGCTGGTCGCGCTCGCCACCTCCAGCCTCGTCAAGGCGCTGTTGCTGAAGCGCCTGCTCAAGGCCCCCGTCTCCAACTGGCGCTGGGCGCTGGTCTATGCCGCCGCACCTGCCGTGGTGGTGGGATACGCCTTCACCTGGGCGCCCGAATGGGTCGAGCTCGTCATCGGCGTCCCCGCAATCCTCGGCACCTACGCGCTCGTGATCTGGCGGCGAGGCTTCGGCGAGGCGGACAAGGCGCTGTTCCGCAAGCAGGTGGTGCCCGATCCCGAGACCGACCTCGCCTAGCGCCGCGCCACGAAAACCAACCTCGCGCTTGGGCGCGGCCCCACCAGCCTGCTAAAGCGCGCGACTCACGCAGACCATCCGGAAAGCAACGCCCATGATCTCCGCCGACATCGCCTCCTATCTGCCGCTGATCCTGATCGGCCTCGCCGTGCTGGTGTTCGTCATCTGGCTGATCGCGCGCGGCGGGCGCAAGGCGCGGGTGGTGGAGGACGACAGCGCCCCCGGCATCGCGCGCGACGTGCTTGCCGAAGGCGCCGCACCGGCCCCGCGCAACCAGGCGCTGATCGATGCGCCGCGCGCCATCGACATCATCCAGGGCCCGCTCTCGGCAGCCGCCAACGCCCAGCCGACCGCCGCCGCCCCGCTCGGCACCGATGCGGAAGCCGGGCCCGAGATTGCCCCGGCCCCCGCACCCGAGCCGGAGCCCGCCCCCGCGCCTTCGCCCGCCGCCACGCCCGGCGCGGGCGACGACCTTACCCGGATCAAGGGCCTCGGCCCCAAGATCGCCGCGCTGCTCGGCGAATTCGGGATCACCACCTTCGCCCAGATCGCCGCATGGACGCCCGATGAGGTCGAGCGGATCGACGCGAAACTGGGGCGCTTCAGCGGACGGATCACCCGCGATCAATGGGTGGAACAGGCCAGGCTGCTCGCTGCCGGCGACGAGAGCACCTTTGCGGAACAATTCGGCAGGAACGGATAATATTACCGCAAGCTTGACGTCCAAACCGTGATACACTCCCGCGATTGGGATTCGTTTGACGCGGGAGAGGACCGATGGCCGTGCGTATCCTGGTGGCCGAAGACGAATTCGTGACCGCCTTCGACCTGTGCGACACCTTCGAGGAGGCAGGCTACGAGGTGGAAGGCCCGCACGCCGGGATCTGCTCGGCCATGCTCGCCTGCCAGAAGGAACGGCCCGATGTGGTGCTGCTCGATGTCGAACTGGCCGACGGGCTGACCTACGAACTGGCGCAGAAGCTGATCGACGATAACGTGCCGGTGATCCTCCATTCCGACCCGCACGAGGCGGGCGAACTGGCGATGCGCTTCCCGGGGGCCACGACCCTCGCCAAGCCCTGCCCGCCGGCCAAGCTGCTCGACACGGTAAGCCGCGCGCTGACACCGGCGTGAGCGGCTGAAGCGGTCCTCCGGCCGCCCCCGTGTGCGACCGGACGAACTTCGCAAGCGCGCCCTTGCCCCCCCGCCTCAACCCTGCGATGGCAGGCCCATGAGCACGATGAGACTCTACGGCTATTTCCGCAGCTCGACCTCCTACCGCCTGCGCATCGCCCTCAACCTGAAGGGCCTCGCCTTCGAGAACGTGCCGGTCAATCTCGTCACCGCAGAGAACAAGCAGGGCGGCTTCACCAGCCGCAATCCCTTCGGCTCGCTGCCGATGCTGGAGGCCGACGGGCGCGACCGGGCGCAGTCGATGGCGCTGCTCGAATGGCTGGACGAGGCCTATCCGCAAGCCCCCTTCCTCCCCCGCGACATCGAGGACCGCTATACCGTGCGCGAACTCGCCTACGGGATCGCGACCGAGATCCACGCGGTGAACAACCTGCCGGTTCTCAAATACCTCAAGGACCCGCTCGGCCACACGCAGGACGAGATCGACGTCTGGTATCGCACCTGGCTGAAGCGCACGCTCGATCCGGTCGAGGCGCGACTGGCGCAGATCGGGACCGGCGATTTCCTCCACGGCGATGCGCCCGGCCTGTTCGAGATCGTGCTGGTGCCCCAGCTCTATAATGCGCGGCGCTTTGCCTACGACCTGTCGGCGAGCCCGCACCTCACCCGCATCGAGGCCGCCTGCCTCGCCCTGCCCGCCTTCGCCGCGGCGCATCCCGATGTTCAGGTCGATGCGCCGGGGCAGTGAACCAGACCCGTTCGCCCTGAGCTTGTCGAGGGGCCATCCTTTCCTGAAGGATGCGGGACAGAAGAAAAACAGTGCTTCGACAAGCTCAGCACGAACGGAAGTTTAGGAAGAAAGACGATGAAACTTGCAACCCTCGACAACGGCACGCGCGACGGCAGGCTGGTGGTGGTTTCGAAAGACCTCACCCGCTGCTGCGCCGCCGGTTACATCGCACCGACGCTGCAATATGCGCTCGACAATTGGGATCGGGTCGCACCCGAGCTCGAGGTGCTCGCCCGCGATGTCGAGCACGAGACGGTGCCCTGCGAACGGTTCCACGAACGCCAGGCCCACTCGCCCCTGCCACGCGCTTACCAGTGGGCCGATGGCAGCGCCTACATCAACCACGTGGAACTCGTCCGGCAGGCGAGGGGCGCCAAGGTGCCTGACAGCTTCTACCACGATCCACTGATGTATCAGGGCGGCTCGGACGCCTTCCTGCGCCCGCGGCAAGACATTCCGCTCGGCGACCCCGCATGGGGCTGCGACATGGAGGGCGAGATCGCCTGCATCACCGGCGACGTGCCGATGGGCTGCACGCCCGAGGAAGCGGCGGGCCACATCCGCCTGCTGATGCTGGTCAACGACGTCAGCTTGCGCGGCCTGATCCCGGCGGAACTGGAAAAGGGCTTCGGCTTCTTCCAGTCCAAGCCCGCGAGCGCCTTCTCGCCGGTCGCGGTCACCCCCGACGAATTGGGCGATGCGTGGCGGGACGCGCTCATCCACCTGCCGCTGATGGTCGACCTCAACGGCAAGCCCTTCGGCCGCGCCAATGCCGGGGTGGATGCGACCTTCAACCTCGCGCAGCTGGTCGCCCACGCCGCCAAGACCCGCAATCTGTGCGCCGGCACGATCATCGGCACCGGCACGATCTCGAACAAGGGCGCCGACGGCGGCCCGGGCCAGCCGGTGGCAGAGGGCGGCGCGGGCTATTCCTGCATCGCCGAGATCCGCATGATCGAGACGATCCGCGATGGAAAGCCGAGCACCCCGTTCATGCAGGCCGGCGACACCGTGCGGATCGAGATGCGCGATGCGGCGAACCACTCGATCTTCGGCGCGATCGAGCAGCACGTCGTCGCGGTGTGACGTGCCGCTGCCGTCGCGCGGTCGTCGCGCGGTCGTCGCCATGTCGTTGCAGCACCGTCCCGGGGGCATGATGCTCCGGAAATAGTCCCCTATCCAGCACGAGAGAACGCACCATGACCACCTACCCCGCCCTCAGGATGTTCATCGCCGGCCAGTGGATCGCCGATGGCGAGGCCGGCACGATGGAGGTGGTCAACCCCTCGACCGGGGCGGTGATCGGCCGGTGTCCCAAGGCCTCGACCGCCCAGCTCGACGCCGCGCTGAAGGCGGCGGGCGACGCCTTCCCTTCTTGGAGCGCCACCCCGGGAGCAGAGCGTCACGCGATCCTGCGCCGCGCCGCCGACCTGCTGCGCGCGCGCGCCGAAAGCATCGCGCGGGTCATCACCGCCGAGATGGGCAAGCCCCGGGCGCAGGGCGTCGGCGAAATCCTCTCGGCCTGCGATACGATTGATTTTCTTGGCGAAGAGGCCAAGCGCCGGGGCGGGCGGCTTATCCCGACCCGGGGCAACCAGCTGCTGGCGCAGATGGTGACCCACGAGCCGATCGGCCCCGCGGTGCTGCTCACGCCGTGGAACTTCCCCGTGAACCTCCCCGCCAAGAAGATCGCCGGCGCGCTCGCGGCGGGCTGCACCGCGATCTTCAAGCCGGCCGAGAACACCCCGGCCTCGGCGCAACTGCTGGTGGAGTGCTTCGTCGAGGCGGGGCTGCCCGAGGGCGTGCTCAACCTCGTCCACGGCGACCCGGGCCCGATCGCCGAGCACCTCATCGCCTCGCCCGTGACCCGCAAGGTGAGCTTCACCGGATCGACCGCGATCGGCAAGCAGCTCGGTGCGCTCGCTGCCACCCACATGAAGCGCTTCGCTCCGGAGCTCGGCGGCCATGCCCCTGTCATCGTGAGCAAGAATGCCGATCTCGCGCGGGCCGTGGCGATGTGCGCGACGACCAAGTTCCGCAACGCCGGACAGGTCTGCGTCTCGCCCACACGGTTCCTGGTGGCGAAGGAGGTCTACGACGAATTCGTCGCCGAATTCGCCGCCCGCACGAGCAGGATCAAGGTCGGCGATCCCGGCGCAGACGACAGCGTCGACATGGGCCCCCTCGCCCACGCCCGGCGCGTGGCGGCGATGGAGCAGGTGGTCGCCGACGCCGGCGGCAACCGCGGCGAGGTGGTCACCGGCGGCTCGGCGATCGCCGGGCAGGGCTTCTTCTTCCAGCCGACGGTGATCGCCAACCCGGCGCCCGACAGCCGCTTCATGATCGAGGAGCCCTTCGGCCCGGTCGCCGGGATCGTCCCCTTCGACGACATCGCCGATGCCGTGCGGATCGCCAATTCGCTGCGCTATGGCCTTGCCGCCTATGCCTTTTCCGCCGATCTCGACGAGGCGCACGCGCTCGGCCGGGCCTTGCGCGCGGGGATGGTGGGGATCAACCAGCTGATCGTCTCGTCGCCCGAAACCCCCTTTGGCGGGGTCGGCGACAGCGGCTTCGGATCGGAAGGCGGCGAGGAAGGCTATCTCGCCTTCACCGACACCAAGCTCGTCATGCTGGCCAAGGCCGGCGGCTGACCGGCTGCCCGCTTCAGCCGATGAGGCTGGCGATACGCGCCAGGATCGACGACCGCCGTTGCATGGGCTGAATCCGCCCATATCGCGCGCGGCGCGAATGTTCGTCCTGGATACACACGGTGCGGCGCATGGGATCCGGCCCACTGGACCAGATGGTCGGTCTTGCCATCGATCGCGTCCCCGATTCGGTGGTTGTTATGCGGGCAATTTACCAGCAAGCCTGTGGAAAACACAGACCGAATGTGGTTAACGCTCTTGCATTGTCCGATTCATCGGTCGGTCCGCCGGCCACCCGCCGCACGAACATCCGCAAGGGTCGGATAACCGTTAACGGCCATCAGGAGATCGGCCTCGGCGAGGATCGATCTTAACACCCAGGCCGCGCCCTCGGCCCCGCCAAGCGCGAGTCCGTAGGTGTAGGGCCGCCCCACCCCGACCGCCCGCGCCCCGAGCGCCAGCGCCTTCACCGCGTCAGTGCCGGATCGCACGCCGCTGTCGAACAGCACCGGGGTGTCGCCCGCAGCCGCGACGACATCGGCGAGCAGGTCGATGGTGGCGATACCCCCGTTCGCCTGCCGCCCGCCGTGGTTCGAGCAGTAGATCGCATCCGCCCCGGTATCGACCGCGCGGCGCGCGTCATCGGGGTGGCAGATGCCCTTGAGGACGATGGGGAGCTTCGTCACCGACTTGAACCACGCCATGTCGTCCCAGGTCAGCACCTGCCCGAAGGTGGCCGCCCAGGTGAAGATCGCCGCCGCCGGGTCCTCCTCGGGCGGCCGCGCGAGCAGCGAGCGGAACACCGGATCGCAGAAGTAGTTCTGCAGCACCTTGCCGCGCAGCTGGGGGAAGTTCGATGCGTTGAGATCGCGCGGGCGCCAGCCCGTCACCCAGGTGTCGAGCGTCACCACCAGCGCGCTGTAGCCCGCGTCCTCGGCGCGGCGGATCAGGCTTTCCGCGAGTTCCCTGTTCTTGGGCGTGTAGAGCTGGAACCAGGCGGGCGTGTCGCCGCAGGCGACCTTCACGTCCTCGAGCGGATCGTTCGCTAGGGTCGAGGCGCAGAAGGGCACCCCGGTCAAAGCCGAAGCGCGGGCGGCGGCCACGTCGCCGTGCCGGTCCTGCGAGGCCTCGCCGTTGAGGCCGATGGGGGCCATGAACAGCGGGGTCGGATAGCGGTGGCCGAACAGTTCGATCGAGAGATCGCGCACCGAGCAATCGACCATCATGCGCGGCACCATGCCCCAGTGATGGAAGGCCCTGGCGTTCTGGTCCTGCGTGTGTTCGTCGCCGCAGCCGCCAGCGACATAATTGGTCAGGCTCGGCCCCAGCGCCTCGTGCGCGCGCTTTTCCAGCGTGGCGAAATCGACCGGCCAGGTGGGCAGGATGCCCTTGAGGCCGGCATTGTAGATCTCGTTCTGCATCGCGCCGAAATAGGTCATGGCGTGTGGTCTCTCCCGTCTCTCTCGGGCGGGAATTCAGACCATCGACCCCGATCGGGCAAGCGGTTTTTCAGGCGAACAGGCGCTGGAGCCGGGGCCGGACCTTGAGGAAGCGGAGATAGGCCGCCTCGAGCATACCCAGCACCACTGGCGAGCGCGCCGCCAACCCGAGCGGGCGCAGCAGCGGAATGGCGCGCCACATCGCCGCGAAGGCCGCCGCGCCCGAGTGGATCACGCCGTCCTCCTCGGCATGGAACCGGGCTAGCAATGTCGCGCGGTCGAGGGGACAGGAGGGTTCGGCTCCTTGCGCCACGTCCACGAAGGTTATGCGTCCGCCCCGGTCCAATCGCCGCATCACCGCGATCTCGCGCAGGCAGAGTGGGCAGGCGCCGTCGTACCAGACCTTGACGCTCACGGCGCAATCCACAGGCGGATGATGTAGGCGACCGCCCCCAGCACCGCGACGCTGGCCGCCCAGATGCCCGCCATCCAGAGCAGACGCTTCCACAGCGGGCCTTCGGGCTCCCTCTCGGGAGGCGCAAGCATCAGTGATACCCCTCGTCCGCCACCTTGCCGCGGAACACCCAGTAGGCCCAGGCGGTGTAGGCGATGATCAGCGGCATCGTGATGGCGACCCCCACCAGCATGAAGATCTGGCTGCGCTCCGGCGCGGCGGCGTCCCAGATGGTGAGGCCGGGGGGCACGACATAAGGCCAGATGGTGACGCCCAGCCCGCTCATCCCGAGGAAGAACAGCGCGATCGAGAGCCAGAAAGGCTTGGAATTGCGCGCGTTGAGGATGCCGTGGAGCAGTGAGAGCGACACCACCGCCGTGACGATCGGCACCGGCGCGACCCAGTATATCTGCGGCGCGGCGAGCCAGTGGGCGGCATATTCCTCGTTCAGCGCGATGTTGTAGAGGCTCACCGCCCCCATCAGCACGATCGTCGCACCGCCCGCCCAGATGGCGAGCTTGCGGGCGTGATCCTGCTCGGCGCCGTCCAGCTTCCAGATCAGCCAGGTGCTCCCGAGCAAGGCATAGCCCGCCACGGTGCCGAGCCCGGTCAGGAGCGTGTACGGCGTGAGCCAGTCCCACCAACTGCCCGCATACGACCTGTCAACGACCTCGATACCCTGCAACAACGCGCCGAGGGTCATGCCCTGCGCCAGGGCCGCGACCAGCGAGCCGCCGGTGAAGGCCATGTCCCAGAACCTCTGGTGCCCCGGGTCGCGCCAGCGGTACTCGAAGGCGACCCCGCGGAACACGAGGCCGAGCAGCATCGCGATGATCAGCGGATAGGTCGCGGGCAGGATCACGGCATAGGCGAGCGGGAAGGCGGCAAACAGGCCCCCACCGCCCAGCACCAGCCAGGTTTCGTTCCCGTCCCACACCGGCGCGATGGAGTTCATCGCGCGGTCCCGCTCGCGCCCTGCGGCGAAGGTCGGGAAGAGGATGCCGATGCCGAGATCGAAGCCGTCCATCACCACATAGGCGAAGACCGCAAAGGCGATGATGAAGGCCCAGATGACGGTGAGGTCCATCACACCGGCTCCTTTTCGGGGCTGGCGGAGGGAAGCGGTTCCTCCCCGCCCGGGTTCTGCGTCGGACCCGGGGTGATGCCCGCGGTGCGGATCGGGCCGACATCGCCGCGCTTGACGCCGTATTCGCCCGGGTGCGGGGCCTTGCCCATCAGCTTGAGGATGTACCACACGCCGATCCCGAAGACGGTAAAATAGACGAGAATGAAGGCGAGCAGCGAGGCCGCGACCGCGGGTGCGTCGAGCGGGCTGGCGGCATCGGCGGTGCGCAGCAGGCCGTAGATCACGAAAGGCTGGCGCCCGACCTCGGTCGTGATCCAGCCGGCGAGCACCGCAGCAAAGCCCGAAGGCCCCATCAGGACTGCGGCGCGGTGGAGCCAGGGGAGGTCGTAGAGAGTGCCGCGCACTCGCCCCCACAGGCTCCACAGCCCGATCCCGAGCATGGCGAAGCCGATGCCCACCATGATGCGGAAGCTCCAGAAGACGATCGGCACCGGCGGCTCCATGTCGTCGGGCACCGTGTCGAGCCCGGCGAGCGGCGCGTTCCAGTCATGCTTGAGGATGAAGGACGAGGCCTTGGGGATCTCGATCGCGTAGCGCACCGTCTTCGCCTCGCTGTCCGGGATGCCGAACAGGATCAGCGGCGCACCATCGGGGTGCGACTGGAAGTGCCCCTCCATCGCCATGACCTTGGCGGGCTGGTGCTCGAGCGTGTTGAGCCCGTGCATGTCGCCCGCGACGATCTGCGCCGGGGTGACGATCGCCGCCATCCACATCGCCATCGAGAACATCGTGCGCGCATGCGGGTTGGCCTTGTCCTTGAGCAGGTGCCACGCCCCCACCGCGCCGACCACAAAGGCGGTCGTCAGGTAAGCCGCCATCACCGTGTGGACGAGGCGATAGGGAAAACTCGGGTTGAAGATGATCGCGGTCCAGCTCTCGCCCGGCAGATATTGCCCGTTGTCGCCGAGGAGGTAGCCGGTCGGCGTCTGCATCCAGCTGTTCACGCTGAGGATCCAGAAGGCCGAGACGAAGGTGCCCAGCGCCACCATCAGCGTGGCGGCGAAGTGCAGCTTCCTGCCCACCTTGTTCATCCCGAACAGCATGACGCCCAGAAAGCCCGCCTCGAGGAAGAAGGCGGTCAGCACCTCGTAGGCCATCAGCGGCCCGATCACCGGCCCGGCCACGTCGGAGAACACCGACCAGTTGGTGCCGAACTGGTAGGACATGACGATGCCCGAGACGACGCCCATCGCGAAGGCGATGGCGAAGATCTTCAACCAGTACTTGAACAGGTCGAGGTAGACGCTCTTGCCGGTCTTGAGCCACAGCCCCTCGAGCACCGCAAGATAGCTCGCCAGCCCGATCGAAAAGGCCGGGAAAAAGAAGTGGAAGCTCACCGTGAAGGCGAACTGGATCCGCGCGAGCAACAGGGCGTCGAGGTTCTCAAGCATGATCGGCAGCTAATCCTCTGGCGGCAGCGATCAATTGCAATGGCTGCACCTGATATACGGTCGGACGCGGAAAGGGTTGCAAGGGCCGTTCGCGTCACGTCCAGAGCGCAAGGGCGCTCCGCCAGAGCATGTAGAAGGCCACGGCAAAGATCAGCAGCGCGAACACGGTTTTGAGCTGTCCGCCGTCCGAAAGCCGCTGCGACAGGCGCGTGCCCGCCAGCCCGCCCGCGACCCCGCCGGCGATGAACACGCCTGCCAGCACCCAGTCGACGAGGCCCGAGACCGCGTAATTGCCCGCCGTCGCGAGCCCGAAGGCCGTCACCGCCACGAGGCTGGTGCCGACCGCGTTCAGCATCAGCATATCGGTCGAGGCGATCAGCCCCGGGACAATCAAGAAGCCGCCGCCAATCCCGAAAAAGCCGCTGAAGGCGCCCGTCCCGAGCCCGAAGGCGATAAGGCGCGGCGCGTTCTCGCGGTTCAGCCTGACGCCGGGCGTGCCGCTCGCCTTGCGGCTGCGCAGCATGAGCGCACCCACCGCCAGCATCAGCAGCGCGAAGAGGAACAGCAGCTTCTGCCCGTCGACGCTCTTGCCCAGAGTCGATCCGCCGAGGGCACCGAGCACGCCGAAACCGGCATAGACCAGGCCGCAACGCCAGCGCACGTTGCCTGCGCGGGCGTGCTGGGCAAGGCCGGTCGCGGCATTGGCGGCGACCGCGAGCGCGCTGGTGCCGATCGCGACATGGGGGTTCTGGACGCCGACGAGATAGACCATCAGCGGCACCGCGAGGATCGATCCGCCGCCGCCGACCAGACCGAGCGCGAAGCCGACCAGCACCCCCGACAGGGTGCCGAGCGCCAGATGCAGGGTGTCGATCACCCCGCCCGCCCCTCGATCAGGCGCACGAGGCCCATCCCTGCCACCATCGCCGCAAGGAAGATCGCCGCCTCGCCCGGCGCGATCGCCAGCGCGGCGAAGCCCGGCCCGGGGCACAGGCCGGCGATGCCCCAGCCCACCCCGAACAGCGCCGATCCGCCGACGAGGCGCGGGGTGAGGTCGTTGCGGTCGGGCAGCGCGAAGCCTTCGGCGAAGAAGGGGCGCAGCATCCGGCGGTGGAGCATCCAGGCCAGCGCCATCACCAGCACCGCCCCACCCATGACGAAGGCGAGCGTCGGGTCCCATGCCCCGAACAGGTCGAGGAAGCCGCGCACCCGCGCCGGATCGGTCATGCCGCCGACGGTCAGCCCCGCGCCGAAGATCGTCCCCGCCGCCAGCGGGACCAGGCCTGCGCGGATCACGGCAGCACCTCCAGCCCGAGCGCGTTCATCGCCGCGACCGTGGCGAAGCCGGTGATCATGAAGGTGGCCGTGGCGACCAGCGAGCGCTGCGACAGGCGACTCATGCCGCACACCCCGTGCCCGCTGGTGCAGCCGGAACCGAGCCGCGTGCCGATGCCGACGATAAGCCCCGCGATCGCCAGCGTCACCGGCGAGGCGAAGGCGGGCGCAGGTGCGGCAGTCAGCGCAGTGACGATGAGCGCACCGAGCGGCAGGCCGAGCAGGAAGGCCCAGGCCCCTGCGCGCGGCAGCGAACTCTCGGCGATGCCGAAGGCGCGCGCGGCAATGCCCGAGACGCCGGCAATCCGCCCCGCCCCCAGCAGCATCAGCGCAGCGGCAAGGCCGATCAGCACCCCGCCGATCAGCCCCGGCAGGGGTGCGGCATCGGGAAAACCGGGCAGCGTCATACCGCGTTGACCGGGAGCTTGAGGTAGACCACCCCGTTGTCCTCGGCCGGCGGCAGGTGCCCGGCGCGCATATTGACCTGCACGCTCGGCAGGATCAGGCGCGGCATGTCGAGCGTGGCATCGCGCGCCTCGCGCATCATCACGAATTCGTCCTCGGTGATCCCGTCATGCGCGTGGATATTGCCCGCGCGCTCGGCCGCGACGGTGGTTTCCCACACATAGGTCGTGCGGCCCTTGGGCAGGTAGTCGTGGCACATGAACAGGCGCGTCGCGGGCGGGAGCGCGAGGATGCGGCGCAGCGAGCGGAACAGGGTCCGCGCATCGCCGCCGGGGAAGTCGGCGCGCGCGGTGCCGTAGTCGGGCATGAACATGGTGTCGCCCACGAAGACCGCCTCGCCAACGACATAGGCGACGCAGGCCGGAGTGTGGCCGGGGACGTGCATGACGGTGACGGGGATGTTGCCGATGGTGAAGGTGTCGCCGTCCCCGAACAGGGCATCGAACTGCGATCCGTCGCGCTCGAACTCGGTGCCGGCGTTGAACAGCTTGCCGAACACCTGCTGGACCGCGGTAATGTCGGCCCCGATGGCGATCTTCCCGCCGAGCCGCTCTTGCAGATAGGGCGCAGCCGAGATGTGGTCGGCATGGGCGTGGGTCTCGAGCAGCCATATCACTTTCAGATTATGCGAAGTGACATAGTCAATCACCTTGTCTGCCGAGAGCGTCGCGGTGCGGCCCGAGCTCGGATCGAAGTCCAGAACCGAGTCCACGATCGCCGCCTCGCGCGTCGCCGGATCGTGGACGACGTAAGTGACGGTGAAGGTAGCCGGATCGAAGAAGCCTGCGATTTCAGGGCGGAGCGCGGCGTCTTCGGCAGCATGCAGGGCCTGCGCGGCGGCGGCTTGCAGCACGGCATCGTCAGTGGGCATGTCATCCCTCCAATTCATTTTCATAAATCGTGTATATGTATTGCAATATAACTGTCAAGTGGTATGCAGGGCGGATGAACGCCAAGGACACCGCCCTGCCCCCCTGCGCCGGCCTCAGGATCGGCGACATGGCCCCCGACTTCGAGGCGCGCAGCACGCTCGGCCCGGTCAAGCTTTCCGCCCATCGCGGCCGCTGGCTGGTGCTGTTCTCGCACCCGGCGGACTTCACGCCCGTGTGCACCACCGAATTCGTCGCCCTCGCCCGCGAGGCCGCCGCCTTCGAGGCGCGCGGCTGCGGGCTGATGGCGCTTTCGGTCGACAGCCTGTTCGCCCATTTCGCGTGGCTGCGGATGATCCGCGACCGCTTCGGGGTCGAGGTGCGCTTTCCCATCATCGAGGATCCGACGCTGGTGATCGGCCGCGCCTTCGGGATGGTCTCGGCGCAGGACAGCGATAGCGCCGCGGTGCGCACCACTTTCTTTATCGACCCGCGCGGCGTGATCCGGGCGATGACCTGCTACCCGGCCAATCTCGGCCGCTCGGTCCCGGAGATGCTGCGCATTCTCGACGGGTTGCAGGCGATCGACGCAAGGGGCGCGCTGGCGCCGGCCAACTGGCAGCCGGGCGAACCGCTGCTGCAATCGCCCTCCCACGATCTCGATGCGGTGTTCGACGCGGAGGAAGCCACCGCGTGGTTCCTGCGCGATGCCGAGGAGCCGCGCTGATGGCCGAGGACGCACTGATCGAGGCCCTGAAGGCGCTCGCCCACCCGCTGCGCTGGCGCATCCTGTCCGCGCTGGCCGCGGGCGAACGCAATGTCGGGGACATCGAGCAGACGACCGGGATCGGCCAGCCGGGCCTCTCCCAGCAATTGGGCGTGCTGCGCAAGGCGGGGCTGGTCGCCACGCGCAAGGAAGCCAAGCTGGTGTTCTACGCTCTCGCGACCGAGGAGCTGGCGGGCGTCACCGCGGCAATAGCGCAGCTCGTCCCCGGAGCGGTTCCCCCGGCGGGCGAGCCCCTCGCCCAGCGCACGCCTGCGCCGGGGGTCGCGAACTTCGCCCGCCTCGCGTGAGGCTCTCGCCCGTCACATCGTCCAGCGGAAGCCGAGGAAGAACGAGCGCCCGATCGGGCTCACCGGATAGGCGCGCTCGGTGACGAAGGGCTTCACGTCGCTGAGGTTGTTGACGCCGCCGAACAGCTCGAGGTTGTAATCGGTGAAGGTGTAGCTCGCCGCCAGGTCGTGGGTCCAGGTCTCGTCCACCATCCCGGCCGGGCCGAACTGGGCGTCGATCGTCTCGATCTCGACCCCGCGCAGTGCCATCTTGCCGAAATAGCTGAGCGTGTAGCTGAGATTGAACTCGCCGATACCGTAGGTGGCCGTGGCACGGCCCGACCACTCGGGGCGGCCGATCTCGGTCAGCTCGGGATCGATCCGGGTGAGATCGGTCGGGTCGAAGAAGAAGTTGAGCTTGTCGACCCACGATCCCGAGGCGTTGAGGCCGAGGCGGTGCTCGCCGATGGTCGTGTTGTAGGCGATCGAGGCATCGACCCCGGCGGTCTCGATCCCGACGAAGTTGATGGTCTGCAAGGTCAGCGAGTTGAACCCGAGGAACTGCGCCGAGGTGCGGTCACGGTTGCGGGTGAAGGAGTTGCAGAAGTCGTTGGGGAAGGTGGTGCTGTCGTAGCAGTTGTTGACCACGTCCTGCGCCGCCACGGTGCTGATCGCATCGTCGATCTTGATGTGGTAGTAGTCCGCCGTGATCGCGAGGCCGGAGATGAAGCGCGGCTGCAGCACCACGCCCGCGGTGTAGGTGTCGGCGGTTTCCTCGCGCAGGTTCGGGTTGCCCGAGATGGTCCCCGCAAAGCGCGCGCTCAGCGGATCGGAGAAGCCTTCGGGAATGCCGTCTGCGCGGCAGTTGTTGATGCGGTTCTGGATGTTGGCGAAGCCCTCGTTGCGCAGCCGGTCGATCTCGGTCTGGTCGCAGGGGTCGAAGGGCCGGAAGAAGGCCGCCTGCGGGGGCGCGAACAGCTCGGAGATGTTCGGCGCCCGTACCGCGCGCGAATAGGTTCCGCGGAAGCGGACGTCCTCGATCGGCGACCAGAAGCCGTTGATCGCATAGGTGAAGACGTTGCCGACCGTGCTGTAGTGCGAATAGCGTCCGGCGAGTTCCAGCCGCAGTTCCTCGAAGGCGGGCACGCCCTCGAGCAGCGTCGTGCCGATTTCGCCGAAGATCTCGATCACGTCGTAGCCGCCGCCCGAATTCTGCGCGAGCTCGTCGGACGGCGTCGCCAGCGAGGTCTGCGAGAAGCCGAGATCGCCCACGAAATCGCCCGCCTTGCCGTCGACCGTGGTGACCGGCAGGATGCCGCGCACCAGCGGGTCGAACACCGAACGGCTCTTCTCCTCGCGGTATTCGGCACCCAGCGCGAACTGGATCGTGTCATAGGGCAGCCCGAGAATGCCGGTCTCGCCCGAGACGAGGCCGTGCAGCTCGAACAGCTCGGTGCGGAAGGTGTTGATCGTGGTGGTGGTGATGAAGTCCACCGCCTCGGGGCTGATCGAGGGGATGCCGCCGAGAATGTTGGCGGGCTTGCACTGCCCCTGCCCCGGCACGAAGGTGAGATAGCCGAACTCGCCGGTGGGGATGCCGAACACGGTCGAGGGCGAGCGGGTGGCAGGGTTGATCTCGCTGCGGCAGACCGGGTTGCCGTTCGGCCCGCGCACAACGTCGATGGCGGCGAAGAAGCGGTCGAGCAGCACGTTGTTGCGGTTGATCGCCTTCAGGTCGTAGCGGCCCCAGTTGGCCGAAAGCTCGAAGGTGATGTCGTCGGTGACATCGCCCTGGATCCCGCCGACGAAGCGCCAGGTCTCGGCGATGTTGGTGTCGATGTTGGGGCCGAGGTCGGTCGGGTCACGGGTGACGAACAGCCCGCCGGCATTGGTCGCGATGGGCTGGAGCACGGCCGGAATGAAGGGGTTGTCGGGCGCGATCGTCAGCAGGTCGTAGAACGAGTTCTGGTTGGTGCCGAAGGTGGTTTCCTGCCGGAAATACTTGCCCTCGAAGAAGACGTTGAGGCCATCGGAGATGTCGTAATCGGTCAGCACGTTGATCCCGAAGCGGTCGGTCTGCGGGATCAGGAAGCCGTTGTTGTCGAAGATGTTGCCTTCGCCCCCGAAGGCGTTGAAGTTGCCGGCGATCTGGCCGTCGTCCTCCAGCACCTTCACGCCGTTCGCGGTGACGATGTAGCACCCGCCGAGCGCGCCGAAGCCGGCATAGTCGAACAGGCCGTTGAAGCCGGTGAAGCTTTCGGTGCAGTCGCTGCGGCCATCGCGGTCGATGTCGGAGAAGGGATCGGCGAAGTCGGCGGGGATCACGACGCCGCCAGCGGAGGTGATCTGGAAGCCGTATTTCGGCCCGATCGCCCGGGTCGGCGCGGCGACCGCACGGTCGATAAGCGCCTGTTCGGCCGCAGTCGGCGTGACGCCGGCCCGGAAGATCTGGTTGTAGCGCGCGGTGCCGGGAGTGGGGATGACGAAGCCGTAGGGGTAGCGGCCGCGTGCGAGGCTGAAGAAGTTGCTGAAGTTGGGCGTGTTCGCGCCCAGCTCGCCCCGCTGGAAGCGCAGGGCGGGGTTGGGGCCGTTGGTCGAGATGTTGCCGTCGCGGAAACCCGCGCGGTCGCCGAAGCGCAGGCCATCGTCGCGGTTGTATTCGCCGACGATGGTGAAGTTGCCGCGCCCGTCGTCGAAATTCTTGCCGAGCTTGACGAAGCCGTCGAAGTTGAGCCCGTCCCCGTTGTCCGACAGGCCGCCGGTCATGCCGAACTCGATGCCTTCGAATTCGCGGTCGAGCACAAAGTTGACGACCCCGGTGACGGCGTCCGCGCCATAGACCGCCGAGGCCCCGCCGGTCAGCACTTCGACATTCTTGATCAGCGCGGTCGGGATCGAGTTGATGTCGACCACCGAGGTCTCGGCGACGCCCGCGACGTGGCGGCGGCCGTTGACCAGCACCAGCGTGCGCTGCGCCCCGAGGCCGCGGAGGTTGAGCGTGGCCGCGCCCACCGCGCCGCCCGAGCCGAGCTCGCCCGGCGCGATCGACTGGGCCGAGGAGACCGAGGCGGAGAGCGCCGGCAGGGTTCGCAGGGCATCGACCACGTCCTGTTCGCCGCGCAGCTCCTGCGCGTCGAGTGAAACCACGGGAGAGGGGGAATCGAGATTGGAATCCCGCTTGAGCCGTGATCCGGTGACCACGATCGCCTCGCCGGGCGCGGCGCTTTCGGCGGCGAGCATGGCATCTTCCAGCGTCACCGCCGCCTCGCTGGCGGCTGCGGCCTCCGCCGCCTCGGCCGAGACGACCGACGGATGCAGGAGAGCGAGGCCGGAAAGAAGGGTGGTGGAGAGAAGAGCCGGACGGACGGAAACCTTGCGCAACACGATCATTATCTTGCCCCCGAAAAGCTGGGTTAGTCGTTCCTCCCCTGACTTTCGGCGGGCTGGCGTCATTATCCGCACCAGACTCCCCGGATAGGTGCGCAGCATCCCCTTCTGCCGCACTGTGGAAACAGTGATGCAGGTGGCGCACAGCCTCCGCTATGCGCCATTTGACTTATGTTGCATTTATGTGATGAAGTGACGTTATTCTGGCAGCAAACGACTGTTAGAGAACGCTATTCACGTTTCTATGTTACAGTATTCAAATGGCCCCCGCCCAATCGCCGCTTCTTCGCAGACGCATAGGCCTGCCGCCGGCCTGCGCGTCTCAGCCCGCCCCAGCCGTGGCTTCGGCCGCTGGCGGCTGCGCAAGCGCGCGGCGGAAGCGGCGGCGAACCAGCCACGGCTCGAGCCAGCGCCCGACCAGATAGATCAGCGCGAAAAGCCCCGCCATGAAATAGCCCTCGTCGGGCGAATGGCGGCCTTCGTCCTTCTTCTCGTCCTTCTTCTTGTTCGGATCCTCGGGCGCGGGGGCGCCGAGGAACTCATCGACGGGATTGAGCTTCTTCACGGGCTTGGGCTTCTCGTCCTTCTTCTCGGCCTTTTCGGCAGCTTCGGGTGAAGCCGCCTCCCATGCGTTGATCGTCACGGCGAGCTGCGCGAAGCCGAGGAACAGCAGGGGCGCGAGGAAGGCGAACAGCAGCGCGTGGCTGAACAGGTCGAAGCGCAGCACCGCGCCCGCGCCTGCCCGCTCGATCCACAGCCGCCCGCGGGTGAAGGTGGCGAGCTTGTCCTGCGCGGCGGGGTTGTGCTTGCGGTAGACCAGCGCATCGCCCTCGGTCGACATGGTCGTGCCCGGAGTTTGCAGCAGCGGCCCGAGCCGGTCGAAGGCGTCCGCGGCGGACAGCGCAGGGTCGATCGGCACCGCGCCGCGCACGCGCCAGATGTGGTCGATCAGCGGCAGGCTGAGTCCCGGCATGGCGATGCGTCCGGCAGACAGGCTTTCCGCCGCCCCGCTCACTCCGCCGGTTCCAGCTGGGCCGAAACTGCAGTCCTGCTGACGAAGCGTCGGGCCAGAGCGGCCTTCGTCGAGCGCCAGCCCTCACGGAAGGGGAAGATCATCGTCTCGGCAATATCCATGCGGCGCCCTCCCTCCATGCCCAGCACCTCGGCCTCGCCATCGACGCAGGTCCCGAAGATGCGGTCCCAGATGATCCAGGTGCCGGAGTAGTTGCTGCGGGTCGCCTCGTAGTCCTGCGAGTGATGGACGCTGTGGTGCTCGACCGTGTTGAAGATGAAGCGCCACCAGCGCGGCGTGTTGAAGCGCACGTTGATGTGCTGGTAGACTGATACCGTCATCCCGATCGCGCCCGCCAGCAAGAAGGCGCGCGGCAGGAAGTCGAACAGCCCGCCGATCCCCAGCCCGATCAGGAACAGCTCGACCGGATTGCCGACCGCGCCCTTGTTGATGTTGAGCTGGGTGATGTAGTGGTGCGGCGCGTGGGTCAGCCACAGCGGGTACCAGTTGTGCATCCCGCGATGCATCCAGTACTGGCCGAAATCGAAGATCATCGAGATGATCACCGCCTGCACCAGCAGCGGCAGGCCGGTGAACCAGGCGAACTTGTCCCAATCGAAAGCGCCCTGCACCGCCTCGATGATCACGCCGTCGCCGATGTAGCTGTCGACCATGCGCAGGAAGGTCATGCCGAGCGCGACGTAGAAGGCGTCGGTGGCGAATTCCTTCCACGTCAGCTGCCAGCTCTCGTAGCGCGGGTTGACCCATTCGAGTACCAGCAGCAGGATCGTCCAGCCGAGGCGGATCGCGATCGCGGTCGAGGCGACGGCGAGCCAGTTGGGGGCGTAGTACCAGAACAGGATCGCCAGCAGCAGCATCGCAGGCTGGAAATAGGTGAAGACGAACTGCTTGATCGGCCCGCCCTCGACCTTGCCGATATTCTCCCAGCCGACGATCACGGGCGCATCCGCCCCGATGATACGCTTGCCCACCTGTACTCCGGCCATGGCCCACTCCAGTCGAGAGATTGTCGGAATTCCGCGCCGATCAGCCATGACGCCCTCACCCGAGCGAGGAAGTGGCCAAATGACGTAGTACTGCGCGACCTGGTAGCAAGTGCCTGAATTTATAGCGTACTGAACAAATCAATCGGTCATGAGTCTGACAGCGATCGCCGTCGCCGCAGCACGGGTTTCCACCCCGAGTTTGCGAAACACCTGTTCGAGGTGCTTGTTCACCGTGCGCGGGCTTATACCCAATATTTCGGAGATCGTCTTGTTGGTTTTGCCATAGCTCACCCAGAGTAGCACCTCGGCCTCGCGCCGGGTCAGCCCGCCCTGCTTCTGGAGCACGGCGATCTTGCCGTCCTCGCGCTCCTCGCTCACGCGCACGAGGGTTTCGCCGGGACGGTCGGATTCGAGCGCGGCGAGTTCGATCTTGAAGCCGCCCACCTCGATCCTGCCGCCGGCATGGGGATGGGACTGATCGGCGAGCAGCTGGCGCAGCGGGGCGGCCAGCGGGCCGGGGGGCGTGCCCCGGTCGGCTGTCCAATCGGGATCGAGCCGATTGAACAGCGTCTCGACCTGCGGCGTGCACCAGATCACCGCGCCCTCATCGTCCAGCGCCACGAGGCTCCGCCCCGCAAGGCCCAGCGCGAGCCGCGAGCGATAGGCGCCCCGGGCATTGGCGAGGTGCACCCGGATGCGCGCCAGCAGCTCCTCGATGACGACGGGCTTGCGCACGTAATCGACCCCGCCCGTGCCGAGCGCGGCGACGACGTGTTCGGGATCGTTCAGCCCGGTCATGAAGATCACCGGAATATGCGCGGTCGCCGGGTCGCGCTTGATCGCCCGCGTGGTCTCGATCCCGCTGATGCCGGGCATGATCGCATCCATCAGGATGAGATCGGGCTGCACCTCGGCGAGCAGGTCCAGCGTCGCCTCGCCGCTGCGCGCGATCAGCACGGTCATCTCCTCGGCGCCGAGGGTGTCGACGAGGAAGCGGAGCGATTCCGGATTGTCGTCGACGACGAGGATCGTGTCCCTACGCTGCATCGGACACTCCCGCCTGCGCGAGGCGCGCCAGCTCCTTGAGGTCGAATCTGTCGAGTGCGGCGCGCATCCGCTCGGCCAGCGGTCCGGCCTCGGGCGCGAGCGCGGCGAGCGCGTCGATCTCGCTCTCGATCGCCCGGACATGGCCGATGCGGACCAGCCGCTCGATCTCGGCGCAGTGCGCCGCCGCCTGGGGCGCGACGGTCACCGGTAGGCGCATGGCCGCCTCGGCCGGAGCGGTGCCGCGCGGCAAGCCGGCGGCGCGCACCCATTCGACCCCGAGCTGGCCCGCGATCACATCGAGCAGCACGGTGAAGTCGAAGGGCTTCATCACGAAGGTGTCGTTGGCGGGCCCGTCGGCAGGCGGATTGCCCGAGTCCGGCGCCTCGCCCGACAGCATCACGATCCGCAGCGACGCCCCGTGACGGCGGCGCAGCTGGCGGGCGATGTCCCACCCGTTCTCGCCTGCCAGCATCACGTCGCACAGCACCAGATCGGGCTGAACCTGCGCCGCGAGGGCTAGCGCGCTGTCCCCGTCGCTCGCGGTGCGGACCTGGAAGCCCAGCGGCTCGAGCAGCGAGCGCACCATGGCCAGATGTGCCGGATCGTCGTCGATGAGCAGCACCCAGCGCTCGCGCCCGAGGTAGCCCGTCACCGCTCCCGCCTCGGGCGCCGGCTCGCTCGGGGGGCTGAGCGGCTGGGAGAGCATCAGCCGGACGGTGAAGCGCGAGCCCTCCCCCGGCCTGCTTTCGACACGGATGTCGCCGCCCATGATGTGCACCAGCGCCTGCGTGATCGCGAGGCCGAGCCCCACGCCGGGCCGCTCCGCCGCCGGACCGCCGACCCGCTCGAACGGCGCGAAGATGCGCTGCGCATCCTCGGGCGCGATGCCGATGCCGGTGTCGATGACGGTGAAGGTCGCCAGCTCGTTGCGGTATTCGACCTTGAGCGTCACCGTGCCGTGATCGGTGAACTTGATGGCGTTGGTCGCGAGGTTGATCAGCACCTGCCGCAGCCGCTTGGGATCGGCGTGGACGAACTCGGGCAGGCGTTCGGGCCGCTCCAGCACCAGCGCCAGCCCCTTGGCCTGCGCCTGGAGGTCGAGCATGGCGATCAGCTGGTCGAGGAACTCGGGGAAACGGATCGCCTCGCGCGAGAGCTTCATCGCCCCGCCCTCGACCTGCGATATGTCGAGCAGCCCCTCGACAAGGTGGGCGAGATGCTCGGCGCTGCGCCGGATCACGCGGGCGGCGGCGAGCGTGTCCTTCGCATCCCCGCGCTCGAGCAGCTGGGCATAGCCGTAGATCGCGTTGAGCGGCGAGCGGATCTCGTGAGCGACACTGGCGAGGAAGCGGGTCTTGGCCTCGTTGGCGGCCTCGGCGGCATCCCTCGCCGCGCGCAGCCGGGCGATCTCGTCGCCGTCAGACGCGGCGCTCTCCCCGCCCTCGCGCCGCAGCCATGTCGTCAGCCGCCCCGCCATCGGCTCACCGCGAGGCGATATAGGCGCGCCAGCCGCCCAGATGCGTGATGTCCTCGGCCCCCGTCAGGGCGCGCGGTTCGGCGACGAAGCCCTTGACGCTCGACCCGTCGGCAAGCTCCACCGTGCCGATGGCGAGCGGCGGGGGCACCTCGGCGACGAAGCTGCCGAACTCGGCGAGGCCCAGCTCGTAGACCTCGACCGCGATCGCCGCGCCCTCCGCGCTGTGGACCAGCGCGGGCTTGGGCGGCACCGTATCCGCCATCGCGTAGAGCCGGTAGGTGGGCGCGGTGGTGAAGGCCCCGACGAACTTCGCCGCGCGGCTAGTGAGCTGCCAGTGCAGCGGCATGCCTTCGAGATGGGCGCCGACGACGGCGAGTTTGACGGTGTCCATGCGGTCTCCGAGGTCGAGAGGAGGAAGGGGCGGCAAGGCGGCTAAGGTCAGATAGGCACCCGCGAGCGCGATCAGGGCTTTGTCCGTATGGGCCGGGCCGATGAGGGTGATGCCGAAGCCGGTGCTGTTGGACTTCGCCCCCGCCGGGACGGCGATGGCGGCCATGTCCAACAGGTTCACGAAATTGGTGTAGAACCCGAGGTTGCTGTTGAGCGCCACCGGCGCCTCCAGCAGTTCGGCCACGCGGTAGGTCGTGCCGGTCGTCGGGAAGGCGAGCGCATCGACCTCGCCCCACATCGCCTCGGCCTGGCGCTGCAATTCGGCGAGGCGGTAGATGCCGTTCCACAGCTCCGTCGCCGACATCGCCGCGCCGGGGGCCACCACCTCGCGCACCACCGGGTCGATCGCGAGCGGATCGCTCTCCAGCAACGGCGCGATGGCGGCAGTGCGCTCGGCCACCCAGGGGCCGCCGTAGAGCAGCCGGGCGGCCTCGAGCAGCGGGTCGATGTCGATCTCGACGATGGCACATTCCCGCGCCAGCGCCGCGAGCGCGCGCCCGTAGAGATGCTCCGCCTCCACGTCGCCGAAGAACTGGCGCTGCGCCTTGCGCGGCACCCCGATGCGCCGCCCCGCGAGCGGCACGTCCCGAAGGGGCCGCGACCACGCATCCCCGTCATCGAACCCGGCGATCACGCTGTCCACCAGCGCCGCATCGGCCAGCGCGTCGGTGAACACGGTGATGCAATCGAGCGTCCGGCAGGCCGGCACCAGCCCGCACGTGCTCCACCGCCCCTTGCTGGGCTTGAACCCGACGAGATGGTTGAACGCCGCCGGCACGCGGCCCGACCCCGCCGTGTCGGTGCCGAGCGCGAAGGCGACCAGCCCGGCAGCAACCGCCACCGCGCTGCCCGAGGACGACCCCCCGCTCACATAGTCGCGGTTATAGGCATTGCGCGGAATGCCGTAGGGCGTGCGCGTGCCGACGAGGCCGGTGGCGAACTGGTCGAGATTGGTCTTGCCCACGCAGATCGCGCCCGCCACCTTCAGCTTCCCGATCACCGTCGCGGACTGCTGCGGGGCATAGGCGAAGGCCGGGCAGGCAGCGGTGGTCTCCAGCCCGGCGACGTCGATATTGTCCTTCGCGGCGAAGGGCACGCCCGCGAGCGGCAGGCGCTCGCCGGCGGCCACGCGCGCATCGACGGCGGCGGCGGCGGCGCGCAGGGCCTCGGGCGCGGCGCGGCTGATCCAGACCTGCGGCTGATGCGCATCATAGGCGGCAAGGCGCGCGAGCGATTCCTCCAGCACCGCGAGCGCGGTGGTGGTTCCGGCGTTCACCGCGGCGGCGATGGCAGCGGCGGAGAGGCGGGTGAAGTCGGTCATGCCAGCCTACCCCTCAGTCCCGTTCGCCTCGAGCGAAGTCGAGAGGCCTCGCAAAAGTGTCTCGGACGCGCTCGACACGAACGGAGGTTGTCGCGCCGGCCCATCACGCTCCCCTCCGCAGCGCCAGCATCGGCGCGCCGGGGGCGAGCGACTGGCTTTCGGTGATATAGACCGCGGCCACCGTGCCGCTCGCCGGAGCCTCGAAGGGGCACTCCATCTTCATCGCCTCGATCACCGCGATCACCTCGCCCTCGGCCACGGTGTCGCCGGGACGGACGAGCAGCTTCCAGACGCTTCCGCCGAAAGGCGCCTCGATCAGGTCGGCGCCCTCGGGCACGGCGATCGCCGCCGCCTCGCCCGCATCGCTCTCCGCCCCGAGCAGCGCGCTCACCCGGTCGAACTCGCCCGAAGCCTCCCACGCGGCGCGCTCGGCATCGAAGGCGGCCTGACGGGTCGCCTCGAAGGCGGCGATGCCGGCGGCGTTGTCGGCAAGGAATTTGCGGTAATCGGCGAGGCGGAAGGTCGTCTCCTCGATCCGCAGCGCACGCCGCCCTTGCGGGAAATCGCGCCGCCACTCGGCAAGCTCCTCCGCGCTCACGGGGAAGAAGCGGATCTGGTCGAAGAAGCGGAGCAGCCACGGCTTGCCGCCGGTGAAGTCCTGCGTTTGCCCCTCCCCCGAATGGCGATATGTGTTCCACACCTGCACGGTGCGCCCGAACAGCTGGTAGCCGCCCGGCCCCTCCATCCCGTAGATGCACATGTAGGCCCCGCCGATCCCGACCACGTTGGGCGGGGTCCAGGTGCGCGCGGGGTTGTATTTGGTGGTCACGAGCCGGTGGCGCGGATCGACCGGCGTGGCGACCGGCGCGCCGAGGTAGACATCGCCGAGGCCGAGCACGAGGTAGCTGGCATCGAAGATCAGCGCCTCGACCGCCGCGGCGTCGGGCAGTCCGTTGATGCGGCGGATGAACTCGATGTTGTCGGGGCACCACGGCGCATCGTCGCGCACCGTGCCGACATATTTGGCGATGGTCTCGGTGATCGCAGGGTCGCGCCAGCTGAGCGGCAGGTGGACGATGCGCGAGGGGGCCTTGAAACCGGCGAGATCGCCCATCGCCGCCTCGGCGCGCTGCAGGGCGGCAAGCGCCCCCGCCTGACCCAGCGTGGTGCCGTCGAAATGCAGTTGCAGCGAGCGGATGCCGGGGGTGATGTCGATGACCCCGGGCAGGTCCATCGTCTCAAGGGCCTGCATCAGCGCGTGGATGCGGATGCGCAGCTCGATGTCGAGCACGATGTCGCCATACTCGACGAGGATGTTGCGGTCGCCCTGCTGGCGGTAGGTGGTGCGCGGGCGCGCGCCGTCGGCCGGGGTCTCGGCGAGGATCGGGGAGAGGTCGGCGATGGGCCGGGGCGCCGTGATGTCGTCGATGCTCACCGGCACGAAGCGCACCCGGTCGTCCGGGGCGAGTTGGCCGATCTTCCAGCGGTCGGCGGCGATCACCGTGAAGGGGCACACGAAGCCGCCCAGCGAAGGCCCGTCGGGGCCGAGGATGATCGGCATGTCGCCGGTGAAGTCGACCGCGCCGATGGCATAGGGATTGTCGTGGATGTTCGACGGGTGAAGCCCCGCCTCCCCGCCGTCGCGCCGCGCCCATTCGGGCTTCGGGCCGACCAGCCGCACCCCGGTGCGGTTCGAGTTGTAGTGGACCTGCCATTCGGCTTCGAGGAAGCGGGCAATGTCCCCCTCGGTGAAGAAATCGGGCGCGCCGTGCGGGCCGTAGAGCACGCGCAATTGCCATTCGCGCCCGAGTTCGGGGAGCAATCCTCCCCCTTGGGGGAGGGGGACCACCGCAGGTGGTGGAGGGGCAGGTGCCGTTGCTCCGAACTTCTCGCCGTCTCGAGCTGTCGCGCCCGCCCCTCCACCATGCTTCGCATGGTCCCCCTCCCCGTGCCGGGGAGGATCGAAGTGCAGCACATCCCCCGCCACCAGCGCGCGCGCGGCGTGGCCGCCGAACCGGCCGAGGGTGAAGGTGGCAGCCGAGCCGAGATAGGGGACAACATCGAGCCCGCCGGCGAACAGCACATAGCCGCGCATCCCCCCGCCGGAGGCGCGGCCCATCGCGAGGGTCTGGCCGGCGGCGATGCGCAGGGCTTCCCCGCGCGGGACGGGAGCGCCGTCCACCGTCGCGCCGAAATCCGCGCCGGTGAGGCAGATGGTGGCAGGGGCCTCGAACAGCAGCGTCGGGCCGCTGGCGGTGACCTCCAGCCCCGCCGTGCCCTCGGGGTTGCCGAGGATGCGGTTGCCGAGGCGGAAGGAGAGATCGTCCATCGGGCCGCTCGGCGGGACGCCGACGTTCCAGAGCCCGAGGCGCCCGGGCCAGTCCTGCACCGAGGTCGCCGTGCCGCCCGCGATCACCCGCACCGCGCGCGGGTGATAGGCGACGTTGTCGAGCATCCGGGTGGAGACCGCGCCGCTGGTGAAGCCCGGCGCACGCACGACCTCGCGCAGCCACCTGAGGTTGGTCTCGATCCCGTCGATGCGGCTGGCGTCCAGCGCCGCCTGCATCGCGGCGATCGCCCCGGCGCGGGTCGCTCCCCTGGTGATGAGCTTCGCCAGCATCGGATCGTAGAAGGCGCTGACCTCGGTGCCCGCCATCACCCACGTCTCGGCGCGGATGCCTTCGGGGAAGGCGACGTTGGTGAGCGTGCCGGTGGTGGGGCGATAGTCCTGCCCCGGGTCCTCGGCATAGAGCCGAACCTGCACCGAATGGCCGTGCGGCACGGGCGCGGGGGCATCGAGCATCGCGAAATCGCCCGCCGCGCCCCGGATCATCCACTGGACGAGGTCGATGCCCATCACCTCCTCGGTGACGCCATGCTCGACCTGGAGCCTGGTGTTCATCTCGAGGAAGAAGAAATCCTCGCGCTCGGCATCGTAGAGGAACTCGACCGTGCCCGCCGAGAGATAGCGCGCCGCCTCGCCAAGCCTGACGGCGGCGGCGATCAGCGCGGCGCGCTTGGCCTCGGGGAGATTGGGCGCGGGCGCCTCCTCGACGACCTTCTGGTTGCGGCGCTGGAGCGAGCAGTCGCGCTCGCCCAGCGCCATGACCCGGCCCCTGCCGTCGCCGAAGATCTGCACCTCGATGTGCCGCGCGCGGGGGATGTAGCGTTCGAGGAAGACGCCCGCATCGCCGAAGCTCGCCTCGCCCTGGCGGACCACGGTGGCGAAGCCCTCGCGCACGGCGGCTTCGCTCTCGCAGACGCGCATCCCGATGCCGCCGCCGCCGGCCGTGGCCTTGAGCATGACCGGATAGCCGATCCGAGCGGCGGCCTCGGCCGCCTCGTCCGCGCCGGTCAGCAGCCCGGTGCCGGGGGCGAGCGGCAGGCCGTTGGCCTCGGCCAGCGCCCGGGCGGAGTGCTTGAGGCCGAAGGTGCGGATGTTCTCGGGGGTCGGCCCGATGAAGACAACGCCCGCCGCCGCGCAGGCTTCCGCGAAGTCGGCATTCTCGGCAAGGAAGCCGTAGCCGGGGTGGATCGCCCCTGCTCCGGTCGTCTTCGCCGCCGCCAGAATGGCCGCGACATCGAGATAGGACTGCGCCGCAGGGCCCGGCCCGATGCACACCGCCACATCGGCCGCGCCGACGTGGAGCGATCCCGCATCGGCCTCGGAATAGACCGCCACCGTCCTCAGCCCCATCGCCTTCGCGGTGCGGATGATCCGCGTCGCGATCGCGCCCCGGTTGGCGATGAGGACGGTGTCGAAGCTCACGGCCGCGCCACGATCATCCGCACCGGGGTGGGGTTGAAGCCGTTGCAGGGGTTGTTGATCTGCGGGCAGTTTGAGACGACCACGATCACGTCCATCTCCGCGCGCAGGTCCACCGTCAGGCCGGGCGCCGAGATGCCGTCGACGATGCCGAGCGTGCCGTCCTCCTCGACCGGCACGTTCATGAAGAAGTTGATGTTCGACACGATATCGCGCTTGCCGCGCCCCTCGGTGAGGTTCGCCTCGAGGAAATTGTCGACGCAGGCGTGTTGATGCTTCGTGTGATGTCCGTAGCGCAAGGTATTGCTTTCGCACGAACAGGCGCCGCCGATGGTGTCGTGGTAGTCGACCGCGCTGGCGACGATGGTCATCAGCGGATTGCCCTCGTTCGAGAGCAGCACCGTGCCGGTCCGCAGGAACAGGTTGCCCTGCGCCGCCACCGTGTCCTGCGCCGAATAACGCTCGGCATCGTCGGCGGCGGAATAGATCAGGAAGTCGACCGCCTGGTTGCCCTCGACATCGACGATGCGCAGCACCTCGCCGGCCCGGACATGGTGCAGCCACGGCGCGCGCGCGGGCACGATCTCGTCGTGGATGATGCTGCCGGTGAGGCCGGAGAGGGCCGGATCGCTGTTCATGTTCTGGTTCCGGTGGAGAGGGTTAGCGGCGATAGTTGTCCTCGGTATTGAGGTAGGCGCGCAGCCCCTCGGGCGTGGCGTTGCGCACGGGATCGTCTTCGGAGGTCACCGGCCCGCGCCATGCGGTGAGGCGCAGCGGGCCCGAATGGTATGCGGGGCGCGGGTCGAGCACGTGGGGGCAGTTGGCGATCACCACCACCACCTCCATCTCGGCCCGCAGCAGCACCTCGCGCCCGGGCGCGAAGGGGCCGACGATCGGGGTGATACTGCCATCCGCCTCGATCCGGGTGCCCTTGAACAAGGTCACGCAGGGGTGGACATCGCGCCGGGTGAGCCCGTGCTTGGCAGCGCCGAGGATGAGCCGGTCACGCCCGTTGGGAAAGGCGCCCGAATTGCGGCCCTCCCCGTATTTCCGTGCGTTACCGGCCGCATTTGAGACACCACAGAAGGTGTCATGCGTTCCCGCTCCGTCCGCGAGGATGCTCATCAGCACCCGGCCCATGTCGCTGAGCAGCAGCTTGCCCGTGCCCAGATAGGCGTTCCACTGGACCTTGACCGTGTCCGCGACGTTGAGGCGCTCGGTCGGCATCTCGGCGTTGAAGATGTTGAGCGAAGCGCAGGCATCGCCCGCCTTGTCGATCAGCCGCAGCCGCGTGCCGCGTGCGAGCCGCCGCGAGGTGTATCCGCCGGGGGCTACCGTCTCTTCCCACACAAGGTCGCCGGGATCCACGCACTCGGGCAGGTCATCCGCCACGGGCGGGAGGATGGGCATGATCTCGACCCGCGTGCCGCCCTGCGCGCGCGCATGTTCGCGGGCGGATTTCGGATCGGCGGTCGCGCTCATTCGGCGGCCTCTTTGGCAGGCGGAACATCCTGCTCGTGGAGCGGCGGGAGCAGCGCGGTGGTGGTGACGAGCTGCAATTGCTGCACACCGCGGATCGCCCGCAGGGCATCGCACAGCTGCTTCAGCCGCACCGCCGGGCCCTGCACCAGCAGCACCTCGAGCGACTGGTCCTCCTCGAGGAAGACGTGCTGCGAGGAGATCACCTCCTTGAGATATTCGAGCTGCGTTTCGGCCAGCTGCTGGCGCACCCGCCCCGCCCCGCCCGCGTAAACGATGGTGACCGTGCCCGCGAGCATCTCGTCCGGGCGGGTCAGCGCCTCGTGCTCGGCCAGCGCATGGCGGATCAGTTCGGCGATCAGCTGCGAGCGCGAAGGCAGGCCGCGCTCCTCCACCATCATGTCGAGCTGGCGGAACAGCTCGGCCGGAAGGCTCATGGAAAGGCGCGCGAGACGGGAGGGTTCGGGGGGGCTCATGGGGCGACCATTTCAGGTATTAACTTTCGCGTCAATCGTAATATCGGACAGGTCGGCGGGCGCCTCCCCGGCCTGCTTGCGGGTCAGCGCAAGGTCATAGACCACGCCTGCGCCGTAGCGGTGCGGGGCGTGCGGATCGTGCCGGCGCTTGTCGAGCGTGAGCACCCGCGTGCCGAGGGTGAAGGCCTCCTTGATGTCGTGGGTGACCATGATCACGGTCAGCCCGTGCTCGCGCCACAGCCGCGTGATGAGCGCGTGCATGTCGCTCCGGATGCCAGGGTCGAGCGCGCCGAAGGGCTCGTCGAGCAGCAGGATGCGCGGCCGCTTGATCAGGGCCTGGGCGATGGCGAGGCGCTGCTGCATCCCGCCCGACATCTGCGCGGGGTAGAGGCTGCGCGCATCGGCGAGACCGACCTGCTCCAGCATCGCCTCCGCCTCGGCGATCGCGGCGCGCCGCGCGCCGCCGAACAGGCGGGCGGTGAGGGGCGCGGCGGAAAACTCGACACCGATCAGCACGTTGCTGAGCACCGTCAGATGCGGGAAAACCGAATAACGCTGGAACACCACCCCCCGGTCCGGCCCGCACTCCGCCGGAAGCGGGGCGCCGTCGAGGGTGATCGTCCCGCGCGTCGGCTTCTCCTGGCCGAGGATCACGCGCAGCAGACTGCTCTTGCCCGCCCCCGAGGGGCCGATGATCGAGACGAAGCTCCCCTCGGCTATATCGAGCGAAATGCGCTCGAGAACGACCTTCTCGCCATACTCCACCCAAAGGTTGCGCAGGCTCAGCATCGCGCTCAGTGCGCCCAGCCGAACAGGCGGCGGCTCGCCCGCGAGAGGACGAGGTCCATCACCACCGCCAGCAGCGCGATCCACGCCACGTAGGGCAGGATCACGTCCATCGCGAGGTAGCGGCGGACAAGGAAGATGCGGTAGCCGAGGCCGACGTCGGCCGCGATCGCCTCGGCCGAGATCAGGAACACCCAGGCCGGGCCGAGCGAGAGGCGCAGGGCCTCGAACAGCCGCGGCAACGCCTGCGGCAGCGCCACCCGAAGCACCACGCCCCAGGAATTTGCGCCCAGGGTCAGCGCCTTGATCACCTGCTCGCGCGGCAGGGCGCCGATATGCCCGGCGACGTCGCGGATCATGAAAGGCGCCACCCCGACCACGATCAGCGCCACCTTGGCGGTCTCGCCGAGACCGAAGACGATGAACAGGATCGGCAGGAGTGCGATCGGCGGGATCACGGCGATGGCGGTCACGAGGGGGCCGAACCCGGCCCTGACCGGGGGCAAGGCCCCCAGAGCAAGGCCGACCAGCAACGCGGCGGTCGTGGCGATCCCCAGCCCCAGCCCCAGCCGCCACAGGCTCGCGATGGTGTCGGCCCAGAACAGGTACTGGCCGGAGAGCGGATCGGGTTCGAACAGCAGCCCCGCCATCGCCGCCGCCATCGCGCCGGGGAGCGGCAGGATCTTGTCGGCCGGGTTGTCCGCATGGCGCGCGGCGGTGGCGATGACATAGGCCAGCGCCAGAACCAGCAGCGGCACCGCGCCGAGCAGCAGGTTGCCGCGCCGCCCCGGATTGGCGGTGACCCACCGCACCGGTCAGAGCTTCCCGTCGGCGGCGAGCTGCATGTAGGTCGGATCGAAGCGCAGCGTGATCGCGCCCGCATCACCCAGCGTCTTGCCGCCGGGGAAGCTCATCCCCACCGCGTCGGCCGAGCGCGCGCCCTGCCCGAACAGGCCTTGCGCGAAGGAGAAATCGCGCACCCGGGTCATGGTGGTGACGAGATCGGGCGAGGCCATCGCCGCCACCGCCGCCTTGGGATCGGTGTAGAGGAAGGTGGTCGACAGCTGCCCCTCGAAGGCCTCCGGCGTGGCGCCCGCGAGCTTCGCCATCGCCGCGCGCGCCGCCGCGCCTTCGGCATCCTGCTTCGCCATCAGCGCCATGGTCTCGTACCAGATGCCGGCAAGCGCCTTGCCGAGGTTCGGGTTGGCGGCGAGCACCTTGGTGTCGACCACCATCAGGTCGAGGATCTCGCCCGGGATATCGGCCGAGGTGAACACCGCCTTGGTCCCCGCAACGCCCTTCATGGTGGTGACCTGCGGGTTCCACGCCACCGCCGCGGTGACCTCGGGAGAGGCGAAGGCGGCGGCGATGTCGGCATCGGAGGTGTTGACCGTCTTCACGTCGGTCAGCTTCATTCCGCTGGTCTCCAGCGCGCGGGCGAGCAGGTAGTGCGAGACCGAAAGCTCGGCGAGATAGACCTGCCGCCCCTTGATCCCCGCCACGCTGTCGGCGCCCTTCAGCAGCACGGCATCATTGCCGTTGGAATAGTCGCCGAGGATGATCGCGCTGGTATCCTTGCCGCCCGCCGCGGGGATCGTGAGGGCATCCATGTTGGCGACCGTCACCCCGTCGAGCTTGCCCGCGGTGTACTGGTTCACGCTCTCGATATAGTCGTTGACCTGCACGAACCTGATCGTGATGCCGTACTTGTCGCCCCACTTCTTCACGATGCCCGCCTGCTCGGCATAGGGCCAGGGCATCCACCCGGCATAGATCGACCAGCCGATGGCGAATTCGGTGCGCGGGGCGGCGGTGTCCTCCTCCCCGCCCGAACAGGCCGCCAGCGCCAGCGCGGCGAAGGCCATTGCGAGGTAGCGGGCGGCACGGCGGGCCAGCTGGAGCATGATTCGTCCCCTATGTTGCGCCTGCGAACATCCGCCGCTTCGGGGCGTTTGTCCACCATGAATTATTACGATTGATTGGAAACGTAATATGGGCGAGATTGGCTCCACCGTGGCAGGAACTGCGCCCTGACGAGGGCCTCCTCTCCCCCTGCCCAGGCATGGAGACGCACAGCCATGATCCGCAAACCTGCTGCCCGCCCGCTCGCCGTTCTCGCCGCCGCCGCCGCGCTCGCCACCACCGCCTGTGCCGACGACACGCCCCCGCCCGACGACGCGGTCGGCCCCGCGCCCGATCTGGTCGAGACCGCGCTCAAGGTGCCCGGCTTTGCCGATTTCCTAGCGGTCGATGGCGATGCGGTGTGGGTGACGAATGATGGCCGGGTGGAGAAATGGTCCCCGGCCGGAAAGCTCGCCGCGGTCGAGGTGCCCCGCCCCTGCGGGACGATGGCGATCGCCGCAGGCTCGCTGTGGGTCGCCAATTGCAAGGGCGGCGAGGTGTGGCGCATCGACCTTGCCACCGCCGCCGTGCAGGCGAAGATCGCCACCGGCCTCGCCAATCCCAAGGGCGAGACGAACGTGGTCGCCGGCGCGGGCGCGGTCTGGGTGCCGAGCGATCCGGCGGGCAAACTCGCGCGGATCGACCCCGCCACCAACGCCGTCGCCGCCACCGTCACCGTCGTGCCCGAGACCTGGTATCTCGCCTATGGCTTCGACGCGCTCTGGGCGGTGTCGAGCGAGGGCAAGCTGCTCCAGAAGATCGACACCGCCACCAATGCCGTGACCGGCACGGCGGCGCTCGGCGACACGCCCGGCTTCCTTGCCGCCGGCGAAGGCGCGGTGTGGGTGCAGGAACAGGGCGACGGCACCGTGGCCAAGGTCGATCCGGCAAGCCTTGCCGTGGCGGGGCGCACCAAGGTCGGCGACAATCTCAAGTGGGGCGACATCGACGCGGCGGGGGGCGCGGTGTGGCTACGCACCACCGACGACCAGACGATGGTGGTGATCGACCCCGCCAGCCTCAAGATCCGCGCCCGGATGGGGGCGGCGGTGGGCAGCGGCGCGCTGCGCTGGACGCCCAAGGGGGTGTGGACCTCGGCCCACGACAACCAGACCCTGTCGTGGTGGAGCGCGCCTGCCGCGAAATAGGAAAAGCGCGCGAAAGGCGGGTCGACCTTTCGCGCGCTTCCTTCTGTTCCCGTTATCATACGCTCCCGCTGGACACGGGACCCGAAGGGCTCGGGAATCAGAACTTGTAGCCCAGCTCCACCCCGAACCGCTGGAGGCCGCCGGGCGAGATGAACGATCCGCCGAACTCGACCGCGGTGATCACCTCGTTGAGATACTTCTCGTTGAACAGGTTCTCGGCATAGGCGGTGATCGACCAGGTCTCGCTCTCGAACCCGACGCGCAGGTCCATCACCCCGAAGGCGTCGCGGCGGGTCACCGAATAGTCCGCATTGCCCACGAAGCCCGGCAGCTGGAGCGCCGAGATCGGCAGCAGCCCGCTGAACAGGGTCGGGTTGGGATCGTCCTGCAGGGTGTGGAACCACGTCGGCCCGGTGATGCGGTAATCGGCGCGGGTGACGAAATCGATGCTGCCCGACACCGGCAGATCGAGCTGCGTGCCGAGGTTGATGGTGTAATCGGCGGTGTGCGGCGACTTGTTGCCGACCGTCACCGGACGCGAGGCGTTTGCGAGGATCTCGCTTTCGGTGACGTTGCCCGATGCGAACAGTTTCCAGCCGCGCACCGGCTCGACCGTCACGTTCAGTTCGGCGCCGTAGAGCTCGACCTCGTCGATGTTCGAGACCACGCGCAAGAGGCCGAAGCCACCGACGAAGAACTCGAAGAACTGCATGTCCTCGACATTGGTGTAGTAGCCCGCAAGGTCGAAGGTCACCGCCCCGTCCATCAGGCTGCCCTTGACGCCGGCTTCGAAGGCGCTCGAGACTTCCTTCCTGTACTGGTCGTCGATATCGACATTGGTGCCGATGAACTGGTTGAAGGCCTGATCGACGATCGCGGCCGAGCCCTGGTTGTTGAAGCCCCCCGATTTGAAGCCGATGCCCCAGTTGCCGTAGAGGTTGATGTCGTCGGTCAGCTCGTAGCGCAGCGAGATCTTGGGCTGGAACTGCTTGAATGTCGCCGATTGGGGGGCGATCGGCTGGACCGCGCCGTTCACGACGCGCTGGCCGGGGTTGATCGGCCCGCCGGTGATCGGATCGCGCACCGCCGGAACGAGGCTCGCCACCTGCCGGTCCTCGATGTCGTAGCGCCCGGCGAGGCTGACGTTGAAGCGGTCGGTCACGTCGGCATCGAGCGAGGCGAAGACCGCGTAGACATCGGTGGTGAAGGCGTCGTTGTAGAGCTGGGTGGTCGGGTTGTCGCTGCCCGGCGCATTGTAAAGCTGGCGGATCACCCCGCGCCCGAGATCGGCGCCCAGGCTGACGCCCACCTCGCGGTCGATGTGGAGGTAATAGGCACCGACCTGCCAGTTGATCGGGCCGTCACCATTGGAGGCAAGGCGGATTTCGCCGGAGATGTCCTCCTGCTGGCGCACCTGGAACTGGGTGCCGTCGCAGGTGGTCGGGCTGTAGGCGCCGAAGGTCGATCCGGTGGCGGGGTTGAAGATGAAGGGGATCGGGCTGCGGCCGATGAAGGTCGGGGCGTTGAGCGGATAGCCGGTCAGCGCCGCGGTGCTCGCAGCGCAGGCATTGGCCGCCGCGACCGAGGCGGGGGTCGCGCCCGGGAAGGTGAAGCGCGCGAAATCGGCCGAGGTCCCGTCGGCAACCAGCGCCTGGTCGACATCGCTGTAGAGCAGCCAAGCCGTCAGCGTCGCGCCCTCGAACTCGTGCTCGACCTTGGCCGAGGCCTCGAAGGTGGTCTGGTCGTTGGTCGGCCGGATGTTCGAATACCAGTCGAAGGGGTGTTCGTTGACGTCCTCGAAGAAGGCCGGATCGACGGCGGCGAAATTGGGCAGGTGGAAGCTCGCGTTGAAGTTGATCGAGGCGCCCTTGAGATCGGCATAGCGCGCCTTCACGTCGAGCTCGGTGTTCGGCCCCAGCTCGGTCACGAAGCGGGCGTCGATGCCGAAGATCTCCTGGTCGTCGATGGTCTTGGAATTGCCGAGGAAGCGGTTGCGGAAGAAGCCGTCGGTGCGGAAGTAGTTGGCCGAGACCACCAGCCCCGCGGTGTCGCCGATCGGGGTCGAGATGAAGCCGTTGGCGAGATAGGTCTGGTCCTCGGCGGCGCGCACGATCATGCCGCCCTCGAGGCTGTCGCCCGGCTTCAGCGTCTGGAGCACGATCGCGCCCGCGGCGGCGTTGCGCCCGTAGAGCGCGCCCTGCGGGCCTTTCAGGATTTCGACCTGGCGCAGCGTGCCCTGGTTCTGGTTGAGCTGGGCGGTGTTGGTCTTGAGGATGCCGTCGACCACCAGCGCGACCGAGCTTTCGGCGTCGCGCGCGCCGTTCATGCCGCGGATGTTGATCTGGGTGTCGCCCGCCTCGGCGGTGCCGGTGACGATGGTCACGCCGGGGGTGAGCTGGACGAAGTCGTCGGCGCGCTGGACGCCGGTCTTGGCGAGCGTCTCGGCGCCGAACACCGTGACCGCGGCGGGCACGTCCTGCAGGCTTTCGGACTGGCGGCGGGCGGTGACGATGATGCCGCCCTCCTCCTGCGTCTCGGCGGCGGGGGCCTCCTGCTGCGCGGCGGCGGGAACGGCGAAGGCGATGGCGCCGAGAGCCGCGCCAGAGGCTAGGACCAGACGGACATTCATAAGGCGGCTCTCCTGAAGTGGGATCGAGAGGTTGCGGGCGGCCGGGCGCGGGTGCGCCGGCGCGATGGCGTGGATGACGGGCGGGGATGCGGATGATGCGCGGCGGGCGTGCGGACGCAGCGGGCGCTGCCGCAACCGGCTGCTCCTTCCGCGATCGGCACATGAACCCCTGAACGCTGCACGGCCACACCCCTGTTTCTCAGGCCTGTTGCCTTGGCCTGTTGCCCCGGGTGGCGTGCGTATTGTATACAAATCCTCTCCGTCAAGCCTTTTGCACGAATGTGGCGAAAGGACCCCGACAGGTGTGTTTTTGTCGCCGCACAGGCTTGCCGGATGACGCGCCCGGCCGCAGATAGGATGATGATGAAGATGCTTGCCCCCTCCCCATCCCGACCGGCGGCGCCCCGGTGAGTCGCGCGTCCGACCGGGCCTATGCGGCGATCCGCGCGCACCTGCTGAGCGGGGCGGTGAAGGCCGGCGAGCAGCTCACCGAGGACCAGCTCGCCCAGATCACCGGGGTCAGCCGCACCCCGGTGCGCGAGGCAGTGCGGCGGCTCGAGGACGAGCTGCTGCTGGTGCGTTCGGACACCAAGCGCCTGTTCGTCGCCGACTGGAGCCGCGACGATATCGAGGAAATGTTCGCGCTTAGGCAGATGCTCGAATGCCACGCCGCCGAGCGCGCCGCGCAGCGCCTTTCCCGAGAGCAGATCGCCGATCTGGAGGCCCTCAACCAGGAACTGAAGGCCGCGGTCGAGCAAAGCGCGCCCGATGTCGCGCGCTTCCTCGATGCCAATCGCGCCTTTCACGAGGTGATCATCGACGCCGCCCATTCGCCGCGCCTCGGGCAGCTGCTGGCGCGGCTGGTCGAGGCGCCGGTGGTGCTGCGCACCGCGCGCACCTACACCCAGGACGACCTCAGGCAATCGGCGCGCGACCACGACGAGCTGATCGCCGCCTTTGCCGCCCGCGACCCGGACTGGGCGCGCGCCGTCATGGGCAGCCACCTGCGCCGCGCCTTCCACACCTTCGCCCGCGCGGTCGGCCCCGCGGCCGGCGAGAGACTTGCAAAAGACGCATAACAACGCGCTGCATCCCGTCCGGTTCCAGCCTGTCGCGGCGGACCAAGCATGATTGCAATTGTATACAAACCGGCTATCTGACTTTCGCAGGCCCCGTCAGCAGCAACAGGCGATTCATCATGTCAGGCCCCATGTCTGTCGACTCCATCGAACTCGTCGAGGTGGGCCCGCGCGACGGCTTGCAGAACGAACCGGACATTATTTCCACCGCCACGAAGCTCGATCTCATCGACCGCATGATCGGCTACGGCGCACGCCGGCTCGAGGTCGCGAGCTTCGTCCACCCGGCGCGCGTGCCGCAGATGGCGGATGCGGAAGCCGTGATCGCGGGGCTGCCTGATCGGGCCGACTGCACCTACATCGGCCTCGTCCTCAACAAGCGCGGGGTGCTGCGCGCGCTCGCGACCCGCGAGGGCGGCGCGCGCGGGGTCGATCAGGTCGGCTGCGTGGTGGTCGCCAGCGACACCTTCGGGCAGAGGAACCAGGGCCAGACCATCGAACAGGGCATCGCCGAGACCCGCGAGATGCTGCGCTTCGCCCGCGCCGAGGGCATCCGCGCACAGGTCACCATCAGCGCCGCCTTCGGCTGCCCTTTCGAGGGCGAGGTGAAACACGAAACCGTGCTCGCCATTGCCGAGGCCATCGCGCAGGATGGCCCCGAGGAGATCGCGCTCGCCGACACCATCGGCGTCGGCACGCCCTTCGAGGCGGGGGAACTGTTCGGCAAGCTGGGCGAACTGCTCGGCGGCAGGATCCCGATGCGCGCCCATTTCCACAACACCCGCGGCACCGGCATCGCCAATGCGTGGGAGGCATACAAGGCGGGCGTGCGGGTGTTCGACGCCTCGCTCGGCGGCCTCGGCGGCTGCCCCTTCGCCCCGCGCGCGACCGGGAACATCGCCACCGAGGACCTCGTCTACATGATGCAGCGTTCCGGGGTGAGCACGGGCATCGATCTCGACGCGGCCATCGCGGCGAACAAGTGGTTTGCGGGCGAGCTGGGGCGGGAACTCCCCTCGGCGGTCGCCCGCGCGGCATGACACAAGACAGGGAAACGGCATGACTTACAGGCTGGGTGTGGACGTGGGCGGGACTTTCACCGACCTGCTGCTGTTCGACGAAGCGAGCGGCGCCTTCTGGCGGCACAAGACGCCCTCGACCCCACATGATTCCTCCGAAGGCATCCTGACAGGGGTGAAGGCGATCACCGCCAAGGCCGGGATCACCGCGGCGGACATCGCCTATTTCCTCCACGGCACCACGGTCGCGACCAATGCCGTGCTGGAAGGCAAAGGGGCGAAGGTCGGCCTCGTCACCACGCAGGGCTACCGCGACATCATGCAGATCGCGCGCAGTTACGTGCCCGGGGGCCTCGCGGCGTGGATCGTGTGGCCCAAGCCCCAGCCCTTGGCGCGCCTCGAGCACACCGTCGAAGTGCCGGGGCGCATGGACGCGCAAGGCCGCGAGGTCGCCCCGCTCGACGAGGACGCGGTGCGCGCCGCCTTGCGCAAGCTGAAGGGCGACGGGATCGAGGCGCTTACCGTCAGCCTGATGAACGCCTATCTCAACGGCGCGCACGAGGCGCGGATCGGCCAGATCGCCGCCGAGGAACTGCCCGGCATCCCCGTCTCGCTCTCCCATGAAGTCCTGCCCGAGATGCAGGAATACGAGCGCACGCTTTCAACCGTCGCCAATGCGGCGGTGCGGCCTGTGGTGTCGAAATATGTCTCCAACCTGCGCACCAAGCTGGAAGCCGAAGGGCTGAAGGGCCGCCTCTCGCTGCTGCGCTCGGACGGGGGCCTGATGAGCAGCCAGAAGGCCGAGGAGCACCCCGTCAACATCCTCATGTCCGGCCCTGCCGGCGGGGTGACGGGCGCGCTGTGGGTGGCGAAGAATGCGGGCTTCGAGAATATCCTGACGCTCGACGTGGGCGGCACATCGACCGACGTGGCGCTGATCCAGGGCCTCGAGCCGCGCCGCCAGCGCACCACCGAAGTCGGGCACCTGTCGGTGCGCGCCTCGGCGCTCGACGTGAAGACCGTCGGCGCGGGCGGCGGGTCGATCGCCCACGTGCCGCAGCTCACCGGCGCGCTGCGCGTCGGGCCGGAGAGCGCGGGCGCGGTGCCCGGGCCGGTCGCCTACGCCAAGGGCGGCACGCTCCCGACAGTGACCGATGCCAATGTGGTGCTCGGCTACCTTCCCGAAGACCTCCTCGGCGGCAGCTTCAAGCTCGACCGCGAGGGCGCCAAGGCGGCGGTGCAGACCATCGCCGATGCGCTGGGCGTCACGCTGATGGAAGCGGCGCGCGGGATCATCGACATAGTCAACGAGAACATGTTCGGCGCCCTGCGCATGATCTCGGTCCAGCAGGGCTACGACCCGCGCGAATTCGCGCTGATGGGCTTCGGCGGCGCGGGCCCGCTGCACGTCAACGCGGTCGCCCGGCTGATGGGGAGCTGGCCCGCGATCTCGCCCGTCTCCCCGGGCGTGCTCTGCGCGCTGGGCGATGCGACCACCCGGATGCGCACCGAGACCGCGCGCAGCTTTTCGCGCCTCGCCCGCGACACGGCAATCGCCGATCTGGTGCAGGTGCTTGACGACATGGCCGAACAGACCCGCGGCGAGCTGGTCGCGGACGGCATTCCGGAGGAGCAGATCACCTCGCTGTTCGAGATCGACGTGCGCTATGCCGGGCAGGCCTTCGAGGTGCCGCTCACGATCACGCAGGATATCCTCGAGAAGGACGGGATCGAGGGCATCCTCGCCCGCTTCGACGAGGAGCACCTGAGGCTCTTCACCTTCAACATGGATACCCCCCACGAGATCGTGAACCTGCGCGCCGTGGCGATGGGACAGGCCCCAGCCCTCCCCGCCGCCGAGTTGCCCAAGGGCGACGGCGATCCGTCATCTGCCAAGATCCGCGACCACGTCATGTGGATCGGCGGCGAGGAACGCCCTGCGGTGATCTACGACCGCGCCAAGCTGCGCCAGGGCGACGTGATCGAAGGCCCGGCGATCATCACCGAGATGGATTCGACCACCCTCGTCGAACACGATTGCCGCGCGACTGTGGACGCTGTCGGCAACATTCTCATCACTCTCAAGGCGAAGGGCTAAGACCATGCCGGCTCGCATCATCGAACCCAACACCACCCCGTTCCAGACCGTCGCCATCGACCCGGTGACGCTCGACATCATCGAGAACGCGCTGAGGAACGCGCGCATCGAGATGGACGCGACGCTGGTGCGCACCGCCATGAGCCCCGGCATCCGCGAACAGGGCGACGCCTTCCCGCTGATCTCGGACCCCGCCGGCAAGATGATCGTCGGCCAGTTCGGCAGCTTCATCGACGGCTTCCTGCAAAGCTACGACGGCACCATCGAGGACGGGGACATGATCTTCCTGTCCGATCCCTATTCCTGCGCCGGGGCGATCAGCCACTCGAACGACTGGCTGGTGCTGCTCCCCGTGTTCAAGGACGGGCGGTTGATCGCATACACCGCGATGTTCGGCCACCAGAGCGACATCGGCGGCTCGGTCCCCGGCTCGATGCCCATCGGCGCCTCCTCGATCTTCGAGGAGGGCGTGCGCATCCCGCCCGTGAAGATCTGGAAGCGCGGGGAATACAACGAAGACCTGATGAAGCTGGTGATGCACCAGACCCGCAAGCCCGACTGGTGCCAGGCCGATCTCAACGCCCTCATCGCCTCGTGCCGTGTCGCCGCGCGCCGCGTGATCGAGATGGCTGACCGCTTCGGTGACGATGTCTACGTCTCGGCCACGCAGGAGCTGCTCGCCCGCAACCACCGCGCGATGAAGTCGCTGCTGGCGATGGCCGTGGCCGAGGAGCCGGTGAGTTTCGAGGACTACATCTGCGACGACGGCAAGGGCTACGGCCCCTACAAGATCCGCTGCACCATGTGGCGCGAGGGCGACCGCGTGATCCTCGATTTCGAGGGCACCGATCCGCAGTCGGCCGCCTCGATCAACTTCTTCCTCAACGAGAACATGTTCAAGATGTTCTTCGGCATCTACATGATCATGGTCTTCGACCCGCAGATCCTGTTCAACGACGGGTTCTACGATCTGATCGAGGTGCGCATCCCCGAAGGCTCGCTGCTGAAGCCGCACTTCCCCGCCGCGCTTTCGGGCCGCACCCATGCGCTGGGGCGGATCTTCGACATCCTCGGCGGGCTGCTCGGGCAGAAGACGCCGGAGTTCCTCAACGCAGCGGGCTTCTCCTCCTCGCCGCACCTGTTCTACTCGGGCTGGGACAGCCGCGAGGACGGCACCCGCGACTGGTTCCAGCTGTTCCAGATCGGCTTCGGGGGCATCCCCGGGCGGCCGCTCGGCGACGGGCCGGACGGGCACTCGCTGTGGCCGGGCTTCACCAACGTGCCCAACGAGTTCCTCGAGCGCTACTTCCCGCTGCGGATCGAACGCTACTCGACCGCGCCGGACAGCGGCGGGGCGGGCCTCCATCGCGGCGGCAACGGCATCCACATGACCTACCGCTTCCTCGCCGACGGCGAGATCGCGATCCATGACGACCGCTGGTTCGTGCCGCCCTGGGGCGTCAATGGCGGGCACCCGGGCGCGCGGGCGCGCAAGGTGCTCGAATGCGCCGACGGCACCACCGCGATCGTCGGCAACAAGGTCGAGAGTGTCGCGGTGAAGGCGGGCGACCTCCTCCACTTCATCACCTGGGGCGGCGGCGGCTGGGGCGACCCGCTGGCGCGCGACCCGGAACTGGTGAGCCTCGAAATCCGGCAGGGCCTCGTCACCCCCGAGGGCGCGCACGCCTATGGCGTGGTGGCCGATGCCGCGGGCGCGGTCGACTATGCCGCGACCGAGGCCCTGCGCGCGGAAATCGAGGCCGCGCGCGGGGAGCTTCCGCTGTTCGACTACGGCCCCGGCATCGATGCGCTGCGCGCGAACTGCGAGGCCGAGACCGGCCTCCCCGCCCCCGTCCAGCCTGTCTGGACGACGCTCAGGGAGGCCGCGGAATGAGCGCGCTCCAGGGGATCAAGGTGGTCGAGATGGGCCAGCTTCTCGCCGGGCCCTTCTGCGGCCAGCTGCTCGGCGACATGGGCGCGGACGTCGTCAAGATCGAGCCGCCGGGCGCGGGCGATCCGATGCGCAACTGGGGTCAGGGCGACGAGAAGGTGCAGTGGGAAGTGATCGCCCGCAACAAGCGCTCGGTCACCTGCAACCTGCGCGTGCCCGAGGGTCAGGCGCTCGCCAAGAAGCTGATCGCCGGGGCCGATGTGCTGATCGAGAACTTCAAGCCCGGCACCCTGGAACGCTGGGGCATGAGCCCGGCCGAACTCCACGCGATGAACCCCGGCCTGATCATCGCGCGAATGTCGGGCTACGGGCAGGACGGCCCTTATTCCGACCGTGCCGGCTTCGGCGGGATCGGCGAGGCGATGGGCGGGTGGCGCTACATCGTCGGCGAGCCCGACCGTCCGCCGAGCCGCATGGGAATCTCGATCGGCGACACCCTGTGCGCGACCTATGGCTGCATGGGCGTGCTCGCCGCGCTCCACCACCGGGAGAAGACCGGCGAGGGGCAGGTGGTCGACTCCGCGCTCTACGAGGCGGTGCTGCAGGTGATGGAGGGGCTGATCCCCGAATATGACCGCAACGGGGTGATCCGCGAGCGTTCCGGCTCGGTGCTGAAGGGCATCGCGCCCTCCAACGTCTACACCTGCAAGGACGGCAGCTACATGATCGGCGCGAACGGCGATGCGATCTTTGCGCGGCTGTGCCAGGCGATGGGCCGCCCGGAACTCGCCACCGACGAGCGTTACGCCACCCACATCGCGCGCGGCATCCATCAGGACGAACTGGACGCGCTGGTCAATGCCTGGACCGGCACGCTCACGGTCGACGAGGTCGATGCGCTGATGATCGAATATTCGATCCCGGCGGGGCGTGTCTACCGCGCGCCCGATATGCTCGCCGACCCGCACTTCCAGGCGCGCGAGGCAATCATCGAGGTCGAGACCCAGAAGCGTGGGCGCATCAGGATGCAGAACGCCTTCCCCAAGCTGTCCAGGACCCCCAGCACCATCAGCCGCCCCGCCCCCGCCGCGCCGGGGCAGGACAATGCCGAGGTCTTCGCCGAGCGCCTCGGCCTCGATGCCGCCGAGCTCGAGCGGCTGGCGGCTGCGGGGATCATCTGATGACCGGCCCCTCGGCAGCCGACAATTACGCCGGGGTCTATGAGGGGCGGCTCCAGCCGGGCAGCCGCCCTGCCCTGCTGATCGTCGATGTCGTGGCGGCCTACCTGACCGAAGGCTCGCCGCTGTTCATGGACACCGCCGCCGACGCGCTCGCCAGCAATGCGCGGCTGGCGGCGACGGCACAGGCGGCGGGGGTGCCGGTGGTGTTCACCAAAGTGCAGTACAAGCCCGACGGATCGGACGGCGGGGTGTTCTGGCGCAAGGCTCCGGTGCTCAGGGCCTTCGTCGAGGGTTCCCCGCTCGGCGCCTTCCCGCCCGGGCTGACGCCGCAAGCCGGCGACCGCGTTGTCACCAAGCAATACCCGTCCGCCTTTTTCGGCACCGGCCTTGCCGAGACCCTCCATGCTGAGGGCATCGATACGCTGCTGATCGGGGGCTATTCGACCTCGGGCTGCGTGCGCGCCTCGGCGCTCGATGCGATGCAATACGGCTTCGTGCCCCTCGTGGTGCGCGAGGCCTGTGCCGACCGCCACCCCGCCCCGCACGAGGCAAACCTGTTCGACCTTCAGGCCAAGTATGCCGAAGTGATCTCCGAGGCCGAGGCCATGGCCGTGATGGGAGCGGCTTGCTCCTGAGCCGGCCTCCTCACTCGTGGCGCAGCGCGTCGATCGGGTCGAGCTTCGATGCGCGGCTGGCAGGGTAGTAGCCGAACACGATCCCCATGATCGCCGAGAACAGGAAGCTGACGATGTTGATCGCCGGATCGAACACGTAGGGCACGTCGATCACCGCGGCGAGCCCGATCGAGGCGACGAAGCCCAGCGCGATGCCGACCAGCCCGCCGAGCGCGCACAGCACCACGGCCTCGGTCAGGAATTGCAGCCGCACCTCGCGCGCCAGCGCCCCGATGGCGAGGCGGATGCCGATCTCGCGCGTGCGCTCGGTGACGCTGACGAGCATGATGTTCATGATCCCGATGCCGCCGACCAGCAGGCTGATCGAGGCGATCACCGCCACCATCGCGGTCAGAGCGCCGGTCGCCGCGCCCAGCGCCTGATTGACCTGCGCGGTGTCGATCACGTTGAAATCGTTCGGCTCGGCATCCTGCAGCAGCCGCCGCTCGCGCAGCAGGGCGACGAGCGAATCCTGCACCGTCGCCGCCGCATAGGCGGGGTCGTACTTGACCACGAAATAGTCGAGGTTCTCGTTCCCGCGGAAGCGCCGCTGGACGTTCTTGAGCGGCAGGTAGACCGCATCGTCGTCGTCCGCGCCGCCCCCGCCCTGCCCGCGCTCCTCGACCGTGCCGATCACCTCGCACGAGACATCGCCGAGCCGCATCCGCGCCCCCACCGGGCTGGTGGCTGGCGGGAAGATCGCCTCGCGCACCTTGAGCCCGAGCAGGCACACGTTCTTGCCCGATTCCTCCTCGTCGCGGGTGAAGGCGCGGCCCTCGTCGATCTTGACCGATTGCGCCTCGAGCAGCTTGTTGGTCACGCCCTGCACGCGCGTGTCCCAGTCCTGCCCGTTGTAGAAGGCGGTGGCATTGGCCGAGACATTGCCCGCCGCGATCTCGACCCCGGCGATCTGCTGCCCGACCGCGCGCACGTCGGCATCGTCGAAGGGGCGGATCGTGCCGCGGGTGGTGCGCACCGGGAAGACGATGAAGTTGCTCGCGCCGAGCGAGGAAATCTCCTCCTGGACCGAGGCCGTCACCCCGTTGCCGAGCGTCACCATCGTCACCACCGCGGCCACGCCGATGATGATGCCGAGCGTCGTCAGGATCGAGCGCAGGATGTGCCGCCGGATCTCGCGCAGGGCGAGGAGGATGCTCGTGCCCAGCATCAGCCCGCAGCTCTCTCGGCGGCATGGCCCACCGCGCCGCGCTCGATGCGTTCGACCAGCCCGTCGCGGAAGCGCACGATGGTGCCGGCATAGGCCGCCATGTCCTCCTCGTGGGTGACCATCAGGATGGTGATGCCCTCGGCATTGAGGCGCTGGAGCAGCTGCATGATCTCGACCGAGCGTTCGCTGTCGAGGTTGCCGGTCGGCTCGTCGGCGAGCAGCACGTCGGGCTCGGTCACCAGCGCCCGGGCGATGGCGACGCGCTGCTGCTGGCCGCCCGAAAGTTCCGCCGGGGTATGGTCGGCCCAGGGCACCAGCCCGACCTGGTCGAGCGCCCGCATCGCTGCCGCGCGGCGCTGCGCCTTGCTCTCGCCGCGATAGAGCAGCGGCAGTTCGACATTCTCGAGCGCGGTGGTGCGGGCGAGCAGGTTGAAGCCCTGGAACACGAAGCCGAGATAGCGGCGCCGCAACAGGCTGCGCTGGTCGCGGTCGAGCTTCTGCACCTCGACCCCGCGGAACCGGAACACCCCGCTGGTCGGCACGTCGAGACAGCCGAGGATGTTCATGGTGGTCGATTTGCCCGACCCCGAAGGCCCCATCACCGCGACGAACTCGCCGCGCATGATCGCGAGGTCGACGCCCTTCAGGGCCTGGAACGCGGCGGCCCCGCTGCCGAAGGTCTTGGTGATCCCTTCAAGCTGGATCAGGGGTTCGCCCGTCGCTGGCCGGCCGGCTGTCACGGGGTTGCCGCCTTGACCCCGGTGACGACCTTCATGCCGGGCTTGAGGTCGTTCGAGCGGACCACAGTGCGCCGCCCGTCGCTGCGGCCGGTGATCACCTCGATCGCCTTCAATGTGCCGTCGGCCTGGAGCACCTGCACCTGCTGGCGGCTGCCCTCGCCGATACTGGCCTGCTGCTTGTCGCGCTCGAGCCCGATTTGCGGCTGGAACACCCCGCCGCCGCTCTCCTCCTCCTTCTCGGGGCGGAAGCGCAGCGCGGCGTTGGGCACGAGCAGCGCCTTGCCGGTGTTCTGCGTGGCGATGCTCGCGGTCGCGGTCATGCCGGGGCGCAGCAGGCCATCGGGGTTCTGCACCTCGAGCCGCGCCTCGTAGCTCACCACCGACCCGCCGCCGGCAGCCGCCGCCGCGCCGGCCCCGCCCGACTGGCTCTCGACCGTGTTGCGCGAGGCGAGGTCGACGCGCTGGAGCCGCGCCGGGAAGCGCCGGCCGGGATAGGCATCGACCGTGAAGCTCGCCTCCTGCCCGGCCGCGACCTGGCCCACGTCGGCCTCGTCGATGGCGACACGCAGCTGCATCTCTGACAAATCCTCGGCGATCACGAACAAGGTGACGGTGTTGAAGGCGGCGACCACGGTCTGCCCCGGCTCGATCCGGCGGGCGAGGACCACGCCGTTGACGGGGGAGCGGATCACCGCACGCGAACGGGTGGTGAGGTTGGCCTTGAGCTGCGCCGAGGCGGCCTCGATGTTGGCGCGCGCCGAGGCGACGGTGGCCTTGTCGCGCTGCACGGCGGCCTCGGCCTGTTCGAGTTCGATCTGCGAGGGCACCCGCCCGCCCGAGAGGCGCCGCACTTCCTCGAGCCGGGTGAGCTGCACCGTGTCGATATCGAGCGTCGCCTGCGCCTGCCCAAGCGCCGCGCGCGCGGCATTGAGGTTGGCCCGCGACTGGGCGATCTGCTGGTCGATGATCTCGGTGTTGATCACCGCGATCACCTGCCCCCTGGTGACGCGGTCGTTGACGTCGACCGCGACCGTATCGACCGGGCCGGTGACTTCGGCGCCGACCTCGACCTGGTTGGTCGGGCGCAGGTTGCCGGTCGCGGTGACCGACAGCGCGAGCGATTCCTGCGTGACGGCCTCGGTGATGTAATCGGGCGGCGGCGGATCGGCGGTGCAGCGCGCGATGCCGAGCACCAGCAGGACGAGCACCACGCCCGGCAGCCAGAACTTCATCCACCGCCGCCAGCGCGGGCGCGGCTTGCTGCCGAGGAATTCGTCCACGTTCGGCGCTTCTGCCGGATTGCTCGCTTCGTTCACTCGCCGGGCTCCCTCGCCGCAATTTGTTCCAAACCCGCGCCATCGGGCACCGACCAGCCGCCGCCCAGCGCGCGGGCGAGGCTGATGAAGGCGATCGCCCGCGCGCCTTGGGCGTTGGCGAGCGCGTTGCGCGTGCCGAGCAGCTGGCTTTCCGCGACCAGCAGACGCTGGAAGTCGATCAGCCCCGCCTGATACTGGCTGCGCGCAAGCACCGCGGCGTTCTGCGCGCCCTCGCTAGCCTCGGTGAGCGAGGCGACCTGATCGGCATTGGCCTCGAGATCGACCGCCGCGCTCTCGACTTCCTGAAGCGCGGTGAGGATGCTTTGCCGCCACGCCGCGAGCGATCCGTCGGCGGCGGCCTCGGCTCCCTCGATCCGCCCGCGCACCCGCCCGCCGTCGAAGATCAGCTGCGAGAGGCTGGCGAAGATGTTGCCGGTGACGAGGTCGAACAGGCTGCCCGCGTTGCGCGCGTTGGTGCCGATCGTGCCCGAGAGGCGGGCGAGCGGGTAGAGCTGGGTGCGCGCCACGCCGACACGGTCGAGATCGGCGGCGAGCCGCGCCTCGGCCGCGCTCACGTCGGGGCGGCGGCGCAGGGTGTCGGCGGGCACGTCGAGCGCGATGCCGGCGGGCGGCGCGGGGATGGCGCGGGGTGTTTCGGTGAGGGCGCGGTAGACCCGGCCAGGCGGCTCGCCGATCAGGGTCGAGATCGCGTTCGCCACCGCCGCGAGATTGCTTTCGAGCTGCGGGATCGAGGCCGCGGTCTGGGCGCGCTGGGTGCGGGCCTGCTCGACATCGAGGCTGTTCACCAGCCCCGCCTGGTTGCGCCAGCGCGTGATCTGGAGCGTGTCGTCCTGGATCGCCAGCGTCTCGCGCGCGATGGCGAGCTGCGCGGCCAGCGCCCGGGCGCTTACCACCTGGCTCGCCACCTGGGCGACGATCACCCGCTCGAGATCGCCGAGCGAATAGCCTGCCGCCTGAAGGTCGCCGCGGGCGGCATCGATCGAGCCGTCGATCCGGCCGAACAGGTCGACCTCCCACGAGGCGTCGGCGCCGAGCGAGAGGAACACATCGTCGCTCGCCAGATCGCCGACATCGCGGCGTGCACCGCCGCTGGCGCTGACCGTGGGCACGCGGTCGGCGCGCGCGGCGCGCAGGGCGGCCCGCGCGGCGCGCAGGCGGGCGGCGGCTTGGGCAATGTCGAGGTTCTCGCTGCGCGCCCGGTCGACGAACTCGGCGACCAGCGGATCGTCGAGCATCAGCCAGTAGCGATCGAGCGGAACCTCGGTCGCGCCCGGCTCGGCCAGCACCCAGCGTTCGGGAACCGGCTGGACGCTCGCCATCGGCGGCGGGTCGGCACCCAGCCCGGTGCAGGCGGGAAGCATGGGGAGCGCCAGCAGAGCGGCAAGACCGGCGCAGGCGTGTCTCGCGCGCGGCGCGGCATGGCGGGATGTCGTGGTAAGACCTGTGTTTTTCCCTGCCACCCCGAACGCGCCCCTCTCGTGGCGGGAAGCTTCGAAGATGCCGCCCCGCATTCCCAAGTGCTATCAGCGCGATCCGACCCGCACAATGCAGGTTGGTCGGCTTTACCCGATCACTCGTCGATGACCAGCGGCGAGCTGGAGGAATCGTCGGCATCCCGCCGGGCGGGAACCGGAGCCCCTCATGTTAGCGGTGGAAAATTAACAGGTTGCCTTGCCCGGGGCGTGACCTATTCTGGCTTCATGCAGGAACAGACCGCCCCCTTTTGCAGCCAGCCCTGGACCACCCTCTACGTGCAATGGGACGGCAAGGTGACCCGCCCCTGCATCCGCGGGCCGCAGAACCTCGGATCGCTCGAGACCTATGCGGACATCCGCGATCTGTGGAACGGGGCGGCGATGCAGAACGTGCGCTCGGCGGTGGCGACGCAGACCAACCTCAACCTCGCCTGTCGCACCTGCCATGCCGCGCGCAGCCGGACGATCGACCACCTGACGAGCTTCGGCCGCAACATCGGCGGCGATTTCGGCTACGACAAGGTCGCCAACTACTACGATGTGCACGATTCATGGCAGGCCGGACAGATCGCGCCGGAAACCGGCCCGATCGTCCTGGTGCTCGACATGAGCTCCAAGTGCCACATCCGCTGCCAGAAGTGCTTCGTCTACCATTCCGACATGCAGTACGGCCTCGGCCACATGCCCGACGCGGTGTTCGACAAGGTGCGCCCGCTGTTCCGGACGGCGCTCGAAGTCATCGGGCACGAAAACGGCGAATGCATGCTCCACAAGCGGTTCATCGACATGGTGACCGAGATCAAGGCCAATGGCTGCCGCTTCATGTTCAACACCACCGGCCAGCTGATCGACGACGAGAAGGCGCGGCAGCTGGTGGCTCTCGGGGTCGACAAGATCATGCTCTCGATCGATGCGACCGAGGCCGAGACCTATGCCTATCTCCACAAGGGCGGAACGCTCGAAAAGGTGATGTCGGGCATCGCCGCCATCAACCGGGAGAAGACCCTGGCCGGCGTCACGCAGCCCCGTCTGGGCTGGTATTTCGTCGCCTGCCGGTCGAACATCGACCAGCTCGTCCCGGCGGCAAGGCTGGCCGTGTCCCTCGGTTTCGGCATGATGTTCGTGACCCACCTCAACAAGCCGACGGGCGAGCAGTGGCGCTCCTATTTCGATTTCTACCGGCAGGAGAGCCTGCATCTCGATCCGGAGCTGAAGGCACGATACGCCGATGCAGTCGAAGAGGCACGTGCAGTGACGGTCGCGGCCGGGCTCGAGTTCTTCTCCGGATCGCCGGACGCCTGATCGCCGGGCCAGCCATTGTGCCGGATAGGTTTGTTGCAGAACAGGCCCTCTGGTCGTCGCATGGGCGTCGGTAACGGTCGTCAGGCGAGTTACGAGCTATCGCGCCGGATCATTGGCCCGTTGCGGTGACGGCAATCCGATCAGTTCCCGCATCCAGCGTGACAAGGTGCTCTTTACATCGTCGGCGCTGATTGCCGGTTCTGGCTGACTGCGCTCGAGCGCCATTCCCTGGCGCAGCGCGATGAAGATCGCCGCGGATCGGGCTGGATCAGCCACCTCGGCCTTCGCCTTGGCGGCGATGGCGGTGATGATTTCGGCAACCGCATCGTAATGACGCGCGAAAAGCTCGGTGCGGCGCGCAGCGAAGGCGGCCGAGCGTGTGGCGTGCAAGGCAAATTCGATCGAAAGCAGGCACCAGTCGAGGTCGACCGGGTCGCTGGCATATCGCTCGGCAATGCTTTCGATCGCCTCCTCTGCCGAAGCTTCCGCAGGGGCAAAGCCGCTGCTGATCGCGACCTCCTCGCTCATGTGCCGTTCGAGCAGTTCGAGGAAGATCGCCTCCTTGCTCTCGAAGTTCGAATAGAAGGCGCCCTTCGAAAAGCCGGCGCCTTCGGCGATCACATCGACCGAAGCACCCGCATATCCTTCGCGCGTGAAGGCATCTTTTGCGGCATCGAGCAGGCGCTCGCGCGTCTTCTGCCGGCTTTCGGATCGGGTCAGGCGGGCCATAGCTTCCGATACCACTTGCAATCAAAATACCAATCGGTATTTAAATACCGAACGCAATGAGTCGAGGGACGGGCAATGCAGGGTCAGACATTCTTCGTGACCGGGGCGACCGGTCTGCTCGGCAACAACCTCGTCCGAGCCCTGCTGTCGCGCGGCGCCACAGTGCGCGCGCTGGCCCGCAGCCGCGCCAAGGCGGCGGCCCAGTTCGATGACATCAGGGATAGGCGCCTCGAGATCGTGACCGGCGACATGGAGAACGTGGCCAGTTTCGCCCGCCATCTCGAAGGCGTCGACGCACTGTTTCACACCGCCGCCTATTTCCGCGACAGCTACAAGGGCGGGTCGCACTGGCCGATGCTTGAACGCATCAACGTGATCGGCACGCGCGACCTGATTGCGGCGGCGCGTGCGGCCGGTGTGCGGCGGATGGTGCACACCTCCTCGATCGCCCTCCTCGATGGCCCGCCGGGCGCGCTGATCGACGAAACCATGCTGCGCGACACGAACAATGCCGACGATTACTACCGCAGCAAGATCCTGACAGACCGGGCCGTGCTCGAGGCGCTCGAGCGTTATCCGGATTTCCACGCGGTGATGGTGATGCCGGGCTGGATGTGGGGGCCGGGCGATGCGGGGCCGACCTCGGCCGGGCAGACCGCGCTCGATTTCCTCCACCAGCGCCTGCCGGGCGTGCCGCCCGCAACCATGTCTTTCGTCGACGCGCGCGATGTGGCCGAAGCGCAGATCGCCGCCCTCGCCAAAGGCCGCAGGGGCGAACGCTACCTCGCTGCGGGACGCTGCATGACGCTGGCCGAGCTCTTCGCCGTTCTCGAGGAGGAGACCGGCATCAAGGCACCCACGCGCCCTCTGCCACTGCCGCTGATGTATGCGGTCGCCGGCGTGCAGGAGCTGCTTGCGCGCACCACCGGCAAGCCTGCGCTGCTGAGCTGGGCGGCGGTCAAGTCGCTTCAGCGCGAGGCGGGCCGCACCCGCTTCAACCACGCCAAGTCGGAACGCGAGCTCGGTCTCACCTTCCGCCCGGTGGCCGAGACCGTGCGCGATACGGTCGCCTGGCTGCGCGCAAACCAGATGGAACCAGCCTGAGGGAGGACCCGATGACCGATACTGCCACCCACCTGTCCCCCGCCGCCGTGGTCGATGCGATGCACGAAGCGTTTCGCCACGGCGATCTGGACGCCATCGCCGCGCATTGGCACGATGATGTGGTCTATGGTGCCCCGGGGGTCTCGACGACCGGAAAGCCGGCCCGGATCATGGCCGAGCAGGTTTGGCTCGGGGCTTTCAGCGAGAACGACGTCCAGACCCATGCGCGGCTTGTCGATGGCGAGGAGATCATCGACTTCTGCACCATGAGCGGCGTCCACACCGGTCCGCTTGTGCTGCCTGACGGGACGGCAATTCCGCCGAGCGGCGCGCGCATCTCGGGCACCTATGCCTCTCGCTACCGGATCAGCAACGGCAGGGTGATGGTGCAGGAAGTGATCTATGATCGCCTCGCGCTGCTCCAGAACATCGGCGCGATGCCTGCATGAAGTGGGGGATTGCCGGCCTTGCAATGCTTGGCGTGGGCGTCGCGGGTCTCGTCGCCTTCAGCCCGATCGACCCGGTCGCATGGAACGCGCCCCCGCCACTTGCCGATGGCCAGGCCTGTTCCTCGGCGCCGCGTGTCACCGCGAAGGTGCTGGCGAGCGATCTGCCCGGCAAGCCCGACGGCCTCGCTTTCGATGATGCCGGCCGTCTGCTCGTCGCGATGGCGAACGGGCAGGTGGCCGCTGTCGATCCCGGCACGGGCACGTGGTCCATAGCGGCGCAAGGCGGCGGGTTTCTGACCGGACTCGCCTATGGCCCGGGCGAGGCGATCCATGCGGTAGACGAAAGGGCCGGCGCCTTGCTCCGGGCACAGCCCGGCGGCTCGCTGCGCAGCGTGCTGGACAAGGTCGGAGCCCGACGCCTGTCGTGGACCAATGACGTGACCGCCATGCCGGACGGCAGCATCGCCTTCACGACG